>DASURS010000067.1:0-20813 GCA_036279935.1 Pyrinomonadaceae bacterium
CTGGTGGCCCATCACCGGCGCAGCAAGGTGTAGCAGGCTGATGAAAAACCGGCTAGCAAAACCTCTCTGCGCAAACTCTGCGGGCTCTGCGTCTCCGCGGTGGGCCTGTTCTGTAGGAATTTCACCGCAAAGACGCAAAGAACGCCGAGGCAGCACAGAGAAAATTTTAGTTCGGAGATCAAAATTACTTTTTCAGCAGCCTGCTAGGAGTTGAGTTATGGACGACTATGCACTCGTTCTCAACGCTGGTTCATCGAGTTTGAAGTTCTGCGTGTTTCAGCGGCCTGCGGGAGACGAATGGCGTCTTGCGACTCGCGGGCAGATCGAGGGCATCGGCACTTCGCCGCGTCTCTCAGTCAAGGACGACGCAGGGAAGAGCCTCGCGAACCAGGACGTTTCCGTAAAGGATGGAAGTGAGGCCGTTGCTGAGCTCGCCGCGTGGCTGAGAGGGAACTACGGAGGCGCTCGCGTGTTGGGCGTCGGCCATCGCGTGGTCCATGGCGGTTCGCGATTCAAAGGTCCGACGATCGTGAGTCCCGAAGTGATCGCGGAGTTGAAACAGTTGATTCCGCTGGCGCCGCTTCACCAACCCTACAACCTCGCCGCCATCGAAGCCGTCTCCGAACGGCTGCCTGAAGTTCCACAAGTTGCCTGCTTCGACACGAGCTTTCATCGCGGGCAATCGGCGGTAGCCGAGCTGCTCCCGTTGCCGGGCGATCTGCGCCGGACGGGCCTTCAGCGATACGGCTTTCATGGCTTGTCGTACGAATACATTGCGTCGGTGCTGCCGTCGGGCGCGCCGGAGATCGCCGATGGACGCGTGATCGTTGCGCATCTCGGAAGCGGCGCGAGTTTGTGCGCGCTCAGAGAGAGAAAGAGCGTCGACAGCACGCTCGGTTTCACGGCGCTCGATGGTCTGTGCATGAGTACGAGGCCCGGCGCGCTCGATCCCGGCGTCGTGCTCCATCTCTTCCAGGGGTTGAAATTCTCGACGAAGGAAGTTGAGACGCTGCTTTACAAGAAGTGCGGCCTGATCGGGATCTCGGGAATCAGCAACGACATGCGCGATTTGCTCGGCCGCGACGAACCTGACGCGAAACTGGCGGTCGATTACTTCGTCTATCGCGCAGCGAAAGAGATCGGCGCGCTGACGGCAGTCCTCGGCGGCATCGACGCGCTCGTCTTCACCGCCGGCATCGGCGAGAACTCAGCCGAGATTCGCAAACGGATCTGTGAATCGAGCGCGTGGCTCGGCGTCGAACTGGATGCGGAAGCAAACGCCGCGAAGGGACCACGAATTTCCACGCCGCAAAGCAAAGTCTCAGTTTGGGTTATTCCGACTAATGAAGAGTTGATGATCGCTCGACACACCGCCACGTTGTTGCGGTTGCGTTGAGCCGTATTTGCACACAGGGAGCAAAGGAGGAACAAGATGGTCAGCACTGTAAGAGCCGAGCGACCAACCGCGACGCCGGTTCCGGCATGGAAAGGATTCAACACGGGTATCTGGCAGAAAGACATAAACGTTCGCGACTTTATTCAACAAAATTATCACCCGTACGACGGCGACGATTCGTTCCTCGCGCCCGTGACCGAGCGGACGAAAAACGTCTGGGCCAAACTCACGGATCTGTTTGTCGAAGAACGCAAAAAAGGCGTGCTCGACATCTCGCAGATTCCGAGCTCGATAACGGCCCACGCACCCGGCTACATCGATCGCGACAACGAAGTGATCGTCGGTCTGCAAACGGAAGCTCCGTTGAAACGCGCGATCATGCCAAACGGCGGGTTCCGCATGGTCCTCAGCGCGCTGAAGACGTACGGCTACGAACCCGATCCTCACATCGTCGAAACATTCACCAAGTATCGCAAGACACACAACGAAGGCGTGTTCGACGCTTACACAGCCGACATCAGGCGCTGTCGCAGCGCGCACATCCTGACGGGACTGCCTGACGCCTACGGCCGCGGCCGCATCATCGGCGATTACCGGCGCGTCGCGCTTTACGGCGTCGCTCGTCTCATCGAGAAGAAACAGGAAGAGAAGCGCAGTCTTGATAGCGAGATGTCGACCGAGGACGTCATTCGCGATCGCGAAGAGCTCGCCGAACAAATTCGCGCGCTCGAAGAGCTCAAGCAGATGGCCGCGAACTACGGTTTCGACGTTTCAGCGCCGGCGAGCACCGCGAAAGAAGCCGTGCAGTGGCTCTACTTCGGTTACCTCGCCGCGGTGAAGGAACAGAACGGGGCGGCAATGTCGCTGGGCAGGACGTCGACTTTCCTGGACGTCTATTTCCATCGCGATCTCGAAGCCGGGCTGATCACGGAAGAACAGGCGCAGGAGATCATCGACGATTTCGTGATCAAGCTGCGCATCGTTCGCTTTCTCCGCACGCCCGAATATGACGACCTGTTCGCCGGCGATCCGACGTGGGTCACCGAGTCGATTGGGGGAATGGGCGACGATGGCCGTTCGCTGGTGACGAAGACCAGCTTCCGCTTTCTGCAAACGCTCTACAACCTCGGCCCGGCACCCGAACCGAACCTCACAATTTGGTACTCGCCGCGTTTGCCCGACGGATTCCGCAGTTTCGCCGCGAAGGTCGCCATCGATACCAGTTCGATTCAGTTTGAAAGTGACGAGATCATGCGCAGTGCCTGGGGAGACGATGGTGCGATCGCCTGTTGCGTTTCGCCGATGCTGGTCGGCAAGCAGATGCAGTTCTTCGGCGCGCGGGCCAATCTCGCCAAGTGTTTGCTCTACGCCATCAACGGCGGCAGAGACGAGATCACCGGCGCCCAGGTTGGACCAGCAATCGGCGCTGTCGAAGGCGAGTATCTCGAGTTCGACGACGTGGTCGATCGTTTCGAAAAGATGATGACGTGGCTGGCCAACGTCTACGTCAACGCCATGAACGTCATCCACTACATGCACGACAAGTACGCGTACGAGCGCGTCGAAATGGCGCTGCACGACTACGCGCCGTTGCGGACGATGGCGTTTGGCATGGCCGGTTTGTCGATTGTTGCGGACAGTCTGTCGGCGATTCGCTACGCGAAAGTGAAAGTGATTCGCGACGAGTCAGGTCTCGTCAAAGACTATGAAACTGAAGGTGAGTTTCCGCAGTTCGGCAACAACGACAATCGCGTCGATCATCTCGCGACGTGGGTCGTCAGCACCTTCATGAGCAAGCTGCGCAAGTACCCGACTTACCGCAAGGCACTGCACACGCAATCGATTCTGACGATTACTTCGAACGTCGTCTACGGGAAGAGCACCGGCAATACGCCGGACGGCAGGCGTCAGGGTGAGCCTTTCGCGCCGGGCGCCAATCCGATGCACGGCCGCGACAAGCACGGGATTCACGCGTCCGCTGCGTCAGTCGCAAAGATTCCGTATCGGGATGCAGCCGACGGAATTTCCCTGACGGCCTCGTTGTTGCCGCAAGGGCTGGGAAGGATCGAAGAAGATCGAATCACCAACCTGCGCAACATGCTCGATGCGTTTTTCGGAGCGACGGGTTATCACATGAACGTGAACGTCCTGAATCGTGAAACGCTGCTGGACGCGATGGACCATCCGGAGAAGTACCCGCACCTGACGATTCGCGTCTCTGGATACGCCGTTAACTTTGTGCGATTGAGCCGCGAGCAGCAACTCGACGTGATCAACCGCACCTTCCACGGATCGTGAAAGGTCGTTAGTGATGTCAGAAGTAATAAGTCCAACCGAACCATTGCAGTCTACGCCGCTGGAGGCCTCGAGCCCGTTCGAACTGCGCGTGAACATGAGCTCGGGTGTTTCCGAGTCAGTCATTAAAAAAGCGCTCGACAGCGGAGACATAGGGTTTTTGCATTCGTTCACCACAGGATCGACAGTCGATGGACCAGGCGTCAGGGTCGTGGCCTGGACCGCGGGCTGCCAGTTTCAATGCTTGTATTGCCACAACCCCGACACGTGGCGGTTGACCAACGGCATGCCCGTGCCGCTCGAGCGCGCAACCGAAGAGCTGCGCAAGTATCGCCACGGGCTGAAGATCATGAATGGCGGCCTCACGCTGAGCGGAGGCGAGCCGCTGATGCAGGACCGCTTTGCCGTGAGGCTCTTCACGGCAGCCAAAGAGATGGGCATCCACACGGCCCTGGATACCAACGGCTTTCTCGGAAATCGTTTGAGCGACGACGAACTGGAAAAGATCGATCTCGTGTTGCTGGATATCAAAACGTGGGACCTCGATCGGCATCGACATCTCACCGGCAAAGACAACGGTCCAATACTGGATTTCGCCCGCCGGCTGGCGGCGCGCAAGCGTCCCGTTTGGGTGCGGTTTGTGCTGGTGCCCGGAGTTACTGATAACCCCGCGGACATCGAGCAGACCGCGCAGTTCTCCGCCTCGCTGGGAAACGTCTCGCGAGTCGACGTGCTGCCCTTTCACCAGTTGGGCCGATACAAATGGAAAGAACTCGGAATGAACTACACGCTCTACGACGTTGAACCTCCCGCAGAGGAGCAGGTACACCGAGCCTGCGAAATATTTCGCGGCACGGGCCTGGTGGCCCATTGAACGGAGCATCCCATGAAGACAAACAAAACCCCATTCTTACTGATAATCGTAATTTTGTGCGCGGTCTCAGTCGCGGCGCAGGCGAAGAAGCCGAACATCGTCATTCTCGCCACCGGCGGAACCATCGCCGGCGCGGCCGCAACCGGAACTCAATCAGGGTACACGTCGGGCGCCGTCACCATCGACGCCATGCTCGCCGCGGTCCCCGGCATCAAGGATCTCGCGAACGTTAAAGGCGAACAGATCTCGAACGTCGGTTCACAGGACATGTCGTTCGACATCCTGGTGGCAGTAGCGAAGCGCATCAACGAGCTTGCGTCCAAACCGGACGTCGACGGGTTCGTGATCACGCACGGCACTGACACGATGGAAGAGAGCGCCTTCTTTCTCAACCTCGTCGTCAAGACTGAGAAGCCGGTGGTAATGGTCGGATCGATGCGTCCGTCGACGGCGGTCAGCGCCGATGGACCATTGAACCTCTACAACGCGGTCGGAGTCGCAATTGATCCGGAAGCGCACGGCCGCGGAGTGCTGGTTGTGATGAACGACTGGATCCACGCCGCCCATTCGCTCACGAAGACAAGCACGACGGCGATTCAAACATTCATGTCTCCGCTGCGCGGCGTGGTGGGCGTGGCCGCTTACGGCAAGAACGATTTCTACAACACGCCTCAGTGGCGGCACACGACGATGAGCGAGTTTGACGTCACCAACGTCACGAAACTTCCGCGCGTCGACATTGTGTTCGCGTGCGTCGATATGCCGGCGGATCTGATCGATGCGTCGGTGAACAATGGCGCGAAGGGAATCGTCATCGCGGGAGTCGGCAACGGCAACATGAACAAGGCTTCACTGGAAGCAGCGGCGAGGGCGGCGAAGAAAGGCGTCATCGTCGTGAGAAGCAGTCGCGTGGCGACGGGCTCGGTCGGACGAAATGTGGAAGTGAACGACGACGAACTTGGTTTCGTCGCGTCCGATGAACTCAATCCGCAGAAAGCGCGCATCCTGTTGACGCTCGCTTTGCTGAAGCCGCGGCCACTCCAGGAAATCCAGAAGCTTTTTTACAACTATTGACGTTTGGCGCGGCGCGTAGAGGAGCGAACATGCTCTGGCTTGAACTCGCAATTCTGTTGGCGTGCATCCTCATCGGCGTGCGTCTCGGCGGCATTGCCCTCGGCGCCGTCGCGGGTATCGGTCTGGTCATCTTCGTGTTTGTGTTGAAGCTCCCGCCCGGTGGTCCTCCCGGTGTGGTGATCGGAATGATCATCGCGGTGATCACGGCGCTCGCCGCGATGCAAGCCGCCGGTGGGCTCGACTATCTCGTGTCGATAGCCGAGCGAGTCATGCGGCGGCATCCGGGCTACATCACGTTCATCGCTCCCGTCGTCACTTACCTGCTGGTGTTTGCGTCAGGCACGACGCACGTCATCTACGCGCTCCTGCCTGTGATTGCGGAAGTCTCTCGGAAAGCGAACGTACGAGCTGAACGGCCGCTCTCGATCAGCGTCATTGCGGGTTTTCAGGGCGTACTTGCGTCGCCGATTTCGGCGGCGACAGTCGCGATGACGGGGCTGCTCGTGGCGCGAGGAATTTCGCTGCCGCAGTTGCTCGCGGTGACGATTCCATCGACGTTTCTGGCTGTTTTGATCGGCGCTCTGTCGGTAGCGTGGCGTGGAAAGAACCCGAGCGAAGATCCGGACTGCAAGCCGGCCGACGCTGCCGAGCCGGCGAAAACGTCACGCACGCTGACAGGCGAAGCGCTGTTCAATGCGCGGGGTTCGACGTTGCTGTTTCTCGCCGGCATCGTCGCCGTCGTTTTGATCGGCATTTTCCCGAGTCTGCGGCCGGTGTACTCGGTCGTCACCGACACGGGGTTCGAGACCGATCAGATCGACATGGGTTTCGCGATCATGATCGTCATGTTTGCGATCGCCGGACTCATCATGATCTTCTTCAAAGCCTCGCCCGAAGCCACGATCAAGGGCGCAATCATGCACAGCGGCATCGTGGCCGTCATCTGCATCATCGGGATCTCATGGCTCGGCTCGTCGTTCTTCGAAGCGAATCGCGCGCAGATCGTCGCGGCGATCTCCAGCGTGATCTTCAAGTATCCATCGTCGTTTGCCATTGGCCTGTTCTTGCTGTCGTCGGTGTTGTTCAGTGCGGCGGCGACCGTTGCCATCCTGGTCCCGGTCGGTCTTGCGCTTCAACTTCCCACGCGTTACCTGATCGCGTTTTACCCGGCCGCGAACAGCGTCTTCTTCTTGCCGACCTACGGCAGTTTGCTGGCTGCCGTTTCGTTCGATCAAACGGGCTCGACTCGCATCGGCAAGTATCTACTCAACCATAGTTTCATGCTGCCGGGCCTGGTGACTGTGATTTCGGCGGTCGTCATCGGCTTGATCCTGAGCGCGATTTTTCCGAGGTGATAATGATGGACCACGATGTTTCACTGCCGTTGACTACGCCGATGGGGAAATTTCTCCGCCGCCCTATCAACTGGATGCTGCTGTTTATTCCGATCACCATCGTGCTGGAACACTGGGGTCACGTTTCAGCGCCGGTGGTCTTCTTCTCGGCGGCGCTGGCGATCGTTCCGATTGCGGCGCAGATCGTTCAGGCCACGGAACAACTCGCGACGCGCACGGGCGACGCGGTCGGCGGCTTTCTAAACGCGACTTTCGGCAACGCGCCTGAGCTGATCATCGCGTTGGTCGCGTTGAAGGCGGGCTATCTGGACATCGTGAGGGCGTCGTTGATCGGCGCGATTCTCGCGAACCTGTTGCTCGCGCTTGGCGTTGCGTTTCTCGTTGGCGGGACCCGCTATCACGAACAGCGATTCAATCCCGCAGCCACTCGCGCTTACAGCACGATGATGTTTCTGGCTGCGGTCAGCATGACGGTGCCGAGCGCCTTCAGCCGCTATTTTGCGCCGGAAGGAGTCGTCCGCCAGGAGCAACTGCTCAACGTCTGTATCGCGGGCTTGTTGTTACTCGCGTACGCGCTTTACCTGTTCTTCTCGTTGAAGACGCATGCCGGTTCATTCGCGAGTGTTGACGCCGGCGACTACGGTGAAGAGCACGCGCACGAGCAGTGGGGCGTGCCGCGCGCGGTCGGAACGCTGCTGGCGGCATCGGTGATGGCGGCATGGATGAGCGAGATTCTCGTCGGCGCTGCCGAAGAGACGGGGAAAGCGCTCGGAATGTCGTCGGTGTTTATCGGCATTGTGTTTCTCGCGATTGTCGGCGGCGCCGCGGAGAGCGGATCGGCGATCGCAATGGCGCGCAAGAACAAGATGGACCTGTCGGTGGGTATCGCGTTGGGGAGTTGTATTCAGATCGCGTTGTTCGTCGCGCCGGTCTTGGTCTTTGCCAGTTACTTCATCGCTCCGACTCCGCTGGAGCTGTCGTTCAATCGCGCTGAGATCGGATCGATGTTACTGGCAGTGTTGATTGGGGCGATGATCGCAGCCGACGGGCAG
Organism: Pyrinomonadaceae bacterium; assembly: GCA_036279935.1. Taxonomy (GTDB): domain Bacteria; phylum Acidobacteriota; class Blastocatellia; order Pyrinomonadales; family Pyrinomonadaceae; genus PSRF01. The sequence goes on from DASURS010000067.1 coordinate 8,047, forward strand.
TCAAATTGGTTCAAGGGCGTTCAATTGATAACGGTCTACGCCATCATCGCGCTGATGTTTTATTTCATTCCCAACGTGGGCCAGGAAGTTGTGGGGAAGTGAGGGGAGGATTCAATGGTTGCCACCAGTACGGTCATTAACGAACTGAGCAGTTACGGAACTGCACGTTCGACTATCAAAGACGCGCCGCTGAACGATGAGGATGTGCGTAAGACGCACGCGTTTTGGCGGGCGTGTAACTACCTCGCGCTGGGTATGATCTATCTTCAGGACAATCCGCTGCTGCGCCGTCCGCTCGAGGCCGATCACATCAAGAATCGAATGCTCGGTCACTGGGGCGCGAGCCCGGCGCTCTCCTTTATATATACGCACCTGAATCGCCAGATTCGTCTGCACGACCTGGACATGATCTTCATGGCAGGTCCGGGACATGGCGCGCCCGGCGTTCTGGGCCCGGTTTATCTCGAGGGCGCCTATTCAGAGATTTACCCGGAAAAGACCCAGGACGAAGAGGGACTGTTGCGGTTCTTCAAGGAGTTTTCGTTTCCTGGCGGCATCGGCAGCCACTGCACTCCTGAAACTCCCGGGTCGATTCATGAAGGCGGCGAGCTCGGTTACGTACTTTCGCACGCGTGTGGCGCGGCTTTCGATAATCCCGACTCGATCGTCGCGGCCGTCGTCGGCGATGGCGAAGCGGAAACTGGACCACTCGCGACGTCGTGGCACATCAACAAGTTCCTGAATCCGATCCGTGACGGCGCGGTGCTGCCGATCCTTAATCTCAACGGCTACAAGATCAACAACCCGACACTGCTCGCGCGAATCAGTCACGAGGAGTTGACGGATCTCTTCAAAGGCTACGGTTACACGCCGCTCTTCGTGGAAGGTTCCGATCCGGCTTCGATGCACCAGGCGATGGCCGGCACGCTGGACCACTGCATCCGGATGATCAAGTCGGCCCAGCAGGAGGCTCGCAACAGCGGCACGGCCACGCGCCCGCGCTGGCCCATGATCGTACTGCGCACGCCGAAGGGTTGGACCGCGCCGATTGAGGTCGACGGTAAGAGAGTCGAAGGTTTTTGGCGCGCGCACCAGGTGCCGCTGGCCGGTGTCAAGAAGAACCCTGCTCATCTGAAGATGCTCGAAGAATGGATGCGCAGCTACAAGCCGGAGGAGCTGTTTGACGAAAACGGCACGTTGATCTCAGAGCTGCGCGAGCTCGCGCCGGCGGGCGCTCGCCGCATGGGCGCCAATCCGCACGCCAACGGCGGCGCGCTCAAGAAAAGCCTGCGCTTGCCGGATTTCCACGATTACACGGTGAAGTTTGACAAGCCCGGCCAGATCGAAAAGGAGAACACGCGACCGTTGGGCCAGTTTCTGCGCGACGTGATGAAGCTCAACATGCAGAGTTTTCGCGTCTTCGGCCCGGACGAAAACACCTCAAACAAACTCGACGCCATTTACGAAACCAGTAAAAAACTGTGGCTCGCCGAGTACTTTCCCGAGGACGCAAATGGCGGCGAGTTGTCGCCGGACGGCCGCGTCCTGGAAATGCTGAGCGAGCACACGATGCAGGGAATGCTCGAAGGCTATCTGCTCACCGGGCGGCACGGTTTCTTCTCGACTTACGAGGCGTTCGCGCACGTGGTCGATTCGATGTTCAACCAACATGCGAAGTGGCTGTCGATCTGTAACGAGTTGCCGTGGCGTCGAAAGGTTGCGTCGCTCAATCTGCTGATCACTTCGACCGTTTGGCGTCAGGACCACAACGGTTTCACTCACCAGGATCCCGGTTTCCTCGACGTCGTAGTCAACAAACGCGCGGAAGTGACGCGCATCTACCTGCCACCGGACGTCAACAGTCTGCTGTCAGTCGCCGATCATTGTTTGCGCAGTGAAAACTACATCAACGTGATCGTCAGCGATAAGCAAAACCATTTGCAGTACCTGAACGTCGAGGAAGCGATCACGCACTGCACGAAAGGCATCAGCATCTGGGCCCAGGCGAGCAATGACGCCGGAAAGGAGCCTGACGTCGTGATGGCTTGTGCCGGCGATATCCCGACGCAGGAAGCGCTTGCGGCGACGGCGTTGCTTCGCACCGAATTTCCCGAGCTCAAGATCCGCTTCATCAACGTCGTCGACCTGTTCAAGGTCCAATCCGATAAGGAGCATCCGCACGGACTCTGCGATCGCGACTTCGACAGTCTGTTCACAACCGACAAGCCCATCATCTTCAACTTTCACGGCTATCCCTGGTTGATTCACCGCCTGACGTACAACCGGACCAACCATCAAAACATGCACGTGAGAGGCTACAAGGAACGCGGCAACATCAACACGCCGATGGAGCTGGCGATCGACAACGAGATCGATCGCTATACGCTGGCGATCGACGTCATTGATCGCGTGCCGTTGCTTCAGACGATCGGCGCGCACGCAAAAGAGAAGTTCCGCAACATGCAGATCGCCTGCCGCCGGTACGCACACGAGCACGGGATCGACCGGCCGGACATTGTCGAATGGCGCTGGCCTTTTTAATTCGTAATCGAAGTAAGGAGAAGCGATGAGGATTCGTTTTCTCGGGGCTGCCGGCGACGTGACCGGCTCCGCGTATCATGTGATGACGAACGACGCGAGTGTGCTTGTCGATTGCGGCTTCTTTCAGGGGAAAAAGTCGGAGAGCCAGAAGAACCGCCGCGCGAACCAGATCGAAGGCGGCAAGCTCGACGCCGTCGTCCTGACTCACGGCCACCTGGACCACATCGGCCGTTTGCCGATGCTGACGCGCCATGGCTACAAAGGACCGGTCTACGCAACGCGCCCGACCCTCGACATCGCGAGATTGATCCTCAAAGACTCCCTCAATCTCCAAAAACAGGATCTTAAAAGGCAAAACCAGAAACGCGCGCTCGCAAAGCAGCCGCCGCTCGAACCGTTATTCGAAGAACCCGACGTCCGCAAGCTCAAGTCACTCGCAACGCCGGTCAAGTACAAACACCGATTCACCGTCGCGCCGGGTATTGAAGCGCGCCTCGTCGATGCCGGACACGTCATCGGATCGGCGAGCATCGAGCTGACGGTGAGTGAAAACGGACACCGGAAGGTGATCGTCTTTTCGGGAGATCTCGGTCCGCGCGGCGCTCCGCTGCTGCACGACCCCGAACCGTTCAAGGAAGCGGACGTCGTGATCATGGAGTCGACTTACGGCGATCGAAATCATCGCTCGATGTACGACACGGCGATCGAAGGCAGGGAGATCATCAGCAAGGCAGTCGCCGACAAAGCGAAGGTGCTGGTGCCGGTGTTTGCCGTTGGCCGTACCCAGTTGCTTCTTTACCTCCTCGCCGGAGCTTTCAAAAACAAGACGTTGCCGCGCTTCCCGATCTATCTCGACAGCCCGATGGCGATCGAAGCGACGAAAGTTTATGGACGGAACAGCGAGTTGTTCGATGCGGAGGCGCTGGGCCTGGTCCAGTCGGGCGTGTTGCGAAAGAACCTCGACACCGCGGTGGCTTGTACGACGCCCGGCGAGTCGCGCGGTCTGAACAAAGCGAAAGGGCCGTGCGTGATCATGGCGGGAAGCGGAATGTGTACCGGCGGCCGGATCATGCATCACCTGCGTCACAACTTGCCGATACCGGAGACGGCCGTGCTGATTGTCGGATTTCAATCGCCGGGAACGCTGGGAAGGAAACTGGTCGACGGCGCGAAATCCGTGATGATGTTTGGCGAGGAAGTGCCGGTGCGAGCTTCGATTCACACGATGGGTGGGTTCAGTGCGCACGCCGATCAAACTGGGCTGCTCGACTGGTTCAGCCGCATCGCGCCGTCGCACCCGCGCACGATCATCACGCACGGCGAAGACCGCGCGCGAACAAAGTTGAGTGACCTGATCCGTTCGCGTTATGGCATTACTTCGGAGTGTCCGGCGCTCGACGACGTTATCGAAATCTGAATGGAGGAGAAATGAGCGCAACAATTCATACAACGAATGTCGTAAGCCTTGCCGACGAGGAAGCCGTCAAGAAAGTGCTGGTGGATTCCGTGCTGGGACTTTGGGACGTCGTCAACAACCTCACGCGTTTGAAACCTTCGCGACGGGATACTTATCGCGTCACGATCTTCGGTTCGGCGCGAGCGAGGCCCGGAACGTTTGCTTACGAAGAGACAAAACGAACGGCGGCCGCGCTGGCGGAAATGGGCTGCGACATCATCACCGGCGGTGGTCCGGGGCTGATGCAGGCTGCGAATGCAGGCGTTGAGAGTTTGGGCGGTTCGACGTCGATGGGTATTCGAGTCGATTTACCGTTCGAGCAGGAAGTGAATCCGTTTGTCGAGCTGGCGTTCGAGCACAAGACGTTCTTCACGCGGCTGCATCACTTCGTGCTGGCGTCTGACGCCTTCATCGTAGCGCCGGGAGGAATTGGCACTGTGCTCGAGACGATGATGATCTGGCAGTTGCTCCAGGTGCGCCATCTCGACAACACGCCGCTGATCCTGGTCGGCAAACTGTGGCCGCCGCTGGTTGAGTGGGTGAGAGAGTCGATGCTCAACTTTGAGACGCCGTTAATCAATGCGGAGGACGTCGACATCCCGATCTGCGTCGCCAACGCAGACGAGGCGATTGCCATCATCCGCGAGCATCGCGCGAAATGGGCCCAAGGCAATGGCGCGCAAGCTCAATCCGCCTAAATCTGCGTCACTTGAAATCGTAGGCGAACCCCACGTGAACCCCAGCGCGTGGACTGGCGGGAAAATGGCCGGCGAGCACTCCGAAAGTGAACTGAAAGTTTGGAGTGACAGCGTATGCGCCTCCGACCTGGGCCATCAACTGGCCGCGGCTCAGTGCAAAGTTGCTCGTCACCGCACCGAATAATTCCGCGCCGAGTTGGAGTCGTGACGTGAAGTCTCGCACCAGCGATCCGTTAGCAGTAAACACTTCACCGCGCGACGCCTGGATTCCGACGAGGCCCGTCGAGTCGGTTCCGGCGAAAAAAACGCCACCGTTCAGACGTCCCTTAGTTCGCTTCGTGAGCGATTTTTGCAGAACTCCATACACCCAATAGTTCATCTTGCCGGAGCCGATCTGTTTTCGTGTACTGCCCGTCGGCGCTTCCATGTAAAAGACCGCCGTCACCGCCGGCAGCTTTGAATCTTCGCGTTCGTCGAACAATCTGACTTTCACTCCGAACTGTGTGTCGCCGATTCCCGTTGGGTTTCCCAGCCTTGAAATGCGGTCATTGAAAATCTTGATGAACGGAGCATTTACGCCAAGCTCGATGCGGTCGGTGAGACCGTAGTTCACAGTGAAAACGGTGGTGTTCTGTCTAGTGCCCGGAAGAGCGGATCTCTGTAGCCAGTCGTATTCGTTGGAAAGCTCAACGTGAAATTTTCGTTTGGCAGTCGTGTCGGCGTCGTCGGTGTAAAACGGAAGCTGAGCGGACGCCGAGGTCAATGACGCGAAGACTGTTGCCAGAACCAGGCAGGACCATCTGAGTCGGGAACGCAGCATCGGTCTATCTTGGAAAACGATTCATCCTGCCACAACGTCCGATGCAGTGCCAGCGAATTGTGCAAGCGAGTGTTGGATCAGTTTGAAAACGATGTTTCCCGCAAAGATGCAAAGGCGCAAAGCGCTATCGCGTTTTTGAAGATCTCTTTGCGCCTTCGCGCCTTTGCGGGAGAAGATCTCCACCTCGGACGAACTTCCCGTGCAAAGCGGAGGCGCTACTTCTTCTGCCAGCTCGCCATGCGCTTGCGCTGGACCACGGCAAAGCGGGCGATCATCGAGTCTTTGCTGTACGACGTGTTGAGACTCACGACGTCGCTGGGACCGCCGAAGCGTTTGTCGCCTCCAACGAGTGCCTGGACCTTGCCGCCTTCGAGCAGTCGATAGCCGTCGAAGTGGGTCCACATCTCTTTCTGCCCCCAGCCGAGCTCGCGTCCGAGTTGCGAGTAGAGGTCGGCGGGAATCGCGATCAGACGAAAGATCTCAGGGTCGAGCGAGAGTTTCGCGACGATCTCAGGGCCATGCTCGAGGATCGCGTTCTCGATATCCATTCGCGACAAGCCGCGCCGCTTCTCGAGCCCGAGCGCTGAGAGCAACGCCGACTGCGGTGGATCTTCCTTGCCATCCGGTTCAGGGAAGTCTTCGATCAGCAGATCTTCTTCAACCAGATTGACGTTGTAGCGCGTGCCGGCCGAAGTCAGGAACGGATTGAGCAGATAGAACTCGATCGCCTCGCGATTCTTGTCAGTCGTCTCTGACGGATACGTCAGACGCGAGATCTGATCCTGCGACCACTGCCGCGTCTCGGTCTTCCTGAACGACGGCTGCCAGCCATGCGGAATCATGTGCGCGAACTGGCGCCGCGACTTCGTCCGGATCGGCCGCAGTCCAAACTCCTTCGCCGCCGCCAGGGTCGCGTCCGAGAACTTGAAGTTCATATCGTCACCCAACTCGACCGCCTCACTCAGCGTAGCCGCCGCGGACTCCTCCTTCTTCGCTGCCGGCTTATCCATCAGCTTTTGGACCACCTTTTCGAGCAGCGACAAGTCGCCCGACTCGAGCGCGCTCAACGCTTCCTGCTGCAACTCTGCCGGTCCTTTGACGGCTTTCACCTCCGTGGGTTGATTGATTCCCGCTTTGATCGAGAGCGCCTGGAAATCGGCGCGCCGGCGTGCGTAAAAATCTTTCTTCTCCGGATCGGCGCGTTCGAGCGCCGAGAGCGCATGGACTGCTTCGCTGCGCAGCTCGAGCAGTTTCTCCGTCGAGCCGCCAGTGAATATGTGAAACCCCGGCGAGAACGGATCGATGACGACCTCGGTAATACCTTCGTAGACCTCTTCGCCCAACTTCATCAGTTCGGCATTCGCGGTTGCCGACGCGCGCGTGCGAACGGCGTGGTCCGTCAGTTCCTGCGATCTCTTCCAGTCTCCCCGTTCGACCGCGGCGCGGAGCTGGCGTTCGACCCACGTGAGGGAAGCCACGTTCTCCTTCATGTAGTTGTAGCTCGAACGGCTCAACAGCGGTTCCAAAAGCGTTCGCGCACGCTGAAAGTAGAGATCTCGATAAAGCACGTCGAGTTTCGCGACGTCGACCAGGTTGCGAACGGTGGCAATCGCTGCATCTTTTTGGGCGGTAACAGTTTTACTCATGATGAATGCTCCTCAATATTCAGATCGCCAGGCTTGGCTGAAGCGTGCTGTGGTCCGCGACTTCCGTTTTGGTAGTGACAACGTCAGCGGCGTGGCCGGCAAACTTTCGTTTCAATACAACGGCGGTCAGGTCGTCCTGCTGCTCGGCGCCCTGACAAAACTTCGCCACTGCCGAGCGCAATCGCTCGATGATCTCCCTGGCCGAATAATCGCGCGACTCGCGAATCACGGCTTCGAGCCGCATGAGACCAAACTCCTCGCCGTTTCGGTTGGCCCACTCGTAAAAGCCGTCAGTGACGAGCACGAGCAGATCGCCATGCTCCATGTAACGCGCGGTCGCGGTTTCATATCGCGCGCCTTCAATCATTCCCAATGGAATGCCGTGCGCCTTCAGATCTTCAAACTGGTCGGTCTTGTACCGGTACCAGAGAATGGGTCCATGACCCGCGGACAGCACTTTGATCTGCGCGAGAATCGGGTTCAGAAAGACAACGGCAAAGGTGACGAAGCGGTTCGCTGACAGGTCCTGTGACAACAGTCCGTTCAGCGTCTGCAACAGGCCCGTCTGGCCGTTGCCGCTGAGGAAACTCGCGCGCGCATAAGCGCGACACGAAGTGCTGACGAGTGCGGGTCCGATTCCGTGTCCGGTTGCGTCCGCGAGACTGATTGCGAGCTGCCCGTCCGGAAGCTGTTGCCAGTCGAAATAATCGCCGCCTGTTTGGTTAGCCGGCTGGTTCCATCCCGCGAGATCAAACTGCTCGAGACTCGGAACGGTCGAAGGCAGCAGTCCCTGTTGGATCGATCGAGCAATGTCGAGATCGTGGTTGACGCGATCGAGCTCACCTTTCAGACGCGCTTCGCTGAGTGCGGCAAAGACGTGACTGCGAATCTGGCTCGCCACGATCGCCGCCACGACGCCGCCGCCATAAATCAGCAGCGCATACAGCAGGTACATCGGTACTCCGCCGGGTGCGGCGTCCTCTTTGATTCCAATCGAGAACGTGACTACGAGGTAGCCCGCTACAGCCGCCAGTCCCGTCAGAATGCAGAGTCCCGGGCTCAGGCGCAGCGTCGAAAGGATGATGAAAAGGAAATAGAGAAGCACCGCGGGAGAAACGAGCGCGATCTGCGGCTCGACAAGGCCGCTCTTGATCAGAAGCGCGATCGCGATCGTCGGGAGCTGCGTTTCGATGAATACGTTGAGTAATACGATCCCGATGCTGACTTCGCGATCGTTCCGCAGTGCTCGCCTGACCGTTCTGAACATCGCAAGCTCGTACGCAGCAGCGGCGACGAGCACCGCCATCTGCGCCGCGAGCAGGCGAAATTCTCCCGTCGCCGAGCCACGCACCAGAACGTAAAACATCAGCGCGCCGAGCAGGACCAACAGGCCGGTTATCCGATGCGACTCGCTTTTCAGTTCCGCGCGTCGGAAGGCCCGTGACTCTATCTTATGAACGCTCATAGTCGGCCCGCCTGTTGTGACTTACTGCCAGCCTCCACCGAGAGCTTTGTAGAGTTGGACCACGCTCAAGAGCTCATCGCGCCGGGTTTGCGCCAGCGTTCGCTCCGCGTCGAAGAGATTTCGATCGGCATCGAGCGCGTCCAGCAGCGTTGCGACGCCGCCGTTGTAACGCAGGTACGCCAGCCGCGAGCGATCGCGAAGAGTATCGACGAGCAGTTCGCGTTGAGTTCGCTCTTCTTTCACTTTGCGATACGAAACCAGTGAATCGGAGACTTCGCGAAAAGCGTTTTGAATGGTTCGCTCGTAGTTGACCAGGAACAGGTCTCTTTCAGCCTGGCTGAACCGCACGCCTGATTTCAGACGTCCACCGGTAAAGATCGGCTGAGTGAGCTGCGGCACAAACGCCCACACACTGCGCGACGGCTTGAACAGGTTCGAGAGCTGCGCGCTTTCAAACCCGAGGAAGCCGGTCAACGAGATGCGCGGGAAATATGCGGCTTTCGCGACGCCGATGCGCGCTTCGGCGGCAATCAGATTTTGTTCGGCGGCGCGAATGTCCGGCCGCCGCTCGATCAGGTCGGACGGCAAGCCTGCCGGCACGCTCGGCGGCAGCACGCTATCCGTGAGCTCGGCGCCGCGTGTGATCGATTGTGGATTCTTGCCGGTCAGAAAGCTGATGAAGTTCTCGGTTCGTTCGACTGACTGTTCGAGCGCGGGAATCACCGCGCTCGCGTCGTAAACGAGCTCTTCGGCTTCACGAACTTCCAGCATCGTCGCCACGCCGCGCGTTTGCCGGAGCCTGATGATCCGCAGCGACTCCTCGCGCGAGGCGAGCGTTCGCCGCGCAATGTCCAGCTCGAAGTCGAGTTCGCGAAGATTGAAATATGCGGTCGCGACGTCGCTGACGAGAGTGGTAATGACAGCCTTGCGCGTTTCTTCAGTCGCCAGCAGATCGGCCTTGGCGGCCGCCGTTGCCTTTCGCAGTCGTCCCCAGATGTCGAGCTCGAAAGTGAGCAGGTTCAGCAGGACGCTGCCGAACGTGCGGTTTCGATTGATGGGTTCGGGAATGTCGACGGCGCCGCTGCGCGATCGCCGTTCGGTGATGATGTCAGTGCTGGCGGCGATAGTGGGGAACTGATTCGAACGCTCGAGACCGTAGTTTGCGCGCGCCTGATCGATTCGCGCGACTGACTCGCGCAGATCGTAATTGCCGGCGAGTGCTGCCTGAATGAGCTCCTGAAGCGCTTTGTCCTGGAAGACCTCAAACCACTTCAAATCGGCGACAGTTTGCGGATCGTTTCCCGGCGGCCCGCTCCGAAACTCCGGCGGCGTTTGCACTTTCGGTCGTTGATACTTCTGACCGAAAGCGAACGTGTTGCACAGAGCAAGTATCAGGAACAATATAACGAATCGCCTCATACGTGCTCTCCTCTCACCTCGGCATGAATCGGCTCCGCATGGACCACCTCCGTCGGTGGCGCCGCGGCCTGTTTCGCACGTTTACGGCCGAGACCTTCGATGAAGGTGTAATTGCCGGGAATAATGAACACACCGAGTGCGGTCGCGACCAGCATGCCCCAGAAGACACCTGTGCCCATGACGTTCTGCGCGCCCGCGCCCGCGCCGCTTGCTTTCATCAAAGGGATGACGCCGAGTATGAACGCGAACGCCGTCATCAGGATCGGCCGGAACCGAAGCCGCGCCGACGTGAGAGCGGCGTCTTCCAATCCGAGCCCTTCTTCGTGTTTCGCTTTGGCAAACTCGACGATCAGAATCGCGTTCTTTGCCGCGAGGCCGATCAACATGACGAGACCGATCTGGATGTACACGTTGTTGTCGTAGCCCATCAGCCAGCAGCCGAAGAACGCGCCGAGCGCCACCAGTGGCGAACCCAGCAGCACGGCCCAGGGAAGACGCCAGCTCTCATACATCGCCGCCAATAAAAGAAACACGGCTACGATCGCCATGATCAGCGTAGGTCCCGCGGGCGGCGCGATCTTCTCCTGATAGGAAAGTGATGAGTAGGCGAAACCCATTTCTTTGGGCATCACCTTAGTGAACGTCTCTTCGAGCGCGGCAAGCGCCTGGCCCGACGTGTAGCCTCGTGCCGGCGCGCCGCTAATCTCAACTGAGCGTAGCAGGTTGAAACGGTTCGTGATCTCCGTGCCAGCGACGTCTTCAATCGTCACGAGCGTTGACAACGGGATCATCTGGTGCGTCGTCTTCGATTTGACATAAACGCGGCCGATGTCCTCCGCGTTCAAACGATCAGCCGCCTCAGCCTGAACGTAAACACGGTAAAGACGTCCAAAGCGATTGAAGTCGTTGACGAACGCTCCGCCCATCGCGGTCGACATTGCCTGAAAGACCTCATTAACAGGCACACCCAGAGTTCGTGCCTTCTCACGGTCCAAACTCACTTTCACTTGCGGATAGTTTGGATCGAACGAGGTGAACAGGTTGCCGAGCTCCGGCCGTTGCCGTCCCGCTGCCATGAATTTCTGCGTCTCTTCGCCAAGCTGTTGCACCGTCATCGAGCCGCTTCGATCCTGAATCAGGAAGTTGAATCCGGATGAGGCGCCGAAGCCGGCGAGGGTTGGAATGTTGAACGGAAAGACCACGGCTTCAGGGATGTTTGCGAACTCTCGTTGCAGCTTCGCCATGATCCCCTTGACGTGTAGTGCTTCGCCATGTCGTTCTTCCCACGGATGAAGCCGCGCGAAGAGTGAACCGTAGTTTGGCTGATAAGTGTTGGTCACCACACCGTATCCGCCGATCGTTTGATACGACTCAATGCCCTCGGTCCTCGAGAGTACCTCTTCCACTTTTTGCAGCACCGCACTCGTACGCGCCAGCGAAGCTCCCGGCGGAAGCTGCACGTTGACGCCAAGGATGCCCTGATCTTCATCCGGTATGAATCCCGCCGGAAGTTGGCGAGCGAAGAGGCCGGCGCCGATCACGACCACGGCGATGATTGCGAGCGTCACAATCGAACGGCGGATGAGCAGGCGCGCGCCGCTGACGTAGCCTTTTGTAGTGATGTCGAAGATTCGGTTGAAGCCGCGGAAGAAAGCGCCGAGTGGACCACGCATCGGTTTCGGCTCCTTGAGCAACAACGCGCAAAGAGCGGGAGTCAGAGTGAGCGCGTTGAATGCCGAGAGCAACACCGAGATCGCGATCGTCAGCGCGAACTGTTTGTACATGCTTCCTACCAGACCGGCGAGCAGCGCCACCGGCACGAACACCGCTGAAAGGATCAGCGCGATACCGATTACAGGCGCAGACACCTCCTTCATGGCCTGGATAGTGGCGTCCTTTGGTTTCAGGCCGTGCTCGAGATGGTGGATGACGGCCTCCACCACGACGATCGCGTCGTCAACCACGATGCCGATCGCCAGCACGAGACCAAACATCGAAAGCGTGTTGATGGAAAAGCCGAGGACGGGGAAGAAGATGAACGTGCCGATCAGCGACACGGGAATCGTCAGCAACGGAATAATCGTCGCGCGGATGTTTTGCAGAAAGATAAAGACGACGAGCGTGACGAGGATCAGCGCTTCGACGAAGGTCTTCAGGATTTCGTGAATGGACGCTTCGACGGCGGGGGTCGTGTCGTAAACGATCTTGTAATCCATGTCGGGCGGAAACAGCGACTTGGCGTGTTCCATCGTCTCGTAGATCGTTTCCGCGGCCTTTAGTTGGTTCGCACCGGGCAGGAGATAAACCGCCATTGCGCCGCCGGGCTTGCCGTTAAGCCGGCCGAACGAGTTGTAGTCCTGCGAACCGAGCTCGGCGCGGCCGATGTCTTTGACTCGGACCACCGATCCCGTTTCCGTTTGCCGAACGATGACGTTTTCAAACTCTTCGGGAGTGATCAGTCGTCCCGGCGCGCTCACTGTTTCCGTGAATTCGTGATCGGTCGGCGTCGGTGCGCCTCCGACCTTGCCGGCGGGCGCTTGTATGTTTTGCTCTTTGAGCGATGCGATAACGTCAGCGGGAGTCAGTCCGAGTTTGGCGAGCCGGTCAGGTTTGATCCAGACGCGCATTCCGTAGTCAGTGCCGCCGAAGAGATCGACTTGTGCGATGCCCGGAATGCGGAGCAGTTGGTCGCGCAGATTGATACCGGCGTAGTTGATCAGGA
>DASURS010000068.1:0-8192 GCA_036279935.1 Pyrinomonadaceae bacterium
CCGGAGAGTATCGTCGCGGACTGTTCAGGTTCCGCCTTCCGAGAACAGGAGATCGTCAGGGTGATTGCAAGGATCACGAAAACGACGCGTTTCACAGGTAATCTCCTTTCACCGGCGTTCCACCGGCATCTCTCAGGATCCAAACACTCCAACGTCTTTCAATTGTCCGGTCGCCAAAAGGACGTTCGCGTAACTGAGGTATTGATCGTAGCGAGCCGCAAGCTCATCCGAACGCGCCTGGACCAGCGCGGTCTCGGCGTGCAGCAGTTCAGTAATCGTCGTGATTCCAGCGGCGTATCTGTCCTGCACGATGCGCAATGTTTCGCGCGCCTGGGCCGAAACTTCCGCCACTACTTCCAGGCGTCCACGTGCCGCAACATACTGTTGATAAGCACGCACGACCTCGAAGTGAATTTGACTGGCGAGTTGTTCCTGCTCCGCGCCGGCAATCGATTGACTGGCTCTCGCGCGTGCTATTCGTGAGCTCCGACCAGCGTCGAAAAGGTTGAAGCTCACTGTCGCACCGGCCGCGTAATCGCCGCTCCCATTCGTAAAGTGTTCACTGCTTCGACCGGCGCTGACGAAGGCGTCCACGCGCGGCAACCATTCGCCGCGTGCACCGTGTAACTGCGCGTTCGTGGCCTTTGACGCCAAAACGGCGCGTTGATAATCGGGACGGTGCTGTAACGCCTGCGAGGCGAGCATCTCCACCCCGTCGACCACGAACCGGCGATCGACGAATTCGGCGGACGGTTGTTGTGGAGTATCGACGGGTAACCCAAGTGCGACGTTTAAGGCCGCAAGCGCGGTCACCAGCTCTCCGGCCATCTGAATCTGTTGCTGACGAAACTGTGATAATTGCACTCGCGCGGCAAGCAAATCCGATTGCACTACGAGACCGGTTTCAACCAGATCTCGCGCTCGTTTGACATCCGCTTCCGCAGTTTTCACTGCTTCTTCGGCAACTCTGAGTTTTTCGCGCGTCAGTAACACGCTGTAATAACTCTTAATTACCTCGAAACGAATCTGCTGCTCTACGAGGATGGTTTGCTGATCGGCCTGTTGCTGTTGGATTCGAGCAGTTGCGATCCGAGTTTGTGTCTCGCGCTGATCGAAGACGGGAAGTCGCAACGTCAACGACGAGCGGAAGTTGTTGATAGCATCCGGATGGTTCAGAGAGTCGATCGCGAAGTTTGCCGGTCCAAACCGTCCCTGCTCGAGCAGGCTGCCAAACACGAAAACCGGGTTATTACTCCTGGTGAAACTTCCGGCTGTTACTAACGAGGGCAGGCGGCGAGCACGCGCATCAGATAGTTCCGCAGCCGCTACGTCTCTTCCCGCACTCGTCGCTCGCGTTAACGGGTTTCGTCGCAGTGCTGTCTCCACGGCATCGACAAGCGTCAGCCCTTCACCCGACGTTGAACTCACCTGGGCCAACACCCTCAGCGGTCCAACTGATGCACTCACCAGCACGAGATTCAGGCTCACTGCGATCGCACGAGTTTTTAGCGATCTCATATCCATGGCTCGTAATCAGGTTTTCAATAGTCCGTCACTCGCGCCGAGACGGCGCAGAAACGTCATCATCGGGCACCAGTTTGTGAACGCAGACTGAATCAGGTTGAGCGCGACAAAAGCGGTGAACAGAAACCAGTAAGGACTGTGGAAGTAACCCAGGAACAGGGTTGCGAGCACAAAGCTGCCGGCGATCAGTCTCAGGTATCTTTCAACTGTCATGATGTTCAAACCTCCTCACGACCGAGTGAAGAGGCAACCAACATTCCGGCGCTCTTACCTCTGTAATAACTGGCTTGGGCGAGGTTTTCGACAGTTCCACAGTTGCAAAATTCCGCAAGTGTGGAATTGATTTGCGGATTTTTCCGCGGCCTCCACGCGGTTGTGGACAGGAATATTTCCGAAGTCGAACTGGCCCGTCAGTTGCCGTGCAGTGCTTCGGAGGAATGGATGACTTCAACGGCAAAGACTACTGACGACGAAATCTTCGAGCGCCAGGCGCAAATCTGCAAAGCGTTTGCGCATCCCGGGCGGCTGCGCATCCTCGATCTTCTCGGCGAGAGAGAACGAGGCATTTCCGAGTTACAGAGAGAGTTAGGAGTTTCGAAGACGAGCCTTTCACAACAAATCTCGATTTTGAAATCGAGCGGAGTCCTCTCCACGCGGCGCAACGGCAAGCAGATTTACTGTTCCCTGGCGATGCCGGAGGTGAAACAGGCGTGTCAGCTAATACGCCGGGTACTCAGAGCGCAGATTGCCGCCAGTCATCGATTAGGCGAACCGTTGGAGGAGTGAAACGTCTGGAATCGAAGTGAGGGAAAAATGAGAAGTGAGAAACTTTGGCTGAACATTTTGTTAGGCATCGTGACGTTATCGTTGGCTATAACCATTGTCTACGCACAGAAACGACAAGGGCAGATGCAGGGAATGCCACGCTATGACACTGCCACCGAAGTCACGTTACAGGGAACGATAATCAAAGTTGAAACGCACAAGGGACGGATGGGTTGGAACGGAACGCACCTAGTCGTCAACTTCGACGCACAACAGCTCGATGTTCATGTCGGACCGTCAAACTATCTCGCTCAGCAGTCATTTACGTTGGCGGAGGGCGAGCAGATTCAAGTTACGGGTTCGAAAGTAAAATTTGATGGAGCCGATGCTTTGATCGCGAGAGAGATCAAAAAAGGAGACCAAGTGCTGACGCTGCGGAACTCGCAGGGAATTCCTGTGTGGTCCAGAAAGAACTGGCGCTACTGAATCCAGTGCGTTCGATTTGCACCGGGGGCGCATGGGAATCACGCGGCTCGCCTGAATCCAACACTCTGATACAGGCGTTTCGCGTTCTCCCGCGATTTTTTCGAGCAGCGAGAGAATGATTGCCCGTTCTGCAAAGCGATGCGATCGCGGACAACTCTGACGGAGCAGTGAGCTCGGGTTGCCACACTGGCGGAAACACTGCTAAGCATTAATCGTCGTACACCGCGCCGGTCATGAGTGCCCAGGACGATCAGGTCAGCAGCCCAGTCACGAGCACCATCCACGATTCCACGAGCAGTCAGCCCTGCGATGACCTCTCCCGTAATCGTGAGCGGCGCATTCTTCAGCGTTTGGACGGCTTCATCGATGGCTGCATGCGCCCGGTCGGTGCCTTTGTCGCGCCAAACGCCAATCTCCGCGAGCGAGTAAGTCACCGGGTTGACGACGCTCACCACCTTCACCTCCGTGTCGTTGGGCCACGTCGTATGCGCGACGACTTGTGACGCAGTTCGTGAAGCAGCGGAACCATCCGTAGCGAGTAGTATTCTGAAGTTACCTTCGTTGCGGCTTGCAGGACGGTCATCAGCGACGCGGACTACCTCGACGGAACATGGCGCACCCTCGACAAGTGATCGCGAGACGCTCCCAAGCATCAGGCTTCTAACGTCAACCCGATTGTTCGCGCGAAGGAGAATCAGATCCGTGGCCCACCAGTGCGAAGCGTAACAGATCAACTCTTCAGGATCGCCTTGCATGACTATGACCTCAGTCGCGATGTCGTTCGCTCGCAAACGCTCGACGGCCAGTGCCGTAATCTGTTCTTCCCTTCTCCGCATTTCGTGTCGGCCGGCAACGATTTCATCACTCTCGACGACGGAAACCACCAGCGCCTCCGTTCCCTTCGGCCACGAACGCACCGTGACCTCGTCAAGTAGGAGGTTCAAAGTCGTGATCGAATCTACCGCAAGCAAAAGTTTCATTCCCTTATGTCCATTCCCATCCGTACCTAAGACTACCGGGGCCGCACAAACTCAGACACCGTATTAACACGCGAATTTGAGAGTAATTACACCTGAACACCGGTCACACCATCTTTGTTTTTCATCGACTTTGCCTCAGAATTGGGGACCTAATGACCACCAATGCAGGTTCAAACCGGCCGCAGGGATTACCTCCGGCACTCGAAACCGTTATCGTCACGCGCGTCAGGGAAATAGTTGACGACTTTAAAGTCCGTCGCGCGCTTCCTTCCGCTAAACGCCGGATGGTCGGTCCATTCATCTTCCTGGACCAGATGGGACCGGAAGTGTTGCAGGTTAATCGCGGTCTCGACGTCGCGCCGCATCCTCACATCGGGCTCGCCACGGTGACTTATCTCTTCAAAGGCGAACTCATGCACCGCGACAGCCTTGGCATGGTCCAGCCAATTCGGCCCGGTGAAGTTAACTGGATGACCGCCGGTAGCGGCATCGCGCACTCCGAACGAACGCCGCCGCACATGAGACTCTCAGGATCGGAGTTATTTGGGATTCAGTCGTGGGTCGCGCTGCCGAAACGATACGAGGAGTCAGCTCCTGCCTTCGCTCATCACGGCGCTGACGAGTTGCCGGTGGTGGAAGGTGAGGGCAAGCGCATGCGTCTTATCACGGGATCGCTCTACGGTGCTCGCTCTCCCGTCCACACACTCTCGGAGATGTTCTACGCGGACATCACGCTGGTGGAAGGAGCACGCCTTCCGATACCGACCGAACACGAGGAGCGCGCGGTCTATGTCGTCGAAGGATCGGTAGAGCTCTTGCCGAATGACGGAACCTATACCGCCGGGCAACTACTCGTCTTCAAGCCGGGCGCGGAGATTACACTACAGGCGGATCAGCCGGCGCGAGTGATGCTCCTGGGCGGAGAGCCGATGGATGGACCGCGCCACATCTGGTGGAACTTCGTCTCGAGCTCGGAAGAGCGCATCGAGCAGGCGAAGGAAGACTGGAGGCTGGACCGGTTCGCGCCTGTTCCCGAAGAGACAGAACGCATTCCCCTGCCCGGCGGTCCCGCAGTCGTGCGGTATCCATAATGGAAGTGACGAATGAGAAAGCAATGATCGAGAAATCACGTGACGAAAATACAGTGTCGCCAATCACGGACGTGCTCGCCGATCTCACGACGACCTCACGTTGGCAGGAAGATGTCTACAAGCAACTCCATGCGAATCCCGAGCTGAGTTTTCAGGAAACCAAAACGGCAGCGCTCGCGGCGTCGAAACTCAAAGAATTCGGTTACGAAGTCGTCGAAGGCATTGGCCGGACCGGCGTTGTCGGCGTTCTGCGGAACGGCGAAGGCGAGACGGTGCTCGCGCGGGCTGACATGGACGCCTTGCCCGTGAAAGAGAACACTGGTCTGCCATACGCCTCGACACAAACTGCGCCTGATGCTACGGGCAAGACAGTCAGCGTCGCGCACGCCTGCGGCCATGATGCGCACGTGACGTGTCTGCTCGGCGCGGCCGAGCTGCTCGCCAAATCTCGGACCTCGTGGCACGGCACCTTTATCGCGTTGTTCCAACCCGCGGAAGAAGTCGCGGGAGGCGCACAGGCGATGGTCGCTGACGGCTTGCGCGACCGGATTCCGAAACCAGACGTCGCCTTCGGGCAGCACGTGCTCGCCTATCCTGCGGGAAAGATCGGCACTCAGGCGGGCTCTGTCCTCTCCGCCGGTGACAGCATTCGGATCACTCTGCACGGCAAAGGCTCACACGGCTCGATGCCTCATAACAGCGTTGACCCTGTGGTCCTGGCCGCGATGGTCGTGCTGCGCCTCCAGACGATCGTCTCGCGCGAAACTAAGCCGGGCGAGTTTGCAGTTTTAACTGTGGGCAGCAGCGTCGCGGGATCGAAGAGCAATATCATCGCGGACCACGCGGTGCTCCTCGTCAATCTGCGGACTTACGACATGGCTGTGCGCCGGCGCATGATTGACAGCATTGAACGGATGGTCCGCGCCGAGTGTGAGGCGTCCGAGTCGCCGAAACCGCCGGAGTTTGAGTACTACGATCAGTATCCGCTCACGAAGAACGACTCGGAAGTTACGGCAAGGATTACCTCAGCATTCCGGAGTCACTTCGGTTCCGAAACTCTCGTTGAGCTTGGACGCGTGACTGCCAGTGAGGACTTCAGTCACATCCCCGATGCGCTGGGAACGCCTTACACTTATTGGGGCGTCGGGTGTGTGGATGCGGAGAAATACGACCGGGCACTAAAAGCCGGTCGGGTGGAGCAGGAGATCCCTGTCAACCACTCTGAATTCTTCGCGCCGGTCATCGAGCCGACGCTCTCCGTCGGTACGCAGGCCCTTGTAGTTGCAGCTCTGACATATCTCGCGAAGTGAGGCTTGATGATGGTTTCTACAACCGCGGCCGCCGTTCCCGATGAGTATCGAGGTACCGACAAGCTCATCCTGGGGATTGTCCTTGCAGTGATCACCTTCTGGCTCTTCGCGCAAACTACACTGAATGTCGCACCGGCGATGCGCGATGAACTGCGGATCAGTGAGAGTTTGACGAACATCGCGGTTAGCATCACCGCCCTGTTCTCCGGCATTTTCATCGTCGTCGCAGGCAGCCTTGCAGACCGGCTCGGTCGTGTGAAACTGACTTACGCAGGCCTCGCGCTCGGCGTGCTCGGTTCATTTCTGATTGCCATCTCACCCGCCGATACGATTGCGTTTCTAATGGCGGGGCGCGTCGTTCAAGGCCTCTCAGCGGCTTGCATCATGCCGGCGACACTTGCGCTGATGAAAGCGTACTTCGACGGCAAGGAACGTCAGCGCGCTCTTAGCTATTGGTCCATCGGCTCGTGGGGCGGTTCCGGCCTCTCTGCGCTGTTCGGCGGCCTCGTTGCTTCCGCTCTCGGTTGGCGCTGGATTTTCTGGATCTCGATTATTATCGCCGTCTTTAGTTTTCTGCTCATCAGAGGCACGCCGGAAAGTAAGGTCGAATCCAGGCGAGACAGTCGCTTCGACTGGTACGGCTTTGCGGCCTTTATCGTTGCAATGGTCGCCGTCAACATCGTGATCGGACAAGGCGCCGCGCTCGGATGGCTGAACTCTGTGATTGTCGTGCTGGCGCTCGTGTTCATCGTCGCCACGATCTTCTTCTTCAAGGTTGAATCAGGCAATCCGAACGGCTTTGTGGATCTGACTCTATTCAGTAACAAAACGTACACGGGTGCGACGCTCTCGAATTTTCTGCTCAATGGTGCAGCCGGGACATT
Organism: Pyrinomonadaceae bacterium; assembly: GCA_036279935.1. Taxonomy (GTDB): domain Bacteria; phylum Acidobacteriota; class Blastocatellia; order Pyrinomonadales; family Pyrinomonadaceae; genus PSRF01. The sequence goes on from DASURS010000068.1 coordinate 7,041, forward strand.
GCTCGTGGCGCTGGCCCTGGTCCAGCAGGGCGCCGGACTTTCCTCATTGCAGTCCGGACTGCTGACCGTTGGCTATCTCGTCGCGATCCTGAGCACCATTCGCGTCGGCGAGAAGCTTCTTCAAAAGATGGGCGCCCGAAAACCGATGGTGATCGGCTGTGCGATCACTGCGGTCGGAATCCTGCTGACGACATTCACCTTCCTGCTGGCGCGCCAGTACATGATCGCGGCGTTCGTCGGGTTCACGTTGTTTGGAATAGGACTCGGATTCTACGCCACTCCATCGACGGACGCAGCGCTCGCAAACGTGCCAAATGAAAAGGCCGGCGCTGCCTCCGGCATCTATAAAATGGCGTCGTCTCTCGGGGCGGCCTTCGGCGTGGCCATCTCCGCGGCGATCTTTACTGCACTCAGCAAAATGGATACGACGTTCGCGGCCCTTTCCGATCTGTTCCTCGGAAGGACTGACAACGTCGCCATTCGATTCGCCGCCGCTGTGGCCCTGCTGTTCAATGTGGCGATGGTGATCGTAGCCATAATCGCGATTATGATGACCGTACCGCAGGACGGCCACAGAGCGTGAAAGCTTGGACAATCTGACCGCAGCATTCAAAGAGTACGCGGCGAGCACTCTCCTGGTGCTCGATCTACTCGGCACGTTTGTGTTTGCGCTCAGCGGCGCCGTGGTCGGAGTCAAACGACGTCTCGATATTTTCGGCGTGCTCGTGCTCTCGTTTGCCGCAGCCACCGCGGGTGGCATCATGCGCGACGTTTTGATCGGTTCAACGCCACCCGCTGCGATTAGAGACTGGCGTTACATGGCGGCATCCGTGCTCGGTGGTTTGCTGATCTTCGTTTGGTTTCCACGCAGCCAGCAATCGTCGAGGGTGCGCAATTTCGTATTGCTGTTCGACGCCGGAGGGCTCGCGCTTTTCGCCGTCACAGGAACGCAAAAGGCCCTGGGCTATGGGCTGAATCCACTGATGGCGGCGCTGCTCGGAATGCTAACGGGAGTTGGCGGGGGAATCCTGCGTGATGTTTTAGTGGCGGAAATTCCTCACGTGCTGCGTTCGGATCTCTACGCGGTCGCGGCGCTGGCGGGCGCCGTTACCGTCATCATTGGACAACAATTGGACCTTGCTCCTACCGTGA
>DASURS010000069.1:0-8855 GCA_036279935.1 Pyrinomonadaceae bacterium
TGACTGTAAAGGCCTCCTACAAGGCGTTCGAGCGGATACACCGCCAGGAAGATTCTCAAATGCACATTGCCGTAATCGGTACGGGTTATGTCGGACTCGTGACCGGAGCATGTTTTGCCGAGTTTGGCGTTGACGTCACCTGCGTTGACGTCGACGAAGACAAGATAGCGCGGCTCCTGAAAGGCGTAATGCCAATCTACGAGCCGGGCCTCGAACAACTCGTCTCCAAAAACACTCAGGCCGGACGCCTCAGGTTCACCACCAACGTGAGTGAGGCCGTCGAACAAGCTCTCGTCATCTTTCTCGCCGTCGGCACGCCGCCAAAGCCCGACGGTTCACCCGACCTCAGCTATGTCGAAGCGGCGGCATGCTCCATCGCCGACCACATGAACGGATACAAGGTCGTCGTCACCAAATCGACCGTGCCGATCGGCACCGGCGAGCGTCTGCGGGAACTGATCAACGCGCGCAAGAAGACGAAGGCGAACTTCGGCGTCGTTTCCAACCCCGAGTTCCTTCGCGAGGGCGCTGCGATCAACGACTTCATGCGTCCGGATCGCGTCGTCATCGGCAGCCGCGACGAAGAGGCGATCGCTATCATGAAAGATCTGTATCGGCCGCTTTACCTCATCGAGGCGCCGTTCGTAATCACGTCTCTCGAAGCTGCGGAGCTCGCGAAGTACGCGGCGAACGCGTTTTTAGCGACCAAGGTCTCGTTCATCAACGAAGTCGCGAACCTGTGTGACAAGATCGGATGCGATGTACACGACGTGGCTCGCGCCATCGGCATGGACAAGCGGATTGGCAGCAAGTTTCTCCATCCGGGACCTGGATTCGGCGGTTCGTGTTTTCCGAAGGACACGAGAGCGCTGGCGTCGGTCGCGCGGCAGTATGAGAGCTCGTCACACATCGTCGATGCGGTGATAGAGGTCAACGAGCAGCAGGGCGAACAGATGTTGCTTAAGGTCCGCAAGTTGGTCGGCAACTTGAAAGAGAAGACGATCGCGGTGCTGGGTCTCGCATTCAAACCCGAAACCGACGATATGCGGGAAGCGCCGGCGATTGGCATTATTAACAACCTGTTGAAGGAGGGCGCGATCGTGCGAGCTTACGATCCGGTCGCGAGGTCCGAGGCGATGAAGGTCCTGCCTGACATCGTCTACGCTGATGACGAGTACGCGGCGGTGACCGGCGCGGACGCGCTTGTGTTCGTGACCGAGTGGAACCAGTTCCGCGCGCTCGATTTGCTTCGCATACGCGACCTGATGAAGTCGCCGAAAGTCGCAGATCTCAGAAACATCTACGAGCCGGAGGATATGCGCGAGATGGGATTCGAGTATGTGGGGGTTGGAAGATAAATGGGCCTATCGGGCATTGCAGTGGTTACCGGCGGGGCCGGCTTCATCGGTTCGCACATCGCAGCAGGTCTTCTCGCCAGCGGCGCGCGCGTTCGCATACTGGATGACTTATCAACCGGGCATCGCGAGAACATCGACGAGATCGGCGGAGACGTAGACTTCGTCCAGGGCAGCGTGGCTGACGAACAGTTGCTCGCGAAAGCGCTCGAGAACGTCGAGTTGATCTTTCACGAAGCGGCGATACCTTCAGTGCCGCGGTCTGTCGAAGCGCCGCGTCAAACGCACGTCGCTTCGGTAGACGGGACTTTTTCATTGCTGCTCGCGGCGCGAAACGCTGGTGTGCGGCGCGTCGTTTACGCCGCGTCGAGTTCGGCTTACGGCGATCAACCCACGTTGCCGAAGTCGGAACAGATGGCGCCCGATCCGTTGTCGCCTTATGCGGTAGCGAAGTTGGTCGGTGAGTACTACTGCAAAGTGTTTACGCGAGTTTACGGGCTCGAAACAGTCTCGCTGCGTTACTTCAACGTGTTTGGGCCACGTCAGGATCCGAGCTCGCAATACTCCGGCGTAGTCTCGCGGTTCATCAGCGCTTTGAGTACCAACGAGCGGCCCGTCATCTTCGGCGACGGTGAACAGTCGCGCGACTTCACTTACATCGACAACGTCGTCGGCGCGAACCTCAGCGCCGCATCCGCGCCCAACGCGCCGGGAAAAGTGATCAACGTTGCGAACGGAAAGCGGGTCACGCTGAACGAATTGCTGTCGGAGTTGCAACAGTTGACCGGCAGGACGGATGTTAAAGCGGAGTATCGTGAGCCGCGTGTCGGCGACGTGAAGCACAGTCTCGCAGACATCACGATGGCGCGCGAGATTCTTGGCTACGAATCGAAGGTGGACCTTCGCGAAGGACTACAGCGCACACTCGATTGGTGGAAGTCGAGCCGCTTCGCCACTCCTCAATCAGTGTGATTCGTGTAAGGCTTTCAAGCTCTCAACGAACGGCGGACGCGCGACGCCTGCATCGGTGATGATCGCCGTGATCAAGTGATGCGGCGTGACGTCAAACGCCGGATTGTGGACGGCGACTCCATCGGGCGCGAGTTGGTGCTCGCGGATGTGCGTCACTTCCGTCGAGTCGCGCTCTTCGATCGGTATCTGCTCACCTGACGCGAGCGACAGATCGAGCGTCGTCAACGGCGCCGCGACGTAGAACGGGATTCCATGTTCGCGCGCCAAAACTGCGACCATGTACGTGCCGATCTTGTTCGCAGTGTCGCCGTTCGCGGCGATGCGATCCGCACCCACGACCACAGCGTCGACTTTCCCGCTCTTCATGATGTGTCCGGCCATGTTGTCGGTAATGACTGTGACCGGAATGTCGTCCTTCGCCAGTTCCCACGCAGTCAACCGCAGTCCCTGAAGAAACGGTCTCGTCTCGTCGGCAATGACTGCGACTTTCTTTCCGGCGTCTCGCGCGCCACGAACGACGCCGAGCGCGGTGCCGTAATCTCCCGCGGTTGCGAGCGCGCCGGCGTTGCAGTGCGTCAGCACGGTCGCGCCGTCGGGAATAAGCGGACCGCCGTGTTTGCCGATGGCGCGATTGGCGGCGATGTCTTCGTCAAAGATTGCGAGGGCCTCGGTGACGAGTGTTTTCTTGACCGCTTCGACGTCTCCGAGATGCTTGTTTCGTTGGAACGCGCCGCGCATGCGCTCGATGGCCCAGAAGAGGTTGACGGCCGTGGGCCTCGTCTTGCTCATGTAGTCGCAGATGTATTCGAGATCGTCCTCGAGATCGGCGACCGACGTTCCGACTGACTGGCTCGCGCCGAGTGCGATTCCCATTGCGGCCGCGACGCCGATCGCCGGTGCGCCGCGAATCACCATTTTCCTGATCGCTTCCGCGACTTCGTCGTACGAGCGCAGCATCACGTACGTCTCTTCCGACGGCAGCAGCCGCTGGTCCAACATGCGCACGCCGTCTTTCGTCCACTCGACAGTTTTAATCATCTATTTGTGCTTTGTGCTTTGTGCTTTGAACTTTGTGCTTTGAACTTAGAACTTTGTTGTTATTGCTACTTACTCCACGTACTTTCCCATAACGTGGCCCCAAACACCAAATGAACGTAATACAAAGTACAAAGTACCAAGCTCAAAGCACCAAAGACGTTTGACACTCGCGCAGCGGCGTGTTAGTGTCCCGCGTCGTTAAATCGATCTTTTGAGATACAAGCGTCTGGGTGCCCCCAACGTGGGGAGAATAGGGAAGCGGGTGTGAATCCCGCGCGGTCGCGCCACTGTGATGACAACGCCTGACAGCGTTGCTGAGCCAGGAGACCTGCCCGAGATGCTTTTGCTGCCTTCTCAACGCTCGCGCAAAGGTGTTCAGGCCGCTACGGGTTTACGTTAGTCCCGCCGACGCCCTGTTTCCCTTGCGGAAATTGGAGGTCGCGGGACTTTCTTGTTACCACGAATTTTACTGACGCACGCTGTTCGCGCCCTCGCGTTTGCCTTGCTCCTCGCCGGCGCGTTCGCTTGCGTTTCTCACACCCGCGAACAGCCTGATGGACCGGTAACAAGGACGTTGACCGACGACGTGGGCCGATCCGTCTCGTTGCCCGCCCGCGTCACCAGAGTCATCTCGCTCGCACCGAACTTAACCGAGATCGTTTTCGCGGTTGGCGGCGGCGATCGTCTCGTCGGCAACACCAGCTACTGCGATTACCCACCCGAAGCGAAGTCCATCGCGAAAGTCGGCGACACGCGCACGCCGAGCCTCGAACGCATCATCGCGTTGCGGCCGCAAGTGGTCCTCATCTCGACCAGCTCGCAGCTCGAAACTTTTACACAGCAACTGCAAAGTCAGAACATCGCCGTCTTCGTCACTGACCCGCACGATCTCGAAGGCGTCTTCCGTTCGATTGATCTGATTGGACAGATACTCGGCCAAAAGGAACAGGCGGCTTCGCTGGTGAAGACGTTGCGCGAGCGTACGGCGGCGGTCGAACAAGCGGTCCAACAGTCGCCGCGCGTCCGTGTTTTTTATCAGGTGTCCGCTGAGCCGCTTTACACGGCTGGGCACGATGCGTTCGTGACGGACCTGATGCGTCGTGCGGGAGCTGAGTCTGTGACGGCGAACGTTCCGGGCGCATGGCCAAAGTACAGCAGCGAGTCTGCACTGGCCGCGAAACCCGAAGCCATCATTCTGCCGACCGGTGGTTCGATGGGCCCGGGAAACTCGACTGTCGCCGAAGCCTTAAACCGTTCGCCGGCCGCGCTCGCCGGGCGCATCTACAAGATTAACGACGATCACCTCGCGCGCCCGGGTCCACGCGCGGTTGACGGGCTCGAAGAGATGGCCCGTGCGCTTCATCCCGAAGCATTCAAACAATGACGGTAGCACTTTCAGATCAGACAAACGTAATCGCCATGCGGCGCGGACGCGTCACGCTGCGCAAGACGTTGATCTCCTGCGCGGTGCTCGCCGGTGCGCTGTTGCTTGCGCTGGTGTTGTTGTCGCTGGTCGGAAGTGAACCACTACCCGCGCGCGCGTCATTATGTTCGTTGCTCTCGTTCGGTTCAACTAGTTGCGGGCTGACGCAGGACCAGTTCGACATCCTGTTTCAGATTCGATGGCCGCGACTGTTGCTGGCGGCGGCAGTCGGCGGTTCGCTCGCAACTGCCGGCGCGAGTTATCAGGCGCTGCTGCGAAACCCACTTGCCGAACCGTATCTCCTCGGCATTTCAAACGGCGCCGCGGTTGGGACGATGGTGGCGCTGGTGTTCTTCGGCTCAAACGAATGGAGTCGACCGCTGCTGGCGTTCGCGGGCTCGCTCATTGCGACGCTGGCGGTGTATCGACTCGCTCGCGGCCGAGCGGGTGCATCGCCGGAACGTCTCATACTCGCCGGCGTAATCGTCACCACGTTTCTTTCCTCCGTAATCGTGTTCGTGACCACGATGATGGACGCGACGCGAATCCGTTCGTTCACGTTCTGGTTGCTCGGCGATCTTTCGGGAACGAGCAAAGCGCTGCTTCCCGTCACGATCACCATCGCTATCGCTGGAACAATTGCACTGACGCTAAACGCACGTTCGTTGAACCTGTTGATGCTTGGCGAGCGTGACGCTTTCGATCTCGGCGTCGAGGTCGGGCGCGTGCGAATCATCGTTTTCGTAGTTGCGAGTCTGCTGGTCGGCAGTTCCGTGGCGGCGAGTGGATCAGTCGGTTACGTCGGACTGGTCGTACCGCATCTCGCGCGGCTTTCACTCGGCAGCGACAACCGCATCAACATTCCATCAGCCGCACTCGGCGGCGCGCTTTTCGTGATCGTTGCCGACACGATCGCGCGCACGATCATCGCACCGCGCGAGCTACCGGTCGGCGCCATCACAGCGCTGATCGGCGCGCCGTTGTTCATCTATCTCCTGAAGAGGGCCTGACGCGTGCTTGAAGCTCGTAACCTGACGATCAGCTACAACGAACGTGTCGCCGTCTCGGACGTGACGCTGACACTCGCGCCCGGCGAGATCACCGCGCTTATCGGACCAAACGGCGCCGGCAAGTCGACGTTGTTGCGAACCTTGAACGGGCAGGTACGTCCTACGTCAGGCGCAGTTCTGTTGGATGGACAATCGATCGAGAAGTACACGCGCCGCACAATCGGGCGGCGCATCGCGGTGGTGGCCCAGGAAGCCGAACTGCGTTTTCCAGTTACAGTGCTCGAGTTCGTCCTCGGCGGCCGTTTCGCGTGGGCGTCCAACTCCGGCTGGGGCTGGGAAACAGAACGCGATCTGCGCATCGCGGCGGAAGTCCTAAACGAAACCGAACTGAACGAGCTGAGCGAGCGCCTGATGAACGAACTGTCAGGCGGTGAACGGCAGCGCGCCGTTCTCGCTCGCGCGCTCGCGACTGAAGCGTCGCTCCTTTTGCTCGACGAACCGACAGCGAACCTCGATCTTTCGCATCAGGCGACGCTGCTGGCGCTGGTTAGGAATCGTTGCGATCGGCGGCAGGCGTCGTCGCTCGTCATCACTCACGATCTCAATCTTGCGGCGCAGTTTGCCGACAGGATTCTATTGATGAAGAACGGCAAGGCAGTTCGCTCCGGCAAGCCGGACGAGGTGCTGACGCCGGAGTTACTCCACGAAGTTTTTGACGTGGAGGTGTTGGTTGACGCGCACCCGGTTTCAGGTGCGCCGCGTGTCACGCCGGTCAGGAGAAGTTAAATGAAAAGTATCCTTTCGATCCTTGTCACTTTAATCCTCGCATCACCTTTGTTTGCTCAAAACGGCGGCGTCATTCATGGGGTTGTTACGGATGAGACCGGCGCGAAGGTCGCCGGCGCTCAGGTGATTTTGAATGCTGCGCCGGGTGTTCAACTCGTGACGCAGACGAACCAGGCAGGATCGTTCGAATACAAAGGCCTGCGTTCCGGGTCGTATCTGATCGAAGTCAAGGCCGAGGGCTTTTCGACATTTACCTCAGAATCGATCCAACTGGATCGGGGCGAAAGCAAAACAGTTCCGGTCCAACTCAAGGTCGCGGCCATCAACGCCGGTGTCGTGGTCACGTCAACCGGCACGCCGGAGCGCGTCGACGAAGTAGCGAAAGTCGTGTCGACACTCGACTCGACCACAATCGAAGCAAAGCATGAGCTGGGTCTTGCGGAAGCCTTGCGCGGAACGCCGGGCGTGCGCGTGCAGCAACAGGGCTCGCCCGGCGCGTTGACGGCCGTACGCCTGCGCGGACAGCGAAACTTCGACACCGCGCTGCTGCTCGACGGACTGCGCGTGCGCGACGCCAGCGATATCAACGGTTCCGCGCTGCCGCTCTTTTCCGATCTAGTGCCGGTTGCGCTCGACCGCGTTGAGATCCTGCGCGGCGCCGGTTCCTCGATCTACGGCACGCACGCGATTGGCGGCGTCATCAACGTGATTCCGGAAGCCGGTTCCGACGGATTTCACGTAAACGCAGGGTTCGAAGGCGGCAGCTTGTCGACGTACCGCGAACGTTTGCAAGTGTCAGGCGGCGGAGACTCGTTTGGTTACACACTCGGCGCACACCGTGTGGACGTTCGCGACGGAATCGACGGCGACGACGCGTACGGAAACACGGGTTTCGCGGGACGCTTTCAGTTTTACCCGACGCAGTCGATGACGATCGCCGCGAACCTGTACGGCACGATTGCCAACGCGCGCGTGAACGACAGTCCGTTCGCGTTGCCCGAAGCGTTTTCTACGTCGCAGCCGGTTCCCGACGCGGTTCCCGGCGTCACTTTCCAACCGGATTTCAACAATCCCGATCAGGGCCGCCGGCAACGATTGATCGTCGCTTCGGGAAGGTTCACGCACGTCGCCAACGACTGGCTCTCGTACTCGATCGCCTACCAGCACGTTTCAAACAACAGGCGAAACTACAATGGTCCAAATGTCGATCCACGCTTCGCGTCGTTCGTGCCGTTCGGCGATTTCGAGTTTCTCAACGTCAATCGCGGAAACATCGACACGATCGACGGCCGCGTAAACCTGCGTTTCTCGCGAACGAACCTTGCCACTGCGGGCGTCGAGTTTGAGAATGAATCGTTCTTTCAGAGCTCGCAGCCGTCGTTCACTGCTTTCAACAACACGACGGATCGACAACGCACGTTTGCCGTCTTCGGTCAGGACCAGTTGTCGTTTTTCGAAGACCGGCTGCGATTGTCCATCGGCGCGCGCGGGCAGTGGTATCGCATCCGCAGTGCGGATCGGCCTGGAATCCTGCAGGGAACACAGGCGGAGAGTTCGGCGACCGGAGATGGAGCGATTGCATATTTCTTTCGCAGCACCGGGACGAAGTTGCGAGCGCACGTCGGTAACGGCTTTCGCGCTGCTTCGCTTTTCGAACGCTTCGGGGAGGGCAATTTTGCGGGCGCAGGATTGACGCGGTTTGGCGATCCGACCCTTCGCGCCGAGCAGTCGGTCAGTGTGGACGGCGGTTTCGATCAACGAGTCGCAAACGATCGCGTGCTCTTCGGGGCAACGTACTTTTACACACGATTGCAGCGCGTGATCGCGTTTACGGGGTTCCTCCTGGATCCGCTCGGTCTCGGACGGTTCAGTGGTTTCGAGAACCGGCCGGGCGGTCTGTCTCGCGGCGTCGAAACTTATCTGAACGCATCGCCGTGGAGGGGACTGGACGTCGCAGCGTCGTACACGTTTACGAACAGCGATCGCTTTCTCGAGTCGCAGGGACTGCAACCGGAGTACGTGATTCCGAAGCACTTGTTTGGTCTGAGTCTGCGGCAGCGGTATCGCGCGTTGCTGGTGAATCTTGACGTGAATCGGACCGGATCGTACATCGCGCCGGTGTTCGAGAATAACTTTCCGTTTCGCCAGGCTGACCTGACGTTCAGCGGTTACACGAAAGCGGACGTGTTTGCGAGTTACGAGATCAAGCGGAACGACAAAGTTACGTGGCTGCTGTTTGGCGGCGTCGAGAACGTTTTGGATCGGGAGTAT
>DASURS010000070.1:0-10159 GCA_036279935.1 Pyrinomonadaceae bacterium
GCAGCACGAGCGAGTTGACGTGTCCTTCCCAGCAACGCGCGAGCGAGAGATCGACGCTTGCGATCTCCTTCGTCATCATCCACAACGTGAAAACGTCGCGCGTGTACGGTCCGAGTCCCAAACCGCCGTGCTCTTTCGGAACTACCGGAGCGAGCAGACCGGCGCGAAACAGATCTTCGAAGTCTTCGGTGGGAAAGGTCGCGGTGCGATCGTATTCAGCCGCACGCGGGGCGAAGTTTTCGCGCGCGAGTACGCTGACGCGGTTGATCAGTTCCTGTTGCTCGGCGGTGAGTTCGAGTTGGCCGTAGGTGGCGTTGTTGGAATCGGTAGTTATCATTTAGACGGATATCGCGTCAGGCATGTCTCGGCCGGTCATCATGCGGAACTGGTGTCTCACCTGGGTCAACAGAACGTCGCGGCCGTCGATCGCGATTTGCCGGCGCGCCTTTGTGCCGCCGATCAGCGGAGTCGGGCGCGAGCCGTAAACGAGGTCGATCACGACGGCGTCATTATTCAACCGTTCGATCTTGAACGGAATGTCGTCTGTGTCGCGTCCGACGGGCGTCGCGTTCACGACGATGTCGTAACCTTCGACGTCAAACTCCGGCAGCGGCACGTACTGTAAGCCCAGCAACGCGGCTGCATGTTCGCCACGTTCCGCGCCGCGATTGATCAACGTGACGCCGGCGCCCGATGCAACCAGGGCCGCGGCGATTGCGCGTCCGGCGCCGCCGCAACCAATCACCGCGGCGCGTTTCTCGCGAACGGTGACGCTGCGATGTTGCCTCGCGGCGTAGACGACGTCCGGATCGGTCGTATCAGCATTCCACCAACCGTTGTTTCTGACAAGGATATTCGCGGCCTCCGCCGTTTTCGCCATCGAACTGACGTTGGTCGCCGCCACCAGCGCTTCTTCCTTATGCGGCGAGGCGACGGTCATTCCGTTGAACGGAATTCCGAGCGCGTCGAGTGTTTTTGAAAGCACGAACTCGCGCCATAATTCGTCAAATGATTCGACGTGCAACGGAACAAACAGCGCTGGATATTTCATCTCGCGGTACGAAGCGTTGTGCAAACGCGGCGACAGCGAGTGAAAAATCGGATTGCCGATGATGGCGAACAACTGTTTCGCGGGCGTCAGTTCGGGCAGGCCGTAATCGGCGATCAGCCTGGCGATTGTCGGATCGCTTGGAGTATTGGAAGAGACCGCGCCGAAGATGGCCGCCGAGCCGAGTTGGAGAGCAATGAGTCGATTCCAATACCCGAGCGGACCGTTTGCGTAGGCGATCGTGTCGGTGCGTCGCAGTGACTTCAACAGCCATAGCGGCAGAAACTCTTCGCTGATTCGCTCGGTGGTGGTGACGAGCTTGTAGAGACTCGCGGGAAGGGAAGAGACGCGGTCGAAACGTTCGCGCAGCTCGGAAAGATTGTTGGCGTGTCCGTACCACGAAACGATGCGTTTCTCTTGCGGGATTTGAGTCAGCAGCTCATAGGAGAAGTCTCGATCGCTTTCGAGTTCGACGCGATCGTAACGCTGTGCGGCGGCGATCAGACGCTGTTGCCGATCGGGCGACTGATCTCTGAATGCGTAAATCAGCCGGCCGTGAAAGTGGTTGCGTAACCAGTCGGGGTCCAGTTCACCAACGAGATCCGCTCGTAGTTCGAGCCATTGCACCGACTCCGGAAGTGCGTTCAACTCCGCGCCGTTTAGCGACGGCGGAGTCGATAGGGTAGCGATCACTGAGGGCTGCGTCATAAGAAGACAGTCCTGTGCGAGAGTACAAGGTTCTGTTTGGAATCGAAACTACGAGCTGGATTAGCGAGCCGGGCCTAGTACTTCTCGTGAGAATTCAGCCGTAGACAATTAGAGCGGCGTAAATATACTTTGCCTGACGCCATAGTTCAATAAGTTTAATAGGGATTGGGAGCAATTCGCTCGCGCTGGGCGCTGACAAGCTGTGGAAGTTGGTCCAATTGATGATTGGTCAGGGCTTCCGGTTCGCGAATTCTGCATTGGTATTACACCGTAACTTTTCATCCGCTTTCGAAGGTTGGTAGGACACTAATTGTACGTGACGCTTGCGGTCGTAATTACATGTCCCAAGACTACAAAAATCCCTCATTTGACCCTGCCGAATGTTGGTGTCGCAATCGGAGGTGGCCACTGACGAGGAATTAGGAATAGTTCGATGCTACGGCACTCCCGATACCCGCCATTGGTGGCCTCTACCGCATTAGGATTTATGTTCAGTTCCCCAATCAAGTAATCTTTGGCCATCTTCACGAACTGATCAAGCGCGTCACTTTGGTTGTGTTTTCCGTAAACTATGATGTAACCCTTGAGTTGTGGCTCCTTCAGCAAGCGAACGCCGAATTTTCCCAATCGACCTTTCATATCGTCAACAGTTTCAAATGGAAATTCATCGTAAGGTCGGTACGCAGTGATGCCGCCGTCGGTTGGAGGAAATCCCGGACAGCGCAATTTGTTCTGCTTGATTGAGGGACCGTACCAAATGGAGTCGACAGTTCCTGAGGACGTCACTGAATAACGCAGACCTTTTTCCCCATTTCCGTAGTAGGTTGTTACGGTATCATCGACTGTTGTTATGAAATTCTCCTTTTGGAGCTTCAGTTCCGAAAACAACAAAGCCTTTTTCGGATAGATTTGGACACTAAGCACGGTATCTGCGGGCACATTCCAGCCTGCGAGCGCTCCTGTGCAAGGACCGCTAGCATATTCCACTCGAATAGTTTCTGTCTCAGCTGAGTAGCATTGACAGCGCGAATCTAAGGCGCCGACGAGCTGTTCTACCTGAGCGCGCGTAGAGTGTAGCGGCACGATTCCGCGCCATCCGGGGGCGTCTTGAGTGAACGTCAAAGACATAATCATTAACAAGCTCGCGAGAACGATAATTGATTTCATTTGGATCACCACATTTCGCGTGGAATGCAATGTTCGCGAATTGCCGCATCGGCGTCCCGGCTGCCTAAAGCTCTTGCGCTCGCGTCCATGATGTCATGATAGTAAAGTGAGTTTGTGCCAGCGACATGGAAAAACTCATGAAGTATGCGATGGGCATATTCATAAGGAACCCGTGCAACATTCAGAGCTGAAGTTTGGGCTGGTATTTCTATCTCATTTATGAATACTTTCCGATTCTGTTGCTGCCAATAACCATCGGCAAGACCGCCGCCGCCTGCCACAGATGGAAGTTGTTCGTATCCCTTACCCCAATAACTTTAGTAGGGGCCGATATGATTCAACTCAATTCCACCTCGGGCTCGCCTGCGACCAGATCCAAGGATTAGCAGAAAACAATAACGAAATGCAGATCGCGATAATCAGAGAACGATACACGTAAGGATGCATGCCACGGCTCCAGTGCAATCGGGGCTGGTTGATCTAGCGGTGGGCTAGTTATTTGAATGCGAGGCGGCGGGAGTATGACACACGTCGCGTTGGAGGTAAATAAGATTGTGGCTCGGCCAACTGGAAGTGCGTTTTGGGTTACGCTTGTAATTCGCTATTCTTACACTCTTAGACCAAAAGGGATCTTTGATGGGAGACGCTTCAATGGACACCACCTTCGCATTGTTGCCGCCCGCGCCTGCACACAATCCAGTCAAGCAGGCCACCGCCAGGGCGAACGAGCTCGGCGAGAAGCAGATTGCGACAACATTGGGTTACTTTGCCACCATGCCGGCATCCACCGGCATCATCGCCAATCCGGTCTTGCACCATACGCCGGTTGAGTGCAACGGCACGACGATCACGCTCGACATCAGATCGTTCACTATTCGCGGAATCATTCCAGAAGCCGACATCGTGCGCGGCGACGCCGGACCGATCGACGTGATTTTCACGGGCCTCTTCAGCGGCGCGCCGGAACAAGCCGGCACGTCATCCGCGGCGAAAGAAAAGCTCGCTGCTCTGATCGATCAAAAGTATTTCGAGAGCCTCGGCACGCGCGAGGATCGAAGTTTCAACGCCGGTCCACTCGTCGAAGAGATTGCCGGATTCGTTAAGAAATATCCGGGTTTGGGGCCGGAAGTCGCGATCCAATACTTCGCCGCACTCGCCAAGGCCAGAGCCGGACGCGAGGAGCATCAGGAGCACGGTGTCCACGACGATCGCGATGCGCTTTCGTTGTTGATGGAGATGATCAGCCTGCACCTGCGGAACGTCGCAGTAGGCGGCGTCTCGACGTACATGAATTACGTGGTGACGAACAATCCGCAGATCGGCGAGAAAGATCTCGCGGCTTCGGCAAACGACTTTATCGCGGCGGAAGTGTCCGAAGGACGAAACGCGTTTCAGATCAGTTACAGCTTGATCCTGGGCCGTCACGCGAACGAGCACGAGCGTTTGATACTGGAGCGCATGGGAACGATCCAGATCCATCACGGCTCCGCCGGCTCGAGCATGGTTGCGCGTTACATGGCGACGCTGCACACGCTCTCCACGTCTGACTTCTTCGTCGCGTCGCAGATGGCGCTCGACGGCGCTCGCCACTTCGGCGCGATTCACGACATGACAGACTTCGTTCAGGAGCTCGAAGCGATGCCCGCCGCCACACGCGCGGATCGCATTCGCGAAAAGATGTTGGGTGGTGGACTGCCGACGTTCGGACATCCTGAAATCGCAGCCGCCGGCCGCGGCAACCAGGTACAACAGGATCCACGCCCCGCGATTTACATCGACCCCGTCTTCAAAGCGATCGACGCGGGGAAGTTGACGATGTCTCCGCGCCAGCGCGAACGGCTTGCGATCGCGCGTCTCATCTATCTGACTGCTTTTGTTAACGGAGTGTTGAAGCCGGATCGAGCAAACGAGCCGCCGCTGCGTCTCACGGCGAACACCGACTTCGGCGCGTGGTGTGTGCAGGAAGCACTCGGAATCGAAGAGCCCGATCGCACGTTGCTTACCTACATCTTCCGCGGCTTCGGCTGGATGATGGACGCTCGCGAACAACTGCAACAAAAGATGATTCGCCCCGTCATCGCTCCCGATCCGCAGATCATTCCGAAGTCGAGCGACGATCCGACCATCCCGACCCTGGTCGAAAGAGTCCACCGCCGGCTGAGCCACGAAAAGGATCCGTTCAGCGCCCAGCCCAGCGACTGATCACATCCCGATCCCTTTCAGGTGATACCGCTCGCAGTCGTAGTCGCGATCGACGTTCACGATGTTGATCTTGCCCTGCACTGTCGAGATGTCGACGAGCGACAACTGACACGCGGGCGCGACTCCGTGCGCCGAGATCATCTTGCCGAAGTCGTTCGCGGCGACGGCTTCCGCCGCACGGGCGCCAAAGATCATTCCCATGATGCGATCGATCGGACTCGGCGGCCCACCGCGTTGCGGGTGACCCAGGACAACGGCGCGTGCTTCGTACGGAGTCTCACTGGCGATTCGTCGCGCAAGCACTTCGCCGATGCCGCCGAGCCGCACGTGTCCGAACGCGTCGTGCCGATCGTCGAGCGTTACGATCTCGCCGTCTTCAGCGCGGGCGCCTTCCGCGACCACGATGACGGAATACCGCGGGCTGTGGCCGAGCTCTCTGCTCAAATGCGACTCGCCTAAACGTTCCTTCAACAAGTGAAACACTCGCTCGTAGCGAAACGGACATTCCGGAATCAGAACCATGTACGCCTGGCCGGCGACTCCCGACCACAAAGCCAAATGGCCGGCGTGGCGTCCCATGACTTCGACGATCTGAACCCAACCGTGGGAGCCGGCCGGCGTGCGTGAACGTTCGATGATCTCTGAAATGTTTCTGAGCGCGGTGTCAAAACCGAGTGTGTAATCGGTGCCGTTCAGATCTTTGTCAATCGTCTTCGGTACGCCGACGATCTTGACTCCTCGTTGCGACAGTCGGGCGGCAACGCCCAGTGTGTCTTCGCCGCCGCAAACGACGAGCGCGTCGAGTTTGAGTTGCTCGATGTTCTCGATAACTTCGCCGGAGCGATCGATTGGCTCGCCGTTTTCGTCCACCTGCCGGAATGGGTTGGTACGTGACGAGCCGAGGTTCGTACCGCCGTCGCGGTCCCACCGGCGCACTACCTCGCGGTTGAGTTCCAGCGTTTGCGGCACCGGGTTTAGTAAACTGCGCCAACCATCAAAAAGGCCCACGACCTCGAGACCGAGTTCTGAGCCACGATAAACCAGTCCTTTGATTGCGGGGTTCAGTCCAGGCGCGTCGCCGCCGCCGGTCAGGACCCCCACGCGCATTTCAGCCATGTTCTCCGTTTTTTCCTCTTGCGTTAAATGAACTCTGCGTTCAGAGTATGACGCGATAGCAGAACCCGCAACTCCAGACAAACGATAATTCGAGGACAGCTTATGAAACTTTGGCGAAAAGGCTTCTTGATTACTGCGACAGTGTTGGTGCTCATCAGTTCGATTGTGCTCGGATCCGTAGTTCAGGATAAACCGTCAGTTGTTACCGGCGCCGATCTCACGCGCCTCACTCCGAACAGTTTTTACTTCAAGGGGCAAAGCGCGCCGACGCAGATGCGCAACACGGCCGCCGCGAGATTCGGTGCGGAACGTTTCGTCATCGTCGGACTGGTCGACACTTCCGGTTACTCCGCCGACGTGCGCGCGAAGTACGAAGGTTTCTTCATCACTGATTCGCCGATCAAGATCAATGGAGAGTCGTTGGGAACGGGAGCGTACGGGTTTGGGTTCTCGAATGATGGAAAGATGCGGGTAATGGACCTCGCAGGAAACGACGTTCTGTCAGTTTCTTCGACCAACGACAAGGCGCTGAAACGCCCGCGGCCGTTGATGATGGCGGCGTCAGACGAGGGAATCAGGTTCTACAGCCGGCGCGACTATGTCACGATCACGGCTAATTAATTTCATTCGGCTAAATGCCTAGATCAAGCGGTATCCTGCTTCATCCCACGTCGTTGCCGAGCCCTTTCGGTATCGGCGACCTCGGACCCGAAGCTTACAAGTTCGTCGACTTTCTCGCCGCAGCCGGGCAGAGTCTCTGGCAAGTTTTGCCGCTTGGACCAACCGGCTACGGCGATTCTCCTTACGCCTCATATTCCGCCTTTGCCGGCAATACGCTGCTTGTCAGTCCCGAGCGTTTGATTGACGACGGGCTGTTGGACCGCCCCGACTTGGAGGAAAAGCCTGTTGGGCGCGTCGACTACGGACTTGCGCATCAACTCAAAGCGGATCTCCTGCGCCGCGCGTATGAGAATCTTGATAACACGGATCTCAGATCTCAATTCGAGGCGTTTACGCGACAGCAGGCGAGCTGGCTTGACGACTATGCGCTGTTCCGAGCGTTGAAGGATGAACACGGTGGCGTCGCCTGGACCGAATGGGATCGCGTCGCAGGCGCGCACGAGCGATTGAACTCTCAAATCGAGGCGCAGAAGTTTTATCAGTTTCTCTTCTTCCGCCAGTGGTTCGCGCTCAAGAGCTACTGCAACGAGCGCGGCATCAAGATCATCGGCGACTTCCCGATCTTCGTGGCCCACGATTCAGCCGACGTGTGGACCAATCCGGATCAGTTCAAACTCGACGCGAATGGCGCGCCGCTCGTCGTCGCCGGCGTTCCGCCTGATTACTTCAGCGCGACCGGACAGTTCTGGGGAAATCCGCTTTACAACTGGGAACGGATGCGCGCCGACGGCTTCCGTTGGTGGATCGAACGCGTCAGCGCGCTGTTCGCGATGGTAGACATCGCGCGCGTCGATCACTTCCGCGGCTTTGCGGCGTCGTGGGAAATCCCGGCCGGCGACACGACAGCGGAACGCGGGCGCTGGGTTGAAACGCCGGGACGCGACTTGTTCACGAGTATTCGGAAGGCGCTCGGCGAGCTCCCCATCATCGCCGAAGATCTCGGTGTGATCACCCCCGACGTCGTCGCATTGCGGGACGAGCTCGGTTTTCCCGGCATGCGCGTGCTTCAGTTTGGCTTCGGCGGCGCAGACCCGAAGAGTGTCAATCTGCCTCACAACTACGTGACCAACGTCGTTGCCTACACGGGGACGCACGACAACGACACGACTGTCGGTTGGTTTAACTCAGTCGCGGGAGAAGGTTCAACACGGACGGTTAAACAGATCGAGGAAGATCAACAGTTCTGCCGCGATTACCTGAACACGACGGGAGAAGAGATTCATTGGGATTTCATTCGATGCGTCTGGGCTTCGGTGGCAAACACCGCGATCGCGCCGTTGCAGGATGTTTTAGGCTTGGGCAATGAAGCTCGAATGAACCTGCCGAACAGTACGCAGGGAAACTGGAGCTGGCGCTTTGCGCCCGGTGACCTCACGAGCGATATATCCGTCCGCTTAAAAGAGTTAACTCACCTGTACGCGCGCGATAACGAACGCTAAAATTCGTTGTCACAAAGCTGTCACATACGTAGACAAAATGCCGCAGCGTACGGTACAGTACGCGCACCCCTTAAACACTGTGATAAACCCCTAAGTCCCTTAGTCCCCTTTAACTGCGGCAAACGTCTAGAACAAGCGTTCTCGAAAATGGTAGATCTATGCGGAAAGCAAAAACGTGGTTAGTTTCTCTAGGTGTCCTGGTGGTTTGTGCTCTCGCTATTGGCTCGGCGCGCGCCGACGTCATTCGTTCGGGCCACCTGAACGACAGTTTCGGTAATTCTGAAGAGCATCTCCTGAGTCTTCCATCAACCAGCCGGGCGCTGATTGTCCAGCTATTTGCGGAGGACTTTGAAGGCAATAACGGACGCCATCTCGGGTGGGCAAACCGCCTGGACTTTACAAACGGCCGGCGTCTCGGGTTTGCGGAGGATTTTGAAGGCGATGAAGGTAACAGCGGACGGCACCAGGGATTTAGCGTGGCTTCCGTAAATCGTCGCAACAAGTTTGGGCTGTTTAAGGGGCCGGACTCGACGGCAGGCTCGCCAAGCGCGCCAACCCCGAATCCCGAACCTGCGGCAATTTTCCTCCTCGGAACCGGATTGGCGGCGGCCGGGGCTTATGCTCGGCGGAGGTTTAAGAAATCGGGCCGTTAGTGCGGACCCGGCTGTGGTGGACCGAGTAATAAATCCCGGCTGGTCCAAAAAAGGTGCAATTGAGAAATCTGGAACTATGGTAGACTTCGGCCCTGAACGGCCCCTCAGGGCCGACACAGTTTTGTGGCAAACTAAGGCCAAATGATTGTTGACACAAGGATTGTATTAGTGTAATAAATCCCAAGTGTTACTGCCTTTCCGGGCCGTAATTTTTCATGCATTAAGGGCTTTGGACGGGTTGGGAAAGTTAATCACGCAATTCCCACGACTGTGAGGGCCGTCGCGGTACGCAATAAAGACCTTTGTGTTTCACTATACGGGAGGAAAGTTAATGATCAGCAAATCTTGGAGCCGCAAGTCTATCGCGACTGTTGTGGCGGTTGCCGTTTTGAGTGTCTACTCAATGGTGGTATTGGCCGCACCAGGCGCCAAGGCCTCGGGCGAGTTGTCGGTCTCCGGGCAAGTAATGGTGAACGGCCAGAAGATGGTTTCCGGTGGCACGATTTTCACCGATTCGGTAATCAGCACTGCTCCTCAAAGCAGCGCGTCGGTCAACATCGCGAAGGTTGGCCGGGTCGATCTCTCAGCTAACAGCAATCTCCGCATCAGCTTTTCAGAGAGCAGCATTACCGCCATGCTGGAAACCGGTAGCGCGCAGGTATCAACGCTAGCGGGAACGACAGTTAATTTGACAACGAAAGATGGCACCGTTGTTGTCGACGGCAAGGAAGCGACGAGCTTCAGCGTGAGCGCATCGCGCGGCCGCACCTCGATGACGACCTTGTCGGGCGTCGCCCAGTTCCGCACGGGCACGACGGTTAAGCAGGTCGCCGCCGGTGAAAGTGCTGTTGCCGGTACGCCGAATCCGCAGACCGACGATGATGACGACGACATGAGCGGTGGCGCACTCGCCGTGCTGTTACTGGCAGTGGGCGGCGCCGTGGCCGGCATTCTCTACGCGACGTTGCATAACAACGATCTGAACTTCGGCGGCAGCGTTACCGTAGTCAGCCCGACCAAGTAAGTTTCGTCTCGTTGCACAAAAACACTGTGGCTCTGGACACCAGGCTACGGTCACCTAATCTGACCTTGCGGGTCACGCAATACGTAAATTGCGCGTGACCCGCAAGGTTTTGACTGTAAGG
>DASURS010000071.1:0-17823 GCA_036279935.1 Pyrinomonadaceae bacterium
CGTCCGCCGCCGCCACCGCCCGCAGCCCGTTCGGGCTTGGGCTTGCTGCCGCCGCCGCTTCCCTTGTTCAAACCGGCAGTGCCGGGATCGGGAGTCGGCTGCTCATCAGGGATGTCGAGCATCTGCTCGACCTGAAGCTCTTCTTCGCCGTTATTCTGTGCCAGCAGCCCCTGACCGCGCCGGTCGATTGCAACGACCACACCCAGAATCACGAACAGGAAAACGAATGCCGAGATCATTGCCGCCACGACGTTGCGAGAATCAGACGCCTCGGCGCCCATGACGGCCGCGCCGCGCTCACGTCCCAGCCACGTCGAAAACAGCGCCACCAACGCAAGGCCTGCGACTATCGCGAAAGTAATCAAGCCTGCTTTCGAAGCGCCGCTCGATTGCGTGCGATCCATCAGCGTGACGGCGCCAACCAGCGCGATGACGCCGAGCACGGCCGCGCCCATCGCGACCAACACGTTGGGCTTGCCGAGAAACTTGCGCAGCATCCCGCCGTAGCCGACGAAGGTCCGCTTCGTGAAACCGAACGGGTCTCGCTTGAACTCGGGCCATGTCAGTTGATACTGGCGGGCTGTGTCTCTGAGCTCATGAGCGAGGCGCGAAGTAAGGCCCTCGTCGCTCATGATCGTCAGGTGGTACTCGTCTCGAAGCGCGAGTGCCCCGGAAGTGCCCGCCGCAGCGCTGGAAGGCGTCCAGGCCGGTTGAATGACCTCCTCCGGCTCGTCGCTGTAAGCTGCCGCTGTTTCGATTGCCGGCGGCTGATCGTTCCTGCTAACCGTTACGCTTGGCTCGTCCACGACCTTCGGCGCAGCCACTGACAGCGGCGTACCGTCGACCGGGCAAAAACTGAACTTATCAGCAAACTCTTCTTGGCACTTGGAACAGAACTTCATCGACACTACCTCATTTGGCCCCAGGGAGTGCAGCCCAGCCTTTGACAGCCGATCTGCACCAGAAAATTCTCTTGAAAAACTAGTTTCTATTCGCTGGTCGAGAATTCTCGAAGGCCCCGCCGTGGTCCAGCGTTCGAGCAAAGCTTTGAGCTCGTCATCGGAATCAAACTTATCTTCCGGCTCAACGCCCATTTCAGGCCTCCTTCAAAGTAACAATTTCCCGACTACTATTCAATTCCAGATTGTTGTCCAAATATGGCCGCAAGGCCCTTCTCAAACTCTCGCGCGCCCTGTATAAACGCGCCTTTACCGCTCCTACGTCAGCCTCGACGACACCGGCGATCTCGTTGAGACTCAACCCTTCGTACTCGAACAGAATCACCGCCTCGCGTTGCAACGCAGGCAAGCTGAAAACAGCGTCTCTGACGTGCGCCGCCAGCTCTTCGTCCAGCAACCTTCTGAGCGGTGCGTGTCTCGGCGAGACCTGCGCCTCTTCGGTCACTTCGTCGAGCGTCGTTTCGCGTCCTGTATTCCTGAAATGCTTAAAGGCCAGGTTTCTGGCAATCGCAAACAGGTAAGTGCGCAATGCCGCCCGCTCCGGACGAAAGCCCTCGGGCCTGCGGATCAGACTCAGAAAGCAGTCGTGCGTGACGTCTTCCGCAATGTCAACTGAACCAAGGAGCCGATAGGCAAAACGAAATATCGG
The DNA here is from genome assembly GCA_036279935.1 of Pyrinomonadaceae bacterium. Classification (GTDB taxonomy): domain Bacteria; phylum Acidobacteriota; class Blastocatellia; order Pyrinomonadales; family Pyrinomonadaceae; genus PSRF01. Next base: position 1,609 of record DASURS010000071.1, read on the forward strand.
TTCCCGGTGCCGGGTGTACAACTCCAAAAACGCCGCCTGGTCGCCTTTGCCCGCCCTTTGCAGCAAGAGTTCGTCTGTGGTTCTCTCGGGCAATCAAGCACTCGTTCCTGCAGGAATTGCTTCCTACTATAGTTTTCTAAAAACCAGAAAAAGTTACGGTCTGACTGGAAAACACTTGCGCTCGAACGAATATTAATAGCGCAGGGGCGGCAAGTACATACTCTTTTTGGGAATCGCCGGGTCAGACCGCTCACTTCGCTTTGCCAACCAGGGCATAGGATGCGGTCAAAAGCCAAACGGTTGACGGGGTAAACTCACGGCATCTAAGATGTTTTGCTCCCTGTTGACCTGCGATTTACGAGCTTCCCGCAAAGGCGCAAAGACGCAAAGGTGGGATATTAACTGGTTCAAACACGATGAAATTGAGTCTGCGTCACCCCCGTAAGCGTTCTTTGCGCCTTTGCGCCTTTGCGGGAAATACAGCACAAACTGCGGCACTCTTGCTACTGTGCTTTTTGCTAGGGTCCCCTCCGGCACTGCCGCAATCTTCGAGTGCGCCGGAGAGCGAGCAGTTGCTCAACGGTTTGCGCCTTTTGCTGTGGCAAAAGCCCGGCAGCTCCGACGTTTTGCTGAAACTCCGAATAAATAGCGGCGCCGCCTTCGACCTGTCCGGCAAGTCGGGCCAGATGGCGCTGCTCGGCGACCTATTGTTTCCAGATCCGGACACCGTCGAGTTTTTCCGAGACGAGATGAACGGAAAACTGGACGTCACGGTCAACTACGACTCGATGACGATCACGATGCTCGGCAAGGTGTCCGAATTCGAGCAGATCGTCGAGGTCCTGCGCAACGCATTGCTCGCGACGCAGTTGACACCTGAAGTGATCGCGCGAATGCGAGACGCGCGCATCAAGATCCTGCGCGACACTGCCGTCGTCCCTTCGCTCGTCGCTGATCGCGCGATCGCCGCCCGATTCTTTGGCGATTTCCCGTACGGACGTCAGACCGCCGGGACGCCCGAAGATCTGATGCGCGTCGATCGTGCCGATCTGATGCTCGCGCGGGAACGTTTTCTCAACTCGAACAATGCGACACTGGCGATTGTGGGCGGCGTCACCCGCGCGCGTGCGTTGAAAGCAACGCGGCAACTCCTCGGCCCATGGCGCAAGAGCGAAAACATCGTGCCCACGACCTTTCGCCAGCCGAAGCCGCCCGAAACGCGGACGTTGCTCGTCAACGTGCCTGGCCCAGCGGCTGAAGTGCGTCTGGCGATGCGCGGCGTTTCGCGAACCGATCCTGATTTCTATCCCGCACAAGTGCTGGCGAAACTCGCGCAGCATCGGTGGCAAGGATTGACTCCGGAGATGGCGAAGCAACCAGTCTTTGCGCGAAGCGAAAGTTTCGCTTTGCCCGGCTCGTTCGTGATGGGCGCGACTGTCAATGCGCAAACTGCCCCCGACGCGCTCGCGAACGGAAAGAAGGTGATGGAGTCGTTAATGACGACGGCCGCAACCGCGGCAGAATTGGAGAGGGCGAAAACTGAAGTTATCAACGAAGTCTCCGGACCGCTCACAAAACCCGAAGCTGCTCCGGATCCATGGCTCGATCTCGACACGTATCATCTGTCGGCGCCGCAGGACCAGCTTGCGATGCTGCGGTCAGTAACGGCCGAGGACGTTCAGCGCGTGGCGAATCGACTTTTCAAAAACGGCGTGCTTGCTTCAGTCATCGCCGGCGATACGTTACAACTGAAACCGGCGTTACAAGGACGAGTTGAATATGAGGTTTTAGGCGAAATTGCTACTCCGGCGCCTTCTCCGAAACCACCGGCAACACCGGGAAAGAAAGACAGTCCCGAGTAATCACAAATTGTTTGCAAGCGTCTTGCAACCAAACCCCCATCATTTTTGGATTAACTGTGTCTCAGCATAGCAGTGCCGCAAACGAGCATGCGGGCCGTGTTCGCGAGATGTTCGCAACGATCGCGAGTCGGTATGATCTTTTGAACCACTTGCTATCAGCCAACGTCGACAAGCGGTGGCGGCGGATCGTGGCGACAAAGGTACGCGAGAAGCTTTCGTCGAGCAGGGCTCACGTTCTTGATGTCGCATGTGGGACAGGCGATCTGTCACGGACGTTGTTTGAAATAACAGGAGCACGAGTTGTTGGAACTGACTTTTGCCGGCCGATGTTGGCAGTGGCAGCCGGCAAGATTTCGAGTCAGATCCCGTTGATCGAAGGCGACGCGTTAAGTCTGCCCTTTCGAAACGGCTCATTCGACGCGGTGACGATCGCTTTTGGTTTGCGAAATCTGTCCAGCGTCGAGAGTGGTCTCGCGGAACTGTGCAGGGTTTTGAAACCGGGCGGCTGGGTGGCAGTGCTCGAGTGTTCGAAACCTGAGAACGCGATACTGCGAACGTTGTATGGCCTGTATTTTCGAGGGGTGTTGCCATTGGTCGGCGGCGTAATCAGCGGTTCGTTGAGCGCCTACGCTTACTTACCAGCGTCGGTGCAGAGTTTTCCGGACCAGCAACGGCTCGCGCTCCTGATGGAACAGGCGGGGTTCGAGCAGGTTGGATATAAGAACCTGACGGGTGGCATCGCTGCTCTGCACATGGGCAGGCGACCTTTGAAATAGTTGGACTATGGGTTAGGGCCAACGGAATAAGGGGTCGCTCGGGTTCGGTTCAGGCGAAAGAGTTTTTGAGATTGGTTGCAGCGTTTAGTTTGCAACCAGATACGTAGTCACGGGGTACGGTTTGTGTAAGCGCGCGGTTGTCGGGGCTGTGCGAGTATTCGGACCTACCCCGGGGCTACGTTTTTTATTTATGGCGTGTAATCAGTGTTTAGGTTTCTGGTAGAATCCCGGCGTCTTGCAAACGAAGCATCGGTATAGAATCCTGGGCGCCCTGCGTCGCGTACTCATTCTCCTGCTCGTTGTTTGGACCGTCGTCTCTCTCGTAACGCTTCTGATTGAGCTCGTACCGGGCGATCCGGCCGTCGCGATTCTCGGCGAGCAAGCGACTCCCGAACAGTTCACGCAATTCCGCGAAAAACACGGGCTCGACCGTCCGCCGTTCTTCTTCTCTTTTCCGCGCGACGACAGCGGTGAGCGCCATTTCGTCTGGCATGGCGCGAACAATCGGTACACCGATTACTGGAGCGCGCTGCTTCGCGGCGATATGGGACTTTCGTTTCGCAACGACCGTCCTGTAAAAGACCTCATTCTCGAACGCTATCCGGCGACAATCGAACTCGCAATCGTTGCGATGATCATCGCAGTTCTGATCGCGATTCCCCTCGGCGTGGTCGCGGGCACCAATCGCGGCACACTCGTCGACAACTTCGCCTCCGTGGTCGCGTTGCTCGGCATCAGCCTGCCGAGTTTCGTGATCGGTCCGATGCTGGTCTACGTCTTCGCCGTCAAACTTCGCTTGCTCGCTCCCTCCGGCCGTTTCGACTGGAGCGACATCATTCTGCCCGCGTTCACGCTCGGCGCGGCGCTGTCGGCCATCCTGACGCGCATGGTGCGCTCGTCGGTGATCGAAGAACTCGGCGAAGACTACGTTCGCACCGCGCGTGCAAAAGGGCTCAACGAGCGCACAGTTATTTACAAGCACGTACTCAAAAACGGGCTGATCCCCGTCGTCACGATCCTGGGCCTGCAACTCGGCGTGTTACTCGCCGGCGCCATCATCACCGAGAAGATCTTCGGCTGGCCGGGGCTGGGACTGCTGCTCGTCGAAGATGGAATCGGAAAGCGCGACTATCGCGTCGTGCAAGGGTGCGTGCTGGTGATCAGCATGACTTACATCGTCGCCAACCTGCTCACGGACATGGTCTACCGCTGGCTCGATCCGCGCATCCGTGTGAGCTGATCTTTGTGCTTTGTTCTTTGTACTTTGTGCTCGTGACTGAGTCTGGAACAGGAGTGAAACCAAGTACAAAGAACTAAGTACCAAGCACAAAACATGAATCGCTTAACTATCGTAGGGCTCGTCATCGTCGCAGTGCTCGTCATCGTCGCGCTCTTCGCGCCGTGGCTCGCGACGCACGACCTCGCCGCGACGAACCTGTCGATGCGTTACCTGCCGCCGTCCGCGGAGCACTGGTTTGGCACTGACTCAACAGGCCGCGACATCTTCTCGCGAGTCATCTTCGGCGCGCGCATCTCGTTGCAGGTCGGCATCGTCGTGGTTGCCGTGTCGTCGGTTATCGGCACGATCCTGGGCGCTGTGGCGGGTTACTACGGCGGCTGGGTCGATCGTTTCGTTTCGGGTTACGTCTTCAACGTGTTTCTCGCGTTTCCCGGACTGCTACTGGCAATCGCGATGGTCGCGTTCCTCGGCGCCGGTCTGAACAAACTGATTCTCGCGCTGTGCATCATCGGCTGGGTTGGATACGCGCGGTTGATTCGCGGGCAGGTTTTGAAAGTTCGCGAGTACGACTTCGTTCAGGCGGCACGCGCGCTCGGCGCCAGCGACACCCGCATTCTGCTCGTCCACATACTTCCCAACGCGATTCAACCACTCATCGTACAGGCAAGCCTCGGCATGGCAGGCGCAGTTCTTTCCGAAGCGTCGTTGTCGTTTCTCGGCCTCGGCGTTCCTCCGCCTGCGCCGTCGTGGGGCGTGATGATCGAAGAAGCACGCGACCTCTCAACGCTCCAGGCCGCGCCGCACGCGCTGATCTTCCCCGGCATCGCGATCGCGTTGACTGTCCTTGCCTTCAACTTCATCGGCGACGGTTTGCGCGAATATTTAGATCCCCGACAGAGGACACGGTGATGAATCTCCGCGTAGCTGAAAACGTCATCGATCTCATCGGTCAAACTCCTCTGCTTCACCTCGCTCGGTTTGCGCCACCGCCGCTTGCCGATGTGTACGCGAAAATTGAGTGGCTGAACCCCGGCGGATCGATAAAAGATCGCGCCGCGCTGGGCATGATCCTCGACGCCGAAGAGAAAGGGCTGCTGCAACCCGGCTCAACGATCATCGAGCCAACGGCCGGCAATACCGGAATCGGGCTCGCGCTCGTGGGAGTTGCACGCGGTTACCGTGTTATTCTCTGCGTCCCGCGGGGTTTCGCGGAAGAGAAGATGAAGCTCATTGAAGCGCTGGGCGGCGAGATCGAGTACGTGACGCACGAAGCCGGGATGAAGGGCGCGATCGAGCGCTGCCGGCAATTAGCCGAGACGATTAACGGCAGCTTCGTGCCACAGCAATTTGAGAATACGGCGAACCCGTGTTTTCATGAACGAAGCACCGGACGCGAAATTATCGAGCAGATGAACGGCCGGATCGATGCGGTCGTGATCGGCGCGGGAACGTCGGGAACGTTTGTCGGCGTTTCGCGCGCGGTGCGGAAGATAAATAAAGACGCGCTCTGCGTGCTCGTTGAACCGGAAGGGTCGATTTACGGCGGCAACCCGCCCGGGCCGAAGAAGGTCGAAGGCATCGGGCAGCGTGACTTTATTCCGAAGATCTTCGACGCTTCGTTAGCCGACGAGATCATGATGGTGTCCGATGAAGACGTTTGCGCGGCGCTCAGGAACCTCGCACGGCGCGAAGGACTTCTCGGCGGATGGTCGACAGGCGCGGCAGCGGCAGCGTCGTACAAAATCGCGGAACGACTCGGCGCCGGAAAGAATGTCGTCACTGTCTTTCCTGACGGCGCTGAGCGTTATCGCAGTCAGGGAATCTTTGACGACCTTTGTAGTGACAAGTGAGACATATGGGATTCGCAACCACAGCAATTCATGTCGGATCGGAGCCCGACGAAGCAACAGGCGCAGTAACCGTTCCGATCTATCAAACGTCGACTTACGCGCAGGAGTCGCTCGGTAAACACAAAGGCTACGAGTACGCGCGCACGCAAAACCCCACTCGCTCCGCGCTCGAACGAAACATCGCCGCACTCGAAGGCGCGCGCTTCGGTTTCGCTTTCGCCTCCGGAATGGCCGCGATCGACGCCACGTTGCGTCTCGTTAAGAAAGACGAGCACGTCATCGTCTCAGACAACACTTACGGCGGAACCGCCCGCCTCTTCAATCGCATCCTGACTCACTACGGCCTCACCTTCGATTACGTCGATACTTCAGACGCGCTCAACGTCGAAGCCGCGCTTAAACCCAACACGAAGATGGTCTTCGTCGAGACACCGACGAACCCGATCATGACGGTCACCGATCTGAAGGAAGTGAGCGAGATCGCGCATCGCGCCGGCGCACGCGTCGTTTGCGACAACACGTTCATGTCGCCCTACCTTCAACGTCCGCTCGAATTCGGCTGCGACATCGTCGTCCATTCGACGACGAAGTATCTGAACGGGCATTCCGACGGCGTCGGCGGCGTCGTGGTTCTGAACGACGAACAGGACGCGGAATGGATCGCTTTCGTGCAAAACAGTGCGGGCGCAATCCTCTCGCCTTTCGATTCGTGGCTCGTGATGCGCGGCACGAAGACGCTGGCGCTGCGCATGGAGCAGCACGACAAGTCGGGCCGCGCCGTCGCCGCGTTTCTCGAAGAGCATCCGAAGGTCCAAAAGGTTTACTATCCCGGCTCGGCGTCGCACCCGCAACACGCACTCGCGCGGCGGCAGCAACACGGGTTCGGCGGCATGGTCGCGTTCGACGTCGGTTCGCTGGAGGCAGCGCGAACGGTGCTCGAGTCTGTTAAGCTCTGCACCCTTGCGGAAAGTCTCGGCGGCGTGGAGACTCTGATTTCGCATCCGGCGACGATGACGCACGCTTCGGTCGACGAGGCCAAGCGGCGCCGCCTCGGAATCACGGATGGTCTGGTGCGGATCTCGGTCGGAATCGAAGACACTGACGATATAATCGCCGACCTCGACCAGGCGCTGGACAAGGTCTAAGCAGGAAAAAAACAGGGGTTTTAAGCGAGTGACAGCAACAACACATAGGGTTACAATTACGCCGTTCTCAACCTTTAGCAGACTTCCTGATACGCTCTCCTTATGATCGTAGAGTTATACGCCAAATCAGACGTTGGCCGAGTGCGACGTGGAAACGAGGACAACTTCCTCGTCCTCGATCTCACTACAGAACAGACATGGACCGGCGCGGACGGCGCCGTTCCCCCCGACAAACTCACGCGCTTTGATTTGGGCCAGAGAGGCCTCGTGCTGGTCGTTTCCGACGGCATGGGCGGCGCACTCGCGGGCGACGTTGCCAGCCGCATGGCGGTCGAGTCCGTGAAAGAGATGTTGATTGGCGGCGAGGGCAACGCTTCGTGCGATCCCGAACTGGACCTCGTCGAGTGTCTGAAAAACGCCACCATCTACGCGAACCTCGCGATTCATCATCGCAGCCAGGAAGACTCGCGTTGCGCCGGTATGGGCGCGACGTTCACGGGCGCCGCAGTCCGCGGCGACAGCCTCGATCTCGTGCAGGTCGGCGACAGCCGCGGTTACATCATTCGCAAGGAACACATACGACTGGCGACGAAAGATCAGTCGCTCGTGCAGCAACTCGTCGACGTGGGCCAGATCAGCGAATCGGAAGCCGAGACGCACATGTTTCGCAACGTGATTCTCCAGGCGCTCGGCGCGCAAAGCGAAGTCACGCCGGTGACCGGACGGATTCGGCTGCGTCAGGGAGATGTCGTACTCCTGTGTAGCGATGGTCTGTCAGGCAAGTTGCGCGCGGAGGATATTCAGCAGATCGTCCTTAATAGCGGCGGGAATCTTTCAAGCGCGTGCGATGCGTTGATCGACGAAGCCAACAATCGCGGCGGCGAGGACAACATCACGGTTGTGCTGGCTAGATTTGACGGCGACGATCTTGAAGCACCTTCGAGCGATAGAATCACGATCGAGTTGCCGCCGTTGGAAGAAGACAAGACGCTCGACGACAACTACGAAGCCGACACCGAGCCGCGGTAACATTTTCCGTTTGTCATTTTCCGTTTTTCATTTGTCATTTAAGAAGGTTTCGCAGGCTCGTTTAAATGGAAAATGAGCACTGGCAAATGGAAAACGGAAAATGCTCAGGCTTCACTTTCCGGCAGCGCTTTCGGACGCCAGTCCGGCTCGCCGCCGATTCTCTTCACGTAGATCGACGCGCCTTCCACGCTCTCCACGCAAACACGTTCACCAGCTTCCAGCGGCGGTTCGCCGGGCGCCGGATACGCGGTCCACGTCGAACCAAATACCTTCACGGCTCCTTCATGAAGCGCGCCCTTGCTCGATGAAACGACGGTCCCGATCTTTCCGGGCAGCGCGTCCACGCCGCTGCGCAGCGACTGTCCTGATTTCTCGCGTGAAAAGTAGTTGATGAAGATCGTGCGGGACGCCGCCGTCAAACCGATCGACACGACGGCAAAAACCATGAACTGGATGAGCAGACTATCGACGCCCACGAGCCCCAGAAACGCCGCGACGAGCGCGCCGATCCCGAACCACAGCAGCACGAAACCGGACGTGAAGATCTCCGCCACGATCAGTATGGCGGCGAGGACACTCCACAAAACCCAGAACCATTCACTCATCGTAAACAATGTCGAATGTCGAAATTCCCCTAACCCTGCAACACGTTCTTCATTACGAACCAGATATTGGCCGGACGCTCGGCCAGTCGTCGCATGAAGTAAGGATACCAGTGTTTTCCGTACGGAACATAGACGCGCACATTGAATCCGTCACGCGCCAACTGCCGCTGTAGATCGCGCCGAATCCCGTACAGCATTTGAAACTCAAACTTCTCTTTCCCGATTCCTTCGCGCATTGCGAAGTCGATCGTTGCGTCGACCATCTTCGGATCGTGAGTGGCGATGCCGTGATACACGCCGCTCGATAACAAAACCTGCATCACCTTGACGTAGTTATCGTCGACTTCCTTCTTGTCAGGAAACGCAACCTCCGGCGGCTCGTTGTACGCGCCCTTGCAGATGCGAATGCGCGCGGGCAGTTTCACCAACTCCTGCGCATCCGCCAACGTTCGCCGCAAGTACGACTGCAAAACGATCCCAACGTCGTTCAGTTCAAACTCCCCGCGCAGCCGCTTGAAGATGTCGAGCGTGACCTGCGTGACGTTCGAACCTTCCATGTCGACGCGGACGAAATTGCCACGGCGTTTCGCTTCCTCGACCACTCGCCGGGCGTTCTTGTACGCCAGCTCCGGATCGAGACCGAGCCCGAACTGAGTCAGCTTGATCGACACGTTGGAACGAACACGCGTCTCCTCAATTCGCGCCAGGATCCGCAGATACTCTTCAACCTCTTTGTTCGCCTCGTCAGCGTTATCGACCGACTCGTTCAAATGATCGAACGAGGCGGTGCAATTCTCGGAGTTAAGCTCGCGAATAAAAGGAATTACTTCGTCCAGCGTCTCGCCGGCGACGAAGCGAGTAGTCAGTTTCTTGAATAATTTGAATCGAGCGGCAAAATCCTTGAGGCCTTCCTGGCCGGACAACCAAATCAGCGCGCTTCTAGTTAGCATCAGTCCAATCTATGAGGAATTGCTGAAAAATTCATAAGTCGGTACCGCAGCATACCAAATTTACTCCATTAACGGGTTATGGTCCTTCATTGTGCTATTCTTGGCGGGTTTTTCTCCAGCTCAAGGAGGAATCGTTGCACGCCACAATCAGGACAAGGAGCAGCGCCACATGCGATTGAAGCTGGTGATAGCTGCTTCGTTGCTGGCCGCAGTGGTAGGCGCCGGTTCCTGTATCGCGCTGGTATTGGGTGTTTTCTCCGTTAAGGCGTTGTCGAATCCGGGATTGCTGGTGACTTCGACACTGTTGCTCCCCATCGCGACTACCGTCTTCGCCTCGATCTTCGTCTATCGTCACACCGCACGACGCCGAAAGCTACAGGCGTTTCTTACCGCCATCCTCGCCGCGCTGCTGACGATCTCGCTCTTCGTGCTTGCTTCAGTTTTGACTTCCCGCGGCAGTACGGGCGATCCGGTCCAGCCCGGCCCACACATCGCGTCCTAACCTTCGATTCGATTCAGACCGATTTCAGGTTGGACCGGCCGCAATGCGTCGATCACGAAACGAATATGTTCGTCCAGATCGACTCCCAACTCTTCGACGCCCTGTTTGATGTCGTCGCGATTCACCGAACGCGCAAACGCCTTGTCTTTCAATTTCTTTTTGACTGACGAGACTTCCATGTCGTCGAGACTGCGAGACGGCCGCACCAGCGCGCACGCGACGAGAAACCCGCACAGTTCGTCAGTCGCGAAGAGTGCGCGTGCCATGTCGGTGTCGCGCGGCACGCCCGTGTAGGTCGCATGGCCGAGAATCGCGCGGATGATTCGTTCGGAATAGCCGCGCCCGCAAAGGATGTTGGAGCCGGTGAACGGGTGCTGGTCCGCCGAGGGAAACATCTCGTAGTCAAAGTCGTGAAGCAGTCCGACTAATCCCCACTCATCTTCATCGGCGGGACCGTCGTTGTAACGTTTCGCGCAGGCGCGCATAGCGGTCTCGACGGCGATGGCGTGCTTGCGCAGGCTGTCGCCCTTCGTGTACTCGCACAGTAATTCCCAGGCTTCGGCTCGGTTCATTTGTCGTTTGTCATTTGTCATTTCTCATTTGTCATTTAGAAGCCTTCGCTTTTAAACGACAAATGAAAAACGGCAAATGGAAAATGGAAAACAGAAATGATCATCTGGCGTTGGTCGCAAGATAACCCGGCCGGGCGCGAATCACAACTCCCTTGCGAGTGGTGCTGACTTTGATCTTGCGATAACGCTCGTCGCGTTCTTTGTTGAGTGGATAATAACCGAGCATGTATTGAGTGCGAAGCTCGCCGGCGATCTGCGCGAAGGCGTCGGGCAGCGAGGCAAGCGTGTCCGCGCGCAGCAGACGTCCGCCTGATTTTTCCGCGAGCGCGTCGAGATACTTGTCGGCCGTTGCATAAGCGAGGTTCAGCATGCTGGTGATCGAGTCGTCGGGCTGGCGTCTCGTTCTCGACGTATTTGGAGGATCCGGCTGGCCGGGAATGCGTCGATAGTCGGGAAGTCTGCGGTCGGGAGGCATTCGATCATCCGGCGGGAGATCGCCGGGCTGGCGGTTCGGGTTGTTCGGGTCGGGATATGGCTCGCGTCCGGCTTCGCGGCGTCGACGCATGATCTCGTCTGGCAATGGGAGACCGAGTGGACCTGACGTGCGTCTTGTTCCCGAGGTTGGGATCGGATCGCCGTCCGGGAACGTCGGCGCGGTCGTGCCGCTGGGCGGACGGCGGATGACGTCGCTCGTTGGCAGTGTCGGTGAAATCTGTTCGGCTTGCTGGCGCGCGAGTGCTTCGGTGGTGGCCCGAGTGTCGTAACGGATGGGATAGACAATCACGCCTTCTTCGTCGAGGTTGCGAAGCGTGCCGTCGAACGTTGCGCTATCGCTGTGCCAGTCCATGCCGTCGGTGAAAACTACGATCGCTTTGCGTCCCTGGATGCGGCGCACCGTGTTGAGTGCGAGCTCGATGGCGTCGTAGACCTTCGTTCCCTCGCCTGAGCGCGTGCGATAAATTGCGTCCTGGAGGGTTTGGCGATTGTTTGTAAACTCGTTCAGGTCGCGGACTTTGTCGTCGAACGAGATCACCTTTACGCGATCGCCCGGCTGTAGTTGCTGCACGAACGCGAACGCGGCTTGTTGAATCTGGCGCAATTTGTCCTGCGTGCTCGCGCTCGTGTCGAGCATCAGGACGACATGAAATGGCGCGGCGACTTTGCCGAAGAACGCGATCTCGTGCGGGACGCCGTCTTCCGTGATCGCAAACTCCTCTTTCCGCAGGTCGGTGATGTAAAGTCCGCCGACGGCGGTCGCGATCACAGGAACAGTGACGAGATCCGTCTCGGTCTTCAGCGTTTCCATTTCCTGTGGTTCGGGCGGCGGATTATCGGCAGCATTGGCTGGTTTGCCTGGCTTCGTTTGAGCGGTGGCGGAGATTGCCAACGCCAACACAAAAAGGGCGGACAAAAACCGACGCGATACAGAAGAAACCATTTCAGCCCTCCTCACACGCAAGCCAGACTTTCAGCAGAAACTAAGCGAAGGAAACGACTCCGGCGCTAGGATGTGCGTGACAAGAATAGCGTTTCCCTAGGCTTTTTAGAAACACGGATCACCGGAACTTGCTGGCGCACAAGCGGTTCAACTAGAATGCGATTCCGGCTTATCCCCAATGAGATCCTTACTTCTTGCAGTTTTGGCGGCGTATTTGATAGCCGCCATCCACTCTATTCTGGCGTTCGTCAATAAACGGCGTGCGCTTCAGCGTGTGGCGCAATGGTCGATCGGCGTGGGCTTCGTCCTGCACACCGGCGTGCTGCTCGACGAGTGGATGGTCGACGGCCACTACCCGCTGTTCTCAACGCGCGAGACGCTTTCGTTCCTGGCCTGGGCGCTGGTCGCCGTTTACGGCGTTGTGGTCTATCGGTACACAGCGCAGGCAGTGGGCGCGTTTACGATGCCGCTGATCTCAGTGCTGACGTTCGCCGCGCTCGTAACCAACTCCGACCCAAACTCGTCGCCCGCCGAGTTCGGCGCCACCTGGTTGTTCCCAATACACACTACGCTGGTGATCTTCGCGTACGCCGCGTTCGCGATCGTCTTCATGGCGAGCGTGATGTACCTGCTACAGGAACGAGAGCTGAAACACAAAACGTTCAGCGGCATCTTCCATCGCTTGCCCGCGCTCACAATGATCAACGAAATCGCAACCGGCGCGGCGGCGATCGGCTTGACGCTACTCACGCTCGGAATCGTTTCCGGTCTGATCTGGTCGTGGTCATTGAAAGGCGTCATGTGGCACAACGATCCAAAAGAGATCTTCGCCGTGCTCACGTGGCTGATTTACTTCATCCTGGCTATCTATCGTTCGACGGCAAGCTGGCGCGGCCGCCGGGCAGCATGGCTCGGCGTGCTCGGGTTCGTGCTCGTGCTCTGCACGTTTTTCGCCGCTCCCCTGCTCGGGAGCTATCACGTGTTTGGTTAACGACGTGAACGATCCAACATCCAATCCGATGTCGATCTTCCTGATCGGAGTCAATCATAAGACGGCTCCGGTCGAGGTCCGCGAACGGCTCGCGTTCGACGACGCGACGTGCGCGGAGGGATTGCGCACGCTCGTCGACGGCGAGATCGTTCGGGAAGGACTGATCGTTTCGACCTGCAATCGCGTCGAGATCCTTACCGCGACCTCGACGGATCAACTTGAATTCGGCGCCGGACGCGTCACTCAGTTTCTCGACAGCTCGGGCCAGCTTCCGCCGGGTTTCCTCAAGGACCATCTCTATCACCACACGAACGAACAAGCCGTACGGCACCTGTTTCGTGTCGCATCGGCGCTGGATTCGATGGTGGTCGGCGAGCCGCAAGTCCTCGGACAAGTTCGTCACGCCTATTCGCTGGCCGTCGAAGCGGGAACCGCCGGCCGAGTCATCAACAAACTGGTCCATCACACGTTTCGCGTTGCCAAGCGCGTGCGCAACGAAACGGGAATCGCGGCGAACGCCGTTTCCATAAGCTACATGGCCGTCGAACTCGGAAAGAAGATCTTCGATTCACTCAAGGGCTGCACGGTCATGCTCATCGGCGCGGGCGAGATGGCCGAGCTCTCAGCCAAACATCTCGTCAACGCCGGCGCGTCGCGCGTGCTCATCGCCAATCGCACGGAGTCAGCCGCGCGTGCGATCGCGGATCAAATCGGAGAGAGCGCCGGCGCAGTGTCGATCGATCGACTCGAAGAGTCGCTTCACGAAGCAGACCTCGTGATCTGCTCGACCGGTGCGCCGGATTACGTGCTCACCGAAAACCACGTGCGCAAGGCACGCGAACGGCGTCGCAATCGTCCCACGTGCCTGATCGACATCAGCGTCCCGAGAAACATCGATCCCGCCGCCGCCAAAGTCCCGAACGTCTTTCTTTTCGATATCGACGATCTCGAAAACGTGATCTCGTCGAACATTCGCGAGCGCGAGCGTGAAGCAGAACGCGCGGAACTGATCGTGCAGTCAGAAGTCATGCAGTTTCAGCAGAAGCTGCGGTTGATGGACGCCGGCCCGAGCATCGGCGCGCTGCGCGAGAAGTTTCAGGACATCGCGCGCACGGAGTTGGCGCGGCAACGCAAGCGCCTCGGCGTGCTGACGCAGGAGCAGGAGACAGCCGTCGAGTCGTTGCTCATGTCGACGGTCAACAAGATCTCCCATCCAATCATTAACCAGATGCGACGCTTCTATGAATCCGACGCCGCACCACCGCAGGGCGACGATCTCGAGGACTGAACGTATGTCGCGCGCACTTGTAATCGGTTCTCGCGGATCAAAGCTCGCGCTGTGGCAAGCCGAACAGGCAAAGGCCCAACTTCTCGAACTGCATCCCGAAATCGACGTCCGCATCGAGATCATCAAGACTACGGGCGACGTGAAGACCGATCCGTTGTCGGTGATCGGCGGCAAGGGTGTGTTCACCAAAGAACTCGAAGATGCGCTTCTCGATGGACGTATCGATCTCGCCGTCCACTCGTTGAAAGACTTGCCGACGATCCTGCCTGACGGACTCGCGATCAGCGCCATCTGCAAACGCGAAGATCCGCGGGATGCGCTCGTCGTGCGTGACGAACTGAAAGCGCGCGCCGGTTCGATCCTGAATTTACCGGAGCAAGCGGTTGTCGGCACGTCGAGCCAGCGCCGTGTGGCCCAACTCAAGTCGCTGCGCGGCGACGTCGTTGTTAAAGACGTGCGCGGGAACGTCGACACGCGAATCCGCAAGCTCGACGAGGGACAGTACGACGCCTTAATCCTTGCGTCCGCGGGTTTGCGGCGGCTGGAATTGGAAGACCGAATTGCTGGGGCAATTCCGACGGACGAGATGGTCCCGGCGGTGGGCCAGGGTGCGATCGCGATCGAAACGCGCGCGGACGACGAGTTTACGATTGCGACGACCGGCGAGTTAGACCATCGCGGAACACGATTGTGTTGTCTGGCGGAACGCGCGTTTCTGCGGAGCCTCGGCGGCGGTTGTCAGTTCCCCATCGCGGGCCATGCGATCATCGAAGACGAGCAACTGAAGCTGGACGGACTGGTCGCAGCGCCTGACGGCTCGAAGATCCTGCGCGACCAACTGTCAGGCCCACACGAGAAGGCCGAGGAGATCGGATCGTCACTCGCCGAGCGGCTACTTCAACAAGGCGCCAGTTCCCTTCTCAACACGCGATGAAACAGACGCTGGCGGGACGAACGGTCGTGGTCACTCGTGCCGCCTCGCAAGCGGCGGCGTTTGTCTCGGCGCTCGAAAGCTACGGCGCAAACGTCATCTCCTGTCCGACGATCGAAATCGCGGAGCCTGAAAACTACGACCGCCTCGACGAAGCAATCGATCATCTCTACGGCTACGACTGGCTGATCTTCACCAGCGCAAACGGCGTCGACTACTTCCTGCGCCGCCTGAACGCACGCGGAATCAAAGTCGAAGAGCTCGACGAGGTGAAAGTCTGCGCCATCGGCGAAGCAACAGCCGACAAGCTGCGCGACGCGCACGTTCACGTCGACCTCGTCCCCTCGCACGCCCAGGCGGAAGGTGTCTTCGTCGCGTTAAGTGAATTTGCGGGCGGCAAGGAGAAGCTGCACGGCCTGAACATGCTTCTTCCACGCGCCGCGACCGGCCGCGATTACCTGCCGAAATCGTTGGAAGAAGCCGGCGCGCGCGTCGACGTCGTCACGGCCTATCGCACGGTGCTGCCGGAGAACCTCGATCGCGGACGTTTGAGCGCCATGCTCACCGGCAGCGCCGACTGCATCGCGTTCATGAGCTCGTCGAGCGTCAAGAACCTCGCGCTGCTCTTCGACACGCACGATCTCGGCGAAAAGTTGCGGGGTTTGGCCGTTGCCTCCATCGGCGACATCACGTCACAGACGGCTAACGAATACGGCCTTCACGTCGATATCCAACCCGCTCAAACAACGGCGACTGACCTCGCGCGCGCCATCGCAGAATACTTTGCCTGGTAAAACGAGATCATTTTCCGTTTGTCATTTTCCGTTGGCCATTTCTCATTTACGGGACTCTCGTCTGACCAACGACAAATGAAAAATGGAAACTGATAAACGGAAAATAATCCGTGCTAAACTGATTTCGGATGTCGACGCCCAGTGTGCTCATCTTCGATCGGGACGCCCACAGCGGATCATCTCTGCGCGATCTGATCGCGACGTGGGGCTATCATCCCATCATCACGGACGACATCCCCGCT
>DASURS010000072.1:0-6512 GCA_036279935.1 Pyrinomonadaceae bacterium
TTTTTTCCCAGCGCTCGTAATGATTCTGCTCAGCCTGCTTCGGGTCGTATTGTTTCGGAATCTCCATGCGTGTCGTTATCTTTGTCGTTGAAATAAAGGGTAGAGTCTACGCCAGACCTCGGACAAAGTTCAAAAATGAAAGCAGGTGACCCGCGAGAGTCACCTGCCGTAGAGAGCGATATTTAGAAAACTACTTCGCCGATCGTTCTTCCAGTTGGCGTTTGATGAGCAACTCGGCGAGGTCGGGGACGACTTCCCAGGCGATTTCGCGAATCACTTTGTCGGACATCAGTTCGACAGCGCGACGGGCGATGGCGTCGATCATTTCGGGGGAGAGTTGATCGAGGTTCACCGCGCGATCCGATGTGACCGGCGCCGCGGCCTGGTGCGTGTCCGCCGTCGGAAATTCAGATTCGCCAAATACCGGAACCGGATCCGGCGTCAATTCAGGTGGTACGGAGACCGCTTCGTAGGTTTGAGCTGCTTCCGTCACTTCCGGCTCGACAAAGGCACGCATCGGGGTTGGTTCATACGACGGCTCCGGCTCGTACGCTGGAGTTGCTTCGTATGCAGGCGCTGGTTCGTAGGCTGGGGTCGCTTCGTACGCAGTTGATTCGTATGCCGGCGCCGGTTCATACGCAGGCGCGGCGTTATACACGGGCGACGATTCCAGATCGTCATCCAGATCCAAAACAAAATCATCGCTCGCCGCAGCGCGCGTCGTCTCCATCTCGCCGAGATCCAATAAGACGTCTCCAGCCTCAGGCTGAGACTCACCCATATGCGTTTCCGTGTTTCCAGGTTCCATGCTGCCCTCGTGTTCTGACGTTACCTCTGCTGGTGTTTCTGACGACTGCATTTCACTAAGCACCGCTTCGAGACGCGCTGACGGGGTAACGCTCTCAGCGGGCTTGGACTCACTGACCACCGGCTCGACTCTGGGCAGACTGTCGGCAAACGGATGGCCCTCCAGCGGCAACGTGTCCGCCGTGGTGAGCTCCAGTTCCTGCGTGCTCAACTGCGGTTCCTCGGCCGGTTCTCCTTCCGGCTTCGGAAGCTCGGCGGTGGCCGCTTCCTTCTCGACAGGCGGGCTGCTCACGAGCGCTCCCACCCGGTCGATCAGTCGTCGGATCGATGAAAATGGTTTCGTCAAGATGTCATCCGCGCCAACTCTGCGCGCCTCCGTTTCGTCGAACGGCTCAAACGAGCCAACGAGCAGCACCACGGGAATGTGTTTCAGCGTCTCGTTTGTTTTGACGTATTCGCAAACTTCGTAGCCGTTCGCAGCCGGCATGTGAACGTCCGCGAGCACTATATCCGGGGCAAAATCGAGGAGTTGTTCAATTGCCTCCTGGCCATTGCTGACAGCCAAAACTCGCACACCTTCGTCAGCGAACGTCAGGTCGATAACTTTCTGAATGGTGGCCGAATCGTCGGCGAGTAGGAGTTTGCGTCCAGCTAGCAAAGCCAGTCCCTTTAGCTGAATTGCACCATCGGCGGGGCCTAGTGCGGTTTGCACGGATGGCGCGGGCAAGTCGTCATGCAGTGGGCCTTTGGAACAGACCTCAGTAGGAAACCTAACACCCGCCGTTACAGGCAGTCAAGAGTTTAGTTTTTGACGACTATGTCGTCAGGGGTGTCGGCTTTGCTGTCAGGTCCGAGCGAACGGAGGGAATAGCGGGTCTGGTCGCCGTCGTACTCGTACGGCCGCGACCACGGATCGAGACGAATCACGCGAGTCAGGTATTTCGGGCTCAGGTGGTCGATCAGGACCGATTCTTTGTTGGACACCACGAAGGCGCCGCGTTCGCGCCGATATGAGTCGAGAGCCTGGGCGATCTGGGACAACTCTTCCGTCGCCGTCGAGCGTTTGAGCTGATCCACCGAGGCCGGGATTCCACTGACGGAGACCCAGTCGCGACCGCCGCTCTTCACCTCAGCGACGCGCCAGCCGCCACGGTCGCGCGCGAACCGGAAGTCGAGCCGAACCAGTGTTTCGATCAGCGCCGAAGCATCCGACGAACCGAGAGAAAATCCAAACGCCGAAACGTTGCGGACACGCACATCATCCGACGGCAACTGAACGCCAAACAACGCCGCCACCAGACACCGCGCGCGTTTCGTCGTCAACGTATTCGGGTCCTTCGTGCGTGCAAACTGCGACGGCGCATCACACGCTTCACTCGGAAGCGAAACGTTAACTGCCTGCGCGATCAGATCGAGACGCTCCCAACGATCCTGCCCGGTCCGAACTTCACTCAAACGCCAGCGCCCGTCGTGCTGCGTCGCCCGAAACACCAGCTGCAAATCGGCCGTCGCTTCTGCACTCTCCGGGGAGACGGAACGCACCTGCTGCACACGAACGGCGTCGCTCGGTAACGAGATCCCGCCCATCGTCTGAATCGTCTTGCGTGCCTTGCTCGAGCTCAGATCAGCAGCGGGAATCAAAAGTAACCACAGACAACAGAGATAGAAGAGATGACGCGGATTCACCATCTCATTCGGCCGGCTGTTTGCCTATCAACATCTGCAACATGATTTGCAATTGTGCCGTGGTGAACGGCTTGGGCAGGAAGACGACAGCGCCCGCGGAGAAACTGTCGGACGACAGCTTCGGATCCTGTTCGGCGGTCATCATCATGACGGGAATCTTCTTCAACCGATCTTCCGCTTTCATGTACCGAACGAGTTCCGGTCCGGAGATGTGCGGCATCACGACGTCGAGGATCGCCGCCGTGAAATCAGCATCGGCCTGAAGAGTTTTGTAAGCCTCGCGTCCGTCGCGAGCTGTTACCACGGTGAAGTTTTCCTTCTCGAGAATCGTGGCGATTAGTCTCAGGATCGCCGGATCATCATCGGCGACCAACATCCGTCGCGTGTTCTTGTCGTCGCTCCCACTTTTGACGTTGTCGTTATTGTCCATGTGAGTGTTCCCTTTAAACGAGTGAGACAGAGTCTTAGATCTCGACTGCGCGGCAACTCTCGCCCGACTTCATCGACAGCTCCGCGGCCAGTTTGATCGCGGCCATCATGCTCGAATGCTCCGCCAAGCCTTTGCCCGCGATATCAAAGGCAGTGCCGTGATCGACTGAGGTCCGGATAAACGGCAGCCCCAGAGTCACGTTAACGGCCTCGCCAAAGGACAAACACTTGACCGGAATCATCGCCTGATCGTGATAACAGGCGATCACCGCGTCGAACTCGCCGCGCGAGGCGCGCAGGAACACGGTATCAGCCGAATACGGTCCTTGTACATTGATATCTTCGAGCCGGCGGCAGGCCTCGATGGCCGGCATCATCTCCGAAGCCTCTTCGACGCCGAACAAACCGCCTTCCGCGCCGTGGGGGTTCAACGCGGCGATGGCGAGCCTCGGGCGCTCCATTCCCCACCGCTGAAGCTCGCGATTCGCGAGGTTGATGATCTTCACGAGCCGGTCGCGTTCGACCATGCGGATCGCTTCGGCGAGCGGCACGTGAGTCGACAACAAGACGATCCGCAGGTTAGCGGCGACGAAAGCCATCGCACACTCTTCAGCGCCGGTGAGGTGCGCCAGAAATTCCGTATGACCGGGAAAACTGTAACCGCCGAGAAACAAGGCGCGCTTGTTTATCGGCGCAGTCGCGATCGCATCGACACTCCCGGCTGCGCATAGCTCGACAGCGGCCTCGATATACTCGGCGGCGGCTTTACCTGCCGCGCCCGATTCGATGCCGGGTTCGATCGAGCCGGTGATGTTGTCGAGGTGATAGATGATGGGTTCCGAGAAGTGTTCCGGAAACTCTTCATCTTTGCGAACGATGTCGTAGCCGGATTGAAGATCGAGAGTGCGCGCCGTGTGCGCCAGCAATTGGGCGTCGCCGATGATCACCGGCACACACACGCGCTTGATTTCCTCTTCAGCTACCGCCTTGAGCACCACCTCGGGCCCGATGCCGGCCGGGTCTCCCATGGTGATGCCGATGCGCGGCAAAACTCGCCGGGGTCGAGGACCCGGGCTTGTTGAGCTGTGGTCTGAGTGTCGCATTGCTTGAGGCGACGCACTGTTGTCCAGGGCAAAGAAAAAACAGGGGCGAGGGCTGCTAAGTCTTCCTAGGCGCTGGCGCTTTCTACCCGCTCGTCGGCCTTGAACATGTATTTGACGTTCCGTTTGAGCACGAGAAGATTCGGCGCTCCCTTGCGGTTCACTTTGAGCGCGCCACGATCGTACCACTCGATCGTTCCTTCAATCTCCTCACCGTCAAGCAGAACGATGACCATCAAGGTGTGAGCATCGATCTGTTTCTTGTAGTAGAAAATCTCTGCATTCGTTTCGCTGGGAGGCGGAACTCTTTTCTTGACTTGCACTGCAGCAGCATGCTGCTGCGCGGCACGTGCTTGTCCACCGTCGTTTGAGGCGCGGGAACTCCCATTCGAACGCTCTCTGGGCTGCGGAACTTCTCGGGCTTTCCCTTTGACTTCCGCGAGTGTGGTTCTGATGAGTTTACGATTCACGTGATTATTACCTCCAAAAATCTTATGACGGGTCGTTCACCCGTCAACAACCTTATATGCTTAAGACACAGGGCTTAGTTGTACAGATCAGCTACTCTCGCAGGCTGCGGCCCATCCGAGGAGAGGAACGAACATTACCCGTAATGGAATTTCCTGCAAGGAATGAGCGACATGCTACACAACAAGAGAAGAAAAAGCAAAGGAGAAAACCCAAATCAAATCAATTAGTTTTACGAATTTTCTTGCAAGAAATGATGCATCAGGGAGATTGCCAATTGCCGATTGCGGATTGCCGATCGACGCCTGGGTGTCGCGCCCAAATCGGCAATCAGCAATCGGCAATCGGCAATGTCTTCAGTCAGCTTTCTTGCGGATGAAAGTGGGAACGTCGAGATCGTCGACGCGCGGATTTGCCATCATGGGCCGCGGCAGATCATCCGCTGGGCGAGTGACGAAACGAGTCGGGGAAACAGGCATCGCCGTCGTCGATGCCGCGGAGGCAACTGCCGCCGATTCCTTGTCGAAGCCGGTGGCGATAACGGTGATCTTCATCTCGTCGCGCATGTTCTCGTCGATCACTGCGCCGAAGATGATGTTCGCATCGTCGTCAGCGGACTCGCGAATGATCGACGACGCGGCGTTCACTTCAAACAACGTCAGATCGGGTCCGCCGGTGATATTGATCAAGACGCCCTTCGCGCCCTGGATCGTCGCTTCCTCGAGCAACGGCGACGAGATCGCCTGCTGAGTCGCTTCGATCGCGCGGTTCTCACCTGTCGCACGTCCGGCGCCCATCAGAGCCATTCCCATTCCCTGCATGATCGACTTCACGTCGGCGAAGTCGAGATTGATCAAACCGGGAACGGTGATCAGATCGCTGATGCCCTGCACTGCCTGGCGCAACACGTCGTCGGCAACTTTGAACGAGTCGGAAAGTGACACGCCGCGCTCGACAGTGTGCAGCAGACGTTCATTCGGGATCGTGATCACGGTGTCGACGCACTCGCGCAACTCGCGCAGACCTTGATCCGCTTGCTGCATACGGCGACGTCCTTCGAAGTGAAAGGGCTTCGTCACGACGGCGACAGTCAGCGCGTCGAGCTCGGTTGCGAGCGACGCGATGATCGGCGCGCCGCCGGTGCCGGTGCCGCCGCCGAGACCGGTAGTGACGAACACCATGTCGGCGCCTTCGAGCACTTCGATGATCTTGTCAGTGTCTTCGAGCGCGGCTTCGCGGCCGACTCCGGGATCGGCGCCGGCGCCGAGACCTTTAGTCAAACGGCTGCCGAGCTGAATCTTGATTGGAGCGCGCGAACGTTTGAGTGCTTGCAGATCGGTGTTGGCGACGAGGAATTCGATTCCCTCGATGCCGGCTTCGATCATGCGATTGACTGCGTTACTTCCACCACCGCCGATGCCGATTACTTTTATCCGCGCACCGGTGAGTGGCGGATCATCATCAATGAAAATATTAATGCCGGTTCCGGGTTGACGAGTGTCCGGTGTCATAGTGAGTTCCTCTCTCCCAAAACGGGATGGCGTCCAAGGCCGCTTCCTTCTATGTTGCGTCTCTTGACCCATCGGCATCGATATATTGCGGACAATATCTTGTGCAACCGGGGCGCAAGCATACAACAACTTGTCAGAAAATACTACCGAAACGATTTCGAAATCTTGATACGAAATGCGTTAATTTCCCTGTAGATCCGCGTCGACTGATGCCTGTGCGAATCTCTGCTGCTTGTGTGCGGTGAGCGAGCAGCGCTAGACCTGCTGCGGCAGCCCACGCCGGGCTTTGAATGTCTTCAATCAAACCGCCGAAGCGATCTCTTTCGGGATAGCCAAGTCGTACTGGAGCATCAAACACTTGCTCTGCGATCTCAGTCATGCCATTTAGCAGTGCACCACCACCGGTGAGCACGACGCCACTCGAGAGTTGACGTTCCCAACCTGCGTCCTTGATCTCATCTGCGACATGCATCAAAACTTCTTCTGCTCGCGGCTGCAGAATGTCACACAG
>DASURS010000073.1:0-2380 GCA_036279935.1 Pyrinomonadaceae bacterium
GGTCATCCCACAAGCGCGTCTCCTGCGTCAGACTCCCGCCGGCTTCGAGCACCTTGATGTGCCGCGCGACCTCAAACTCGATCGCTCGTTGCATGAACCGCACCGAGTTCAAGTTCTTCAGTTCCACCTTCGTACCAAACTTCTCTTCACCAACACGCCGCACGGAAACGTTCGCTTCGCAACGAAGATTTCCCTTCTCCATGTCGGCCTCGGAAGCGCCTACCCATTGCAGCGAACGCCGCACGTGGTTGACGTAGTCGTAAGCTTCCCATGACGAACGAAAATCAGGTTCGGTGACGATCTCGGCGAGCGGCACACCCGCGCGGTTCAGATCGATATATGAATACCGATCGACGTCAGGCAGACCTTCGTGAACGTTCTTGCCGGCGTCTTCTTCGAGGTGCAGCCGAGTGATGCGGATCTTCTTCGGACGCCACTCCATCGGATGCCCAGCCTCGTCTCGTTCCGCCGTCATGATCTCGAGCTCGCCGTTCGCGGAGAACGGTTGATCGTACTGCGAGATCTGATAGCCCTTCGGCAGGTCGGGATAGAAGTAGTTTTTGCGCGCGAAGATCGACTGGTTGTTGATGTGCAGGCCCAGCGCCAACGCCGCGCGCGCACCCAACTCAACGGCGCGCCGGTTCAGCACCGGCAGCGCGCCCGGCAACCCAAGACAGACGGGGCAGGTGTTCGCATTGGGCTGATCGCCGAACCGTGTGGCGCAGCCGCAGAAGATCTTGGATTCGGTGCGCAGTTGAGCATGGATTTCCAGCCCGATGATCGTTTCCCAGGTCATGCTTCGTTCTATCGCCGTCCTCCGCCACCGTTTCGCATACCACCGCCACCGCCTCGGCCATGACTGCCGCGTCCACCGCCGCCCGCAGGCTTCGGCAGGGTGTATAGCAAACGCCCTCTAAAGCTTGTCGGGAACTGCGAGTTAAAAGGACTGAACTTATTGAACTGGTTGAAGCCAAAACCGGGAATGCGGTTGAAGCTGGAATTGTTGAATCGATTGAATCGATTGAACCCATCGAAGCCGAACGGAAAGCCGGTTGTCACCAACCCGACTCCATAAGGATAGGCCCACGGGACGTCATACATCTGCGACGCATTGGCCTGGGCCGCAGTGGCGCTCAATTGCGCTTCGAGTGTCGTGGCCCGAGTTCGCCAGAACTCCAGTTCTTCCTTCGAACGCATGTCACGGATCTGCTCCTGCGTGCGGTTGTCGATCTCCTCGACATCGCGACGCCGATCTTCAGCAGAAGGCAGTCCTAATTCCTCTCGCTGCTTTTCACTGTCAACACGCGCACGGCGATAGACTTCGAGATCGCTGTTCGTGATGGATCGAGTGGCTTGCGTTCGTGGCGTTTGCACGGGAGTAGGCGCTTTTCGTTCGGCTGTCGAAGCGAGAAAAGACCCGGCCGGCTGGCCGTTGGCGTGTTCAGTGGCAGCGACGTCGATGCTGACCAGTTGAATCGTGACCTGTATTCCCGGCGCTGTCTCGTACGTCAGCGTCGATTTTGTAAGGGTGAAGGTGTTGGGAATCTCGACTCGTCTGCCGCTGCGCATGACGAGCGTGTACGCGCTTGCCGCAGTGGCGCTGAATGCAACGACCAAAGCGACAACCAAAAGTTTGCGGAACAACATAACAAACCTCACTTGCGGAAAACCGATGTTAACGAGGGGTTAGCGACAGTATACCATCACGACGGTCCTAAACACGGACGCCGTGGCACGCGGATTTTTTTGTAAAATACTTTGCAACGAGCCGCACTCAATGATATACATGCGGCACACCGACGGACCACCCTCAGGGGTAACAAAAACGCGGACGCCTGGCACTGCCTCGGCGCGGGAGCCGCTGGGTTTTACCACCGTTATTACAGAGGAGCGGGTGAGGAATGGCAAAGACCGTTTGCAAGATTCTCGGAGTCGTTTTTGTGTTAGTAGGTGTAATTGGTTTCGCGAAATCCGATCTGCTCGGAGCGCACTTGACCCCGGTACATAACGTCGTACACCTGGTCTCGGGCGCGATCGCTCTTTACTTTGGCTTTGCCGGCACATTGAACGGCGCGAGAGCTTTCTGTCTCGTATTCGGAGTGGTCTACCTGGCGCTCGGTATTCTCGGCATGGCCATCGGAACGGGCGCCGATCGCATGTGGATGCTTGGCCCATTGCACTTTGGCCAGGCCGACCACGGCATTCACGTCCTGCTCGGCGTCATCTTTCTCGCCGGCGGACTGTTTACGAAAAAAGCCTGACGCTTTCGTCTTCCGGGTTGCAAGGACGGGTTTCGTAAGTGACGCACCAGCGTCCGGAAACTCATAATCCTTGCGACCCGGATACATCAGCGGCTGCTAAAACTTCACCGTAATCCCAC
>DASURS010000074.1:0-16027 GCA_036279935.1 Pyrinomonadaceae bacterium
ATCCAGACGATGGGACCACTGAGCCGCATCGGAGAGTTCAAGTCGATCGAGATGACGTACGGCGCCGGCAACCTTCAGCAACTGCGCTGGCCGCCGTCGAACATCGCGTCGACGCCGCAGGAAGCGTTGTCGCGTTTGTACATGTTGCCGGGCGCGCAGTATGTCGATCCGGAGTTCAGTTGGAAGTATGCGGTTGCGCCGTCGCCGATCGGTTTCATTCAGGGCAAAGCGTTGGGCGCTCAGTTTGAAGGCGATCTGCTCGTCGGCGCGT
The DNA here is from genome assembly GCA_036279935.1 of Pyrinomonadaceae bacterium. Classification (GTDB taxonomy): domain Bacteria; phylum Acidobacteriota; class Blastocatellia; order Pyrinomonadales; family Pyrinomonadaceae; genus PSRF01. The sequence continues at coordinate 272 of DASURS010000074.1, forward strand.
CGCGCACGACGCTGCTCAATGGGTTTCTGTTTCGGTTCAGGTTGAACGGCGATCGACAGCACTTCGTGTTCAGCGATCCGCGGCTTTCGGATCGCGTTGCCGACAACGTCGACAAGTTCGATCAAACGGAGAGCGAGAGCCTCGTGATCGGCAAAGACTTCGGCATCACGACTGACATCGTCACGGGACCGAATGGAAATGTTTTCGTCGTGTCGCTGTCAAACGGCAGCGTCTACGAGATCAAGGCGAAGCCGAACCCGATCGACGAAGCGTCGTTCTTCGTTCGCCAGCACTATCTCGACTTTCTCAATCGCCAGCCCGACGCGCCGGGGTTGGCCCACTGGACCGGCGAGATCACCGAATGCGCGGACCCCGCGAAACGCTTTCCGGGTGAAACGCTCGAAGCATGTACGCAGCGCAAACGCGCGAACACGTCGGCGGCGTTCTTTCTTTCGCCGGAGTTTCAGAATACCGGTTACTTTGTGTTGCGCGTTTATTGGGGGACGCTGGGGAAACTCACATCCGCTCCTTGTCCGGGCGTGCCGCAGAACCTGCCCGGCCATTGTCGCCCGCGCTTCACCGATTACATCGCCGACATGAACCAGGTGGCCCGGGGCATCGTCGTCAACGACAAGCTCGATCCGGCTGTGATCAATGCGAACAAGCGCGCGTTCGTTGAGCAGTTTGTGAACCGGGCTGAGTTTCAACAAATCTACGGCAGTCTTACTCCGGCGCAGTTTGTCGATAAGCTCAGCCAGACTACGGGAGTTCCGTTATCGAGTAGTGATCGTGCGGCGTTGATTGACGAGATCACTGCTAACCCCGCAAATAAAGCTAGTGTGGTGTTCAAAGTGGTCGATGGAACGCAAACTGTGATTGACGGAGCGCTGGTGTTTCAGACGACGTATGGCAAGGCGTTTTACGATCAGGAGTTCGATCCGGCGTTCGTCTTCATGCAGTACATCTGCTACCTGCGTCGTAACCCGGACCAGGACGGTTACGACTTCTGGCTCGCCAAGTTGAAACGCTACGGCAATTGGGTGGACGCGGAGTTGGTGCTGGCGTTCATCATCTCACCGGAGTATCGAACGCGGTTCGTGCAGTGAGATTTCCCGCAAAGGCGCAAAGACGCAAAGAACAGAAGTGAGAGGATCTGTTTGCCATTGCTTTGCGCCTTTGCGGGAAGCTCCTACTCGAACGCAGTAAGCGTGTGAATTTTTTCGGCGACTCTCCGTGGAGCGTCCTCGTCGGTTTTCATGAGGCTGGTCCAACCGCCCATGATCGCGCCTGCTCGTTGCGCCAGGTCGAAGGCCGCGTGTCTCAACTTGAACTCCCGCGCGTTTGCGGCAAGCGAGACCATCGTCTCGGCGTAAGTTTTGGGATGATGTTCGGTTTCGACTACGCGGCGCCCTTGTTTGCCCATCCGCGCGAAGCGCTCCGGATCGTCGAGGAAGCTTTGGAGGTGCGAACGAATATCGGCGACCTCGTGCTCCGGCCGCACGTGGGCCACTGTCTCTTCCGAAAGCAACGCGTACCAGCCCACCTTCGTCACCAGCGTCGGCAATCCATGCTCCCAGATGCGTAACTGGCTCGCCGAAGCCTCGCCCATCGTCGGATAACGAAGATTGATCGCGAGGCTGGCGGTGCTCAGCGCGTGGTCGAGATCTTCAAGGGGCGCGTAGCCGTGTACTCTCACGGCGTCCTTGAGATCGAGTGCGTGAATGCGATGGCGCACTGTCTTCGCGTCGTCGATCTCGCCGTAGATGTCGAGTGAGAAATGGTTTCGTTGCGGGAGTTGGGCCAGCGCTTCGAGGACGGCGTCGAGACGGCGGTTGCGGCCGATGTGGCCGAAGATGATCAAGCGATGCGGGTGCTTTGCGTGTTGCTGACGTGCACCGCCGGTTGAGATGGGCGCGGATGGAAGCGGCGCGTAATACACGGGACAGCGCGTGTTGGTATGCAGTTCGTCGGAGGCGTTTTTCGTGTGGACCACGGCCGCGAGTGCGTTTTCAAGTACGGCCGGCGTGAGTGGAAACCGCTGGGCCATGAGATCGAAGTCGCCGTGTCGGGCGGTGACAAACTCGGTCGCCGCCAACAGTCCTTCCTCGCCGTAGTGTTTCTCGATCTGCGCGAGGTAGCCGGCTTCGTCGCGCCAGTGCCCGCGATACAGGCTCTCGAAGAAGTCGTGCAGCCGTTGATCGTGCAGGATCACGATTCCCGGCGATCGTTGGCTTACCTGCCAGATCGACGCGTGGTGCAGATGATTGTTGCCGATGTGGTAGAAGCTCACTTCGGCGCGATTCAACTCCACCGAATCGATACGGTTCGGTTGGTACTGGCGAACCGTCGCGTACTGCTCGAGTGCCGGATCCCATTCGGCGCGGTCGGTCCAAAGCGTCACTTCGGCACGGCGGCTCAACTCGGGAAGAAGGCCGAATGTGTAGTCGGCGATCCCGGTGCGCGCCGGCGGCAGCGGTGAGAACCAGTTGAGCTTCATGTTTTAGCCACAAAAGGCACAAAAGACACAAAAGGCACAAAAGTTAAAAAAGAGATTTCGCCGGGCGGATCGCTGACCGCGTTGGTGAGCCCTTCTTGTGTTTTTTGTGCCTTTTTGTCGCTAACGTTCATGCGAGTAGTTTATTGACGACTGATTCCCACGAGAGATTAAGAGTTTCGTAACGCGCGCGCCCCGATTCGCCTTGTTGTTTCGCTGTGCCGCGGTTTTCCCAAACCGTGTCGAAGGCAGCGGCGAGCGCTTCGGGTGTCGGTTCGGCGATCAGACCGGTATTTTGATCGATTACGAATTCGAGTGGCCCACCGGAGTCGCTGCAGGTGATGACGGGTTTCGACGCGAGCATCGCTTCGAGTGTGACGTAGCCGTAGTCTTCGTCGGTCGGCGGATAGATGACGGCGATCGCGTGCGCGTAGCGGCGTCGCATCTCTTCGCCGGTGATCGGGCCAAGCCATTCGGCGCGCTGGTGTACTTTCAGTTTTCGCGCGTGCGATTTGAGTTGATCGGCGTATGAGGGTTGGTCAGATGTGCCGGCGAAACAGACGCGCACCGGGTTTCGCGTGTGGGCCAGCGCTTCGAGCACGAGTGTTTGCCGTTTAGGGATGCACAGACGGCTCGGGAAGAAGAGATAGTCTTCCGCTTTTGCGCAGTAAAACTGTTCGGCGTCCGGTGGTGGGTGATAGAGCGGCGTTGAGTCGATGTCGCAAAACTTCTTCAGCCGGTGGGCGACGTTTTTTGAGTTTGCGAAGACGGCTCTGGATTGGGGAATCAGTTTGCGATCGGCTTGCTGAATAACGTCGCGGACATGCGTGCCGTTTGGGTAGTAGACGAGATCGCTGAGCGGGTGGTCCCACAGTTCGTACGCGGTGCGATGCTGGTGCAGGATCCACAGCACCTTGTTCGGATGCGGGATCAGATACGCCGGGAACTTGAGACCGATGACGCGATCGACAGGCGTTCCGGCGACTTCGGTGATGTCGAGAAGCTGGCAGGCAAGCATGTGGTCCAGGATCTTCTCGGGCGGATACCATTTGAACGGGATGGCCAGAATTTCGGCTTCGTGACCGAAGCGTCGCAGCGCGTCGCGCAGTCCTTCGGCATGGACCTCAGCGCCTCCGCGAATGAACGGCACCTGGACGGTGGTAATCAGGATTCTCATTTTCTAATTTTCCACCCCAGGATCGCGTAATCCATCGGCCCGAAGAAGAAGCCGTTGAAGCGTTCGGCGAGCTCGCCTTCGCCGGCGACGCGGCCGGCGTCCCACGGATGCAGGTTCAGCACTTCGACGCGCTCGAAACCACGCGCCTCGAAGAGAAACTGCATGAGCTCGCTCGGGAGTGGATGATGATGTGTCGGGTCGAGATAAAAGAAATTGCTGCCGACGGTAACGTTTTCCGGGTTCGGTGTTTCGAAGATAACCAGACCACCGGGACGCAGCACGCGCACGACTTCATCGAGCAACGTCAAGAGCGCGTCGATCGTCACGTGCTCAATGATGTGAAACCCGGTGACGGCGGCGACGCTTTCGTCAGGCAAGCTGCGCAAGTGAGCGAACACGTCGTCGTCGACGACCTCAAGCCCGCGCTCGCGACAACGCTCGACCGAAACGCGATTTTGCTCGACACCTCGCGCCTTGATGCCCGCTTCGTTCAAGAGCTCCAGCCACTCGCCGCGGCCGGAGCCGAGGTCGATCACCAATCCGTCGCGCGCGGGTTCGACGTACGGTAGATACATGCGGCAACGTTCCTTGATCTCTTCACGACTGCCGCGAAAGCGATCTTCGAGCGCCGCGTAAAGCTCGTCATCATGAATCTGCCCACGCGCCTGTAGCTCTTTGATTAGTACTTGCAGTTGCTCAGCTTCAACACGGATTCGATTTACCATTGACGCCTTCTCGAAGGCTATCTGTTCCGCAATCCGTGGTTCTATTTTCAGCGTTTCGGTGTTGTGTTCGTCGACTAATTGCTGGAGCTTTGCTGTAGTCTCGTCGAAACGCGCTGTAATGATGTTGACGAAATCAGCAATCTGCTGGTTCTGTGCTAACAGATAACTGTCAAACTCGCGCTGGTCGCGAAGCTGCTTCGGCAGCCGCACCAACGCGATTGCCAGGCGAACGAAATAACCGACGATCGGAACATGGCCCAGCCGCCGCACGAGCGCCGGCACAGTCAGACCATCGACTTCAACACCCTTCGCTTTACCTTCGTTCGAGTAACGGAGCGCGGCGAGCAGGTCGATCTTGTCGAACACGCCGCTTTGCAGTCGCTTGAGATCGCGGGCAAACTCGGTCCCATCCGGAGGACGCTTCAGGATGGCGCGATACGCGCTGTCGACAAACGTGCGATCGTGATATCGCAAGAGGTCGCTGATGTGGTATCGCTGGTTGGACCGAGGTTGAAAATCAGGTTGCAGCTTGAGTTGGGGAAAATTCGGCGTCGCCTTCGCGGCGGTCTCGCGTGCGATAGCGCCGTTCGACGCATCGTGCTTTTGCGCGGCGATGATTTCGCGAATGACGGCTGTCAAATCGTCGATCTCGATTCGTGGACGCTCTGGCTTGATCATAGACTGGCCGCTGAGGAACGATTCACTTCATGCGCATAGGCCTCGATGGCATGCCGCTCACCGAGCTGAAGACCGGGATCGGCACTTACACATCGGAACTGGCCCGGGCCCTGGCGGCGCAGGCGCCTGACGACGACTTTGAGCTTATCTCGCCGCGCCCGTTTCAGCCGGCCGCGATGTCCGACGCCAAGCCCGCAAACCTCTCGCTCGTGTACGCGAAACCGAACCCGCTACAGCGACGCTGGTGGACATTTGGACTGCCGTCCTACGTTCGTCGCACGTCTCTGGATCTATTTCACGGGACGAATTTCGAAGTGCCGCTGAGAGGCAACTGCCCGACAGTCGTCACGATTCACGATCTTTCCTTGCTGCTGCATTCTAGCACGCATGCAACACGCGCCGTCCTGCGCGGCCGTCTGCGTCTGCCGCGAATGGCGCGCCGCGCGACGCTCGTGATTACGGTCTCGGAACCGGTGCGTCGCGAGGTTTGCGAACGTCTCAGGATCGACGGCGACAGAGTGTTCGCGATCCCGCTGGCGCCGCGATCGGGTTTCACGGCAGTCGCACCGGACGTTGCGCTCGAAGTTCGCAAACGCCTCGGCGTCGAAGATGAATTTTTACTGTTTGCAGGAACGATCGAGCCCCGCAAAAACCTGATCACGTTGGTGCGCGCGTTTGAAGAAGTGCTGCGCACTACGGAGCTACGCCCGCAACTCGTCCTCGCAGGGAAGATTGGCTGGAAGACAAGCGACCTGCTGACGCAACTGGAACGAACCGACCGGATCAAGTTGATCGGATACACGCCGGACGCGGATCTTCGCGCGCTTTACTCGTCGTGCCGAGCGTTTATCTATCCGTCGGTGTACGAAGGTTTCGGTCTGCCGCCGCTGGAGGCGATGGCGTGCGGCGCGCCTGTGATCGCGAGTGCGGTGCCGAGTGTCAACCCGAACGTCGCGCGTGTGATCGCGCCGACTGACGTTCACGGACTCGCGCGCAACATAGTCGAGTTGCTCACGGATGCGAACGCGCGAGAAAGTCTGTCGCGAGCGGGCCTGAAGCACGCGGCACAGTTTTCATGGGAACGAACGGCTAAGCTGACACGCGAGGTTTACGACCAAGCTTTAAAGAAGCAAACAGGCCAGCTTCAATGAAACTCGAAGCCGGCCTGCCTTATGTGTTTTTTGTGCCTTTTTGTGGCTGACTAGAAGCGATTGCGATATTCGGGCGAGAGAATGAACGCCAGCACCATCTGTGCATCCACCCAGTTGCCAAACTGCTTCAACTTACCGAGCCAGAAATTGAATCCATCCTGATCCGGGTTGCGTCGCAGGTAGCCGATGTATTCCATGAACACGAACGCATCGTCAAACTCTTTATCGAAGTACGCCTTGCCGTAGGTGGTCTGGAACTGAAGCGCACCGTCGGTAACCGTATTGGTGCCATCGACGACTTTGAAAACGACGCTGCCCTTGTTGGCCGGACTTGCGGTGAGCTCGTTGATGAGCGCGGTGCGATCGGCGTCGGCCAGCGGCACGCCCGTGGTTTGGGCAAGCTTGTCGACGAACTGCGCCGGCGTCAGGCCGTTGTAGATCGCCTGGAACTCCGGACGGTTAACAAACGCATCGGCAAACGCGTGCTTGTTGGCATTGATCACGGACGGGACGAGCGCGTCGTTCTGGACGATGTTCTGCGTGACCACGGCCATGTCGCCGATGTAGTCGGTGTACTTCGGCCGGCAGTGACCCGGCAGGTTCTGCGGAACACCCGCGCAGCCCGGCTGGTTCAACTGTTTTCCTAACGTTCCCCAATACATGCGCAGCACGAAGTAGCCTGTGTTCATGTATTCGGGAGAGAGGAAGAATGCCGCAGACGTGTTAGCGCGTTTGCGTTCAGTACACAGTGCTTGCGACTCGCCCGGGAATCTTTTCGCCGGATCGCTGCACTCGGTGATTTCACCGGTCCAGTGCGCGTGTCCGGGAGCATCCGGGAAGCGTCGCAGGAAGTCGATATAGTGCTGCGCGGCAAAGAAATCGGCATCGTCGATGGTGATCGGGATGTTCGTGCCGGGTCGTAGCCGCAGTGGTTTAACTTTAATGTCGCCGTAGAACAGTTCGGATGGGAGATTCGGGGTCTCCGTCACAATCCGGAGTGTTGGGGGACTCTGCGCCAAGGCAGTCCCGCCACAAGCAAACATCACTATTAGCGCGATGAATAAGTATTTCCGCATTTACCTTTGCTCCTAAAACAACAATTCGGTGGGATTGTCGTCGATAAGACCTGAGGCTGGGGTCACTCTGGGCCCGGGCCGTCTGCCGAACCGTTTTGGAGTATAAGTAAACGCTGTTTGCGTTGTCAATTCGATTATCTGAGGTCAATTTGACAGAAGGAACGGGTGATATGACCGGTCGAGCCGAGTGGGAATCGATAGCTGAGGTGAGCGACGCCGACGAGCTGCGCGAGCGCATTTTTACGGGCTACAAGAGCGGGAAACCCTTCACGCCGTACGTGCCGACGACAACGCTGCCGGCGCCGGTGGATTCAGTCCTCGACTTCGGCTGTGGTGTCGGCAGAAACTTTCCATATCTCAAATCGATCGCGCAAGAGGTCGTGGGATTTGATGTCGAGCCGATGATCGCGCGATGCCGCGAGCTGGCCACGGACGCCGTCGACGGGCTCATGTCCGATTGGGAAGACGTCTCACGCCGGCCTTTCGATCTCGTGTTTGCGTCGCTGGTGCTTCAGCATGTCGAGACGGATGCGTGCCGGGCGTATTTGACTGATTTCGCGGCGATGGCGCCCGCGACTTACATACTGACGCGGCTCCAGAGTGATTTTGGGGAAAACGTTCTCGGGCTCGTTGCCGAGTCGGGCTTGTTTGAAGTAACGGCGTGTGCCGAAGTCGAGCACGATCCGGTTGAGCATCGGCTGAAACAGATCGCGACGCGCTCTTTTGCTTACGTGTCGAGAGCTAACGACAATCTGCACTACGAAGTCATACTCATTCCGCGACGGTCATCTTGAAATTCTCGATCCGGAAAATGAGCACGCGTGGGTCCCGCGGCGCGTCAACCCGGCGGCCATTGCTGATGAACTTGATGATCGATTCTCCCGGTGGAACGGTGATCGTCTTCGAGTAAGGTAGCGGGCTCGAATTTATTTTGAGTTGATCCGAGTAAAGACCGCTGATCGTCAGATCGTCAAACTGGTCGTAGCCGCCGACGAACGACATCTCGAGCTTGATTCGACTCGGCCGCTCGGACGTGTTGTAGATGCGAAGCTCGCCTTCGTTCGCACACCAGCGCCAATTCTTCTCCGGCGAAGATTCGAGATCGTAAAAACCGCCTTTCCAATCGAGTATCACTGGATGAAGCGCCAGTTCCTGCTTTGCCTGCCACTCGCTGTCGGAATATTTCTGCCGCAGGCGCGCGTCGTAGTCCGTCAAATTGTAGAAGACGAGCCTGCCGTTCTCGCTCACGATCGGCGCGATTTGCAGCACGTCGCGCAACTGCGATTCGATCCGCGCGTCGTCGTCTTTATATCCATTGCGATCTAGATAGACGCCGCTAAACCCTGCCAATGCGAGCGACTCGCACATCTGATCGACCGGGAGCGCTGCGATCTGTTTCAGCCAGAGATCGCCGGACCGGTTCTTTATCGCGCCGTAACTCCAGCGAAGGTCCTGCGAATGGAGATAGCCTCGCAGATGATCGTAGTCGACCATCTTGTTGACTCGGGGACTTTCCGGAAACGGCACGTACGGGAGTTGAAAAACCATCGCGCCGGCCGGGAGTGATGAATCGATAGCGCTGGCGAAGTTGTGATCACTGTCAAACTCGGTCTTAATCTGCGCGTATTGCGGAACATAACCTCGCGTCGTCTGGTCCAGCAGCGCGGCGACGCACAACAGCCCGAGGACCACGTAGAAGACGATTCGCCCGGCGGTCGTTTTTACTCGTCGCTCGTAAAACCATTCGATGCCGATCGCGACGGCGAGTAACGAAAAGAACGCGATAAAGACGCTGATCCGGTTGTAACTCCTGATACCTGCCGAGACGAAGAGTGCGAACAGCGATCCAAAACCGCCGATTGTCGCCAGCAGCACCGAGAAGATGTTCAGGATGCTGAGATCCGAGAGCAGGGCGTTCTGTTCGGATCGGCGGTAAACAAGCTGGACCAGCAACGCAAGAAATCCGATGGCGCCGATGAGCCCGAGTGCGGCTGCGTCGCTTTCAGTGACGACGGTGTTTCGGTTGTACAGGTCTTTGATCTCTTTGAAGCGGCGGATACGGTGGTCGGTGATCGGCAGCAGTAGCTGCGAGATCTTGAGGCTGTAGATCTCCGGGCCGGCAACGCTGCGTTCCGTCACTCGCGCGTCGCCGTGTTTGTAGATGTAGATGATGCTGGGCGCGAGATTCACAAGCAATGCGCCGAATGTTACCGCGATCAGCAGCACGGCCGGCGCCAACGATCGCGCGTTCCGATGGACCAAAGCCGCGGAGATTCCCGCGATCAGCAGAAGGAAGCAGGCGAAGAATGGATAGTAGATGCCGTTCGAACCAACCAGCACGCAGATCACAATACTGACAATGAACTTGCGACTGCGCAGGTTGAGGCCGAAGCGCTGCCCGCCGGACAATTGGTCCGACGCCACCCACACCAGCACCAGCACCGCCAGCGGAATGAGGTAATATGCCGCCAAAAACAGATGGCTTCTGCGCATGAAGTGGTACGGCAGAAACGTGTAGAGCAAACTGCCGAAGAGTGACGTCGCGTACGAGAAGCCGAGTTGGCGAAAGACGTAAAGCGCCGAGATCGCGACGAGCGGGAACGAGAGCAGGTAAAAAATATTCAGGACCAGGAATGGTTGCTTGGTGAAGAGACCGATGAGCGCGATGACCACGGCGGCGGAGTTGTCGACGGCGGGGAAGTCGTACATTTGCAGGCCGCCGGGTGCGCCGAGTTGCGGGTTTTGCCAGTACCATCCGTTCTCGACGATGTCCTTCATGAACATCGCGTGAAGCAGAGCGTCGCCGTCGTAATGAATGGGAACGTGAAGATCGGTTTGCCAGAGCTTGAGAAAAAAGCAGGTGATGAGGGCCGACAATATCGCCGCCGTAAGGTATTGTGAGGCTCGCTTGAGACGGTGCTGATCGCGGAACCAGTTTCTCATCTGATCTTCGCCGGGGATATTATCCTAATTTGAACATACGAAGTACCATCGACCGGCTTCGGCAGGATCAGAGTCTGCGCGACACGCTCTACGTCTTCACACTCACGCGCAGCCTCATCTTCATCATCTTCATCGCCGTGGGCCAGCTCGTCGTCACCACCATACCAGACTCGCCCACCAACGTCCGCGAGGCAACAGTGAACCTCGAAAACGCGTCCATCGCGCGCAAGCTGCGCGACACGATGTGGCGCGCCGACGTGGCCCACTACTGGGTCCTGACGCACGAAGGTTACCTCCGTCAGCCGTTCGACATCGAGAACGCCCGCAGCCGCCAGTTCGCCTTCTTTCCCTTGCACCCGCTGCTGCTCTGGCTGCTAAGCCACCTGACCAAAGACGTACTGCTGTGGGGCGCGGCGATGTCGAACCTGTTTCTCTTCATCGGCCTGCTGTTCCTGCACAAACTGACGCTCGCCTTCGGCTACGATCAGCAGGTCGCGCGCCGAACGATCTTCTACACCGCGACGTTCCCAGTCAGTTACTTCTTCTCGGTGCCGCTCACCGAGGCCCTCTTCCTGATGCTGACGGTCACGAGCTTTTACGCTGCGAAGCGCGAAAAGTGGTGGCTGGCAGGCGCGATCGGCGCGTTCGCATCCGCGGCGCGCGTAAACGGAGTCGTGTTGCTGCCGGCGCTCGTCGTGTTGAGTTGGCAGATGTATCGAGCGCTGAAGATCAAAAAGATATTAGGCCTGCTCCTCGTGCCGGTCGGTCTGTGGGCCTTCATGCTTTATTCGTGGTGGGCATGCGGCGATGCGTGGGCCTTCCGTCATGCGGTCGCACATTGGGGACGTAAACCCGGCTTCTTTTTGACGGCTCTTGCGGAGTACGTGATACATCCGTACATCATTCTCGAGCCCTGGAACTTCAACCTGTTGAATGCCGGCTCGGCGCTGCTGTGTTTGTTTTGCGTCTACATTCTCGCTCGGCGTCGTGAATGGGCCCTCGCCGTGTACGCGTTCCTGGCGATCTTTCTGCCGCTTTCGACGGGTATGCTGCAATCTCTGGATCGCTACGCCCTGATCATCTTCCCGATGTTCATGGCGTTGGCAATGGTGGCGAAGTCGGAGCGGACTGACACGACGATCAGGTTCATCTTCATCATCTTACTGGGAATCATGACGGCGCTGTTTGCCGCGAACTACACCATCGCGGTGGCGTGAACGATCTCGATGTTGCAGACGGCGATCGACAGGTGACGATCGTCGTTGCTGTTCGGATCGTGCAACGCCGGTTGCCAGGTCCGGCTGGCGTGAATCTCGAGCTCATAACTCTTTCGCAGTTGTTCGGGCACGTCGATCTCGACCGTCAGCCAGTCATAGTCAATCAAGGAGAAACCACAGATCTCCAAGCCATTTAATTTGAAGTGTAATTCAATCGGTAGGTTGGGAATGTGCGTCATCAGCTCAAGCCGAATTCTCGATAAATCCGTAGTCTCGAATTGAAGACGCGAATGATCGCTCATCCAACGCGCGAGGCGAGGCGTGTGGTTCACCGGATACCAGCCGGCGCCAAAAGATACTCCTGACTCAAACAAATCACTCCGATCGCGACGCGCGTTGTAGAACGGCTCCAGCGCCGCGTCCGACGCTTTTACCAGCAAATACAATCCGCTCGACGGCAGCTTCAGCCCGAGATCCGAGATCTTGCCGAAGACGTAACCCATCGCCATGTCGAACGCGTTCCGCTCAGTGAACGATAGACAACGCAGATAATCGATAAAGTCGGCGTCGAATGGTACGCCATATTCGTCGTACTGCTTAATGAACTCGGCGACGCTGAGACAAAGCGTGTAACGAGGTTCGGCCTGCACGTTCTTGAAGAACTTTCGAAAGCGCGCGGCGATCTCCTCGTCGACTTCGAGACCGATGTGGCCGTCGACGCCGATGAAGTGCGCCAGCTTTTCCTCGCTCATCGACGCGTAGTCGCCGTGCAGTTCGCGATTCAGCGTTTCGATGCCGTGCATCGTTACGCCTTCGGGTCGTAGCACGCGTTTGATCTCCGCCAGCACGGCGTCTTTTTCGTCGAACGCAACATGACCGAGGACGTCGAGACTGACGACGTAATCAAACGAGCCGGCCGGAAACGGAAGAGCGGTGAGTTGGGCCACGCAGGCGCCGTCGTAACCGTTGCGCTGCGCGAGCTCGACGAGCTCGGGCGAGAAATCGACACCCGCGAGGTAAACGTCCTTACGCTTCAACAACGCGAGCACGCCCTCGCCGCAGCCGATGTCGAGCACGGACGCGCCGCGGCGAACGTTGTCGTAGACCCACATCGTGCGCGCGAAACCGATGTTGAAGCGATTGACAGCGTCAAAGTAGCGCGCGTCGAGCACGCCGCCGGTGTAAAAACGATCGCGATAAAACTTCGCGATGTCGTCCGTGTTCGCCGCTTTTAAGAGATCGTCGTTTCTAATAATCCGCATTGCTGCGTGGTGATGGTGGCGTTGAGATTGGCGACGCCTTCGATGGCGACGTCGCTGAAGACGCGGAAGAACAGCGCGCCGTCCATCCAGTCGAAACTCACCGCCGCCGGACTGTGGACCGCGACCGAGACGGAATAGAGATCGGGGGCGAGCCAGCAGTTGAACGAGAACGTCGCCTCGAACGTGTCGCCGCGTTTGACGCGGCCGCCGCGCAGTCCCTGCACTCGCGTGTTCGTGCCGTAGAGATAGATGCCGTGGCGATTGCGAATGATGAATCCGTAAACCGGATCGTCTACGTCCTCGTGAAAGATGGCGCGCACGCGCAGGTGAACCGGCTCGCCTGTTTCGACCAGCTTAATCGGACGTTGCACGCCGTTCAGCAGTTCGACGTGAACGATCTCGGCGTCGCCGTTTCCATGCCGGTATGTGAACTGCGGAGTCGCTGTTTCCAGGGCTTCCGAAGAGGGGCCGATTTGTTCGCCGCGCATTGCCAACTGTCCTTCGGCGTACGCTGCTTCACGGTCCATGATCAACTTCTGATAACGGTCGAGCACGTCCGCGGGCGCGCCGTCAGCTTCCATCCGCCCGCCGTTCAACAGAATCGCGCGGCTGCACAGCGCGCGGATCGCGCCGGGATCGTGCGACACGAACAGGATCGTCGTTCCGCTTTCCTGCATCTCCTTGATCCGGTGGGTGCAGCGATGCTGAAACACTGCGTCGCCGACTGACAGCGCTTCGTCCACGATCAGTATGTTCGGCGAAGACGCGATCGCCGTCGCAAACGCGAGCCGGATGTACATGCCGCTCGAATACGTCTTCAATGGTTGGTTGATGAAGTCGCCGATCTCGGCGAAGCTCGTGATCTCCGGCAGCAATCGTTCGGTTTCAGACTTGGAGAGGCCCATCAACGCGGAGTTCATGAAGATGTTTTCAATGCCGGTGAACTCCGGATTGAACCCGGCGCCCAACTCGAGCAGCGCCGCGATGCGCCCGTCGTGCCAGACGCTTCCGTGCGTCGGTTCGAGCGTGCCGGTGATGATTTGCAGTAGCGTCGACTTGCCGGATCCGTTTGGTCCGATGATTCCCGTCGTCGTCCCCGATTCGATTTCGAAGCTGATGTCATTCAGCGCCCAAAACTCGCGATGCGTCTTCCACCGCCCGCGCGTCAACGACTCTTTCAGTCGATCGACTGGCCGGTCGTAGATCCGGTACTGCTTGGAAACGGATTCAACGCGTATTGCTGGCGGCATAGGCTTTCGTTAACGCTAGATCTGACGACACCATCTCTTTGATCAGCGCGCGAAACGTGTACGTCGGCTCCCACCCGAGAACGCGGCGCGCTTTTGACGAGTCGCCGATCAATTGATCGACTTCAGAGGGGCGATAGTAACGTTGATCGACTTTGACAAACTCACGGTAATCGAGATCCACTGCCTCGAACGCGATCTCGCACAGCTCGCGGACGGTGTGCGACTGGCCCGTAGCGATGACGAAGTCGTCGGGTTCCGGAAGTTGCAGCATCGAGTGCATGGCGCGGACGTAATCGGCCGCGTGGCCCCAATCGCGTTTTGCTTCGAGGTTGCCGAGACGCAGCTCCGACGCGAGGCCGAGTTTGATACGGGCGACGGCGCTCGTGACCTTGCGCGAGACGAACTCGAAACCGCGTCGAGGGCTTTCGTGATTGAAGAGAATGCCGCTGAAGCAGTGCAGGCCGTATGCTTCGCGGTAGTTTCTCGATAAATGAAAGCCGGCGACTTTGCTGATGCCGTACGGGCTGCGCGGTTGAAACGGCGTCGTCTCTTTTTGCGGCACTTCGTCGACGTTGCCGAACATCTCGCTCGATCCCGCGAAGTAAAAACGGCACTTTGGCCGCGATTCGCGCAGTGCGGCCAGGACGTAGTGCGTGCCGTTGATGTTCATGTTCATCGTCGAGAAACCGTCGGCGAAGCTTTCGGCGACGAAGCTTTGGGCCGCGAGGTGGTAACACTCGTCGAAGTCGTGCTGGCTCAGGACGTGGAAAATGCTTGGATAACTTTCGAGACTCGCCGGATGCAGCGTGATGCGATCGAGCAGGTGGGCGATGCGGCTGAAGCGCGTGTCGGGCGCTTCGAGTGCGACACGCCGCACGAGGCCGTGCACTTCGTAGCCCAGGCCCAGCAGATAATCGGCGAGATAGCTGCCGTCCTGTCCGGTGATGCCGGTAATCAAAGCTCGTTTTGACACGCGCGTGATTGTATCAATGGATCGATTTCAAACACGACAGAAAGCGGCGCCGGCGTGTCCCCGATTGGCCGTTGAGCGTGTCTATTGTTTATTTAGTGGCTGCTTGCGGTCGTCGCGGGGTTCTGCTTAAAATGGCCGTTCTTTAATCGCGGTGCCGGCATTTATACTTTCACCGTTCGACGCTGCTCAGCTCCCCGATGGCATCAAATCTGCTCGTATTCGCGTCTTTATTGCGGAGGATTTCGTGAAGCAAGCTTTCTGGTTATTGTGCGCATGCATACTGCCTGTGCTCATTGGGGGCGCCCTTGTCTCCGTCTCGGCCCAGACGTCGAGTCCAACTCCGGACCCTTTCGTCAGCCAAATCACTTCGACCCCAAGCACTGCTTTCACGACCGCGATCGGCGACATGACTGCCAATGGCCGGTTCGTCGTCTTCGTTTCAAACGGTGACCTTTCCACCGAAAAGCTGCGTGACGGGAGGAACAACGCCGACGGCAATCGCGAGATCTTCCTGCTCGACTACGCACAGCGGCGCATCTTCCAGATCACGAACACGAAACACGTTCTGAACCAAGCGACGCCAACGCCGACGCCGACGCCGACGCCAACGCCAAGTCCGAGCCCATCGCCGAGCCCCACGCCAACGCCACTTCCAACGCCGGCGGATCTCACGCAAGTGAGAATCGAGATCGACAATCGATCGCCGATGATCACGCTTGAGCCGCAGTTGGTGGGCGGAGTGCGGTCCTACATCATCGTGTTCAGCTCGAATGCGCCGGATCCGAAGAACTTTAACGGCGAGTTCAGCGA
>DASURS010000075.1:0-14023 GCA_036279935.1 Pyrinomonadaceae bacterium
ACAAACAGGTCGAGCTCTTCGCAGAGCTCTTCGGTCAGGTAGTTGCGAAGGAACGAGACGTCGTTCTCCAGCTCGCGCACTTCAAACATCTTCTCGCGCCCTTGATTGCCGGTTCGGCCCAACTTCTCGCGCTCTTCCTGCGACGGCTCGTTCCAGCGGCGCTCGATGTCTTCGAAGATCTTGTAGCCGAGATAGTACGGATTGAGCTGGCCCTTCTGCGGCGAGACGACGCCGGAGTGCAGGTTCGCAAACTCGATGTGATCGTTGTCGCTGAGATCCAGCTCGCGCATGATGCGGGCGTGCCAGATGCTGGCCCAGCCTTCGTTCATGATCTTCGTCTGCATCTGCGGCACGAAGTACTCCATCTCCTCGTGGACCATGGCGATTGCGTCGCGCTGCCACGGAGCGAGTGACGGCGAATTTTTCATGATGTAGAAAAGCAGATCTTTCTCAGGTAGACGCTCGTGCGGCTTGCGCTCTTTTTCTTCGTTGGCGGAAGCCGCGGACTCAGCGTCGCGCGAATCGCGTTCGGCGTCGTCGAGACGCCAGAGATCGTCGTAGCGTCCGTCCTTCGGACGGTGCGCGGCGCGGCGTCTCTCTTCCTCGACGGAGATCTCGCGTTTGATGAAGAAGTACGGATCGATGTGCTCTTCGATCGCCAGGACGGAATCGAGAAAGCGCTCGACCGTCTTGCGGCCGTGCTTGAACTCGTACTCCATCATGCGTTGCGCGTGCGTGGACACGCTTTCCACCATGCGGCGATTCGTTTTCGAGAAGTAGGTGTTGTTCTTGAAAAAGTCGACGTGGCCCAGCACGTGCGCGATCACCATCTTGTTTTGGATCGGGCTGTTGGTTTCGAGCAGAAAACCGTACGCCGGATTGGTGTTAATGACGACTTCATAGATCTTCGACAGTCCGAAGTCGTACATCGTCTTCATGCGATGGTAGGCTTTGCCGAAGGTCCAGTGGGAATAGCGGCCCGGAAGCGCGTAGGAGCCGACTTCGTACATCACGGTCGCGGGCACGATCTCGAAATTCGTCGGGTAAGGATCGAGGCCGAAGCGCTGCGCGACTTCCCAGATCTGCTCGACTGCCTGCTCGAGATCCTTTATCTCTCGGTCTTCCATAACACTCACGCCGGCGTATCGATGCCGCGTCTGCCGAAAAACTGTTTCAGCGCGGGATAGACGTCTTCTTTATCGTCGATGCGCACGCCGACGAAGCGATCCTTGTTTTGCAGCCGGTCGCTGAAGATCGAAAGCAGCGCGCCTGACGAACGGCGATAACTCGACGAGCCCTCCTCGCCGATCTCGCCGTAGCCAAACAGGTTGCACGTGGCAATCAATTCATCGGCGAGTTTCACTGCCTCTTCGTTGTCGGAGTAGTAGTTGTCGCCGTCGGAGAAGTGAAACGGATAGATGTTCCAGTCAGACGGGCGGTAACGTTGCTTGATGATGTCGAGCGCGAGTTGATACGCCGAAGATACGACGGTCCCGCCCGACTCGCCCTGCGTGAAGAACTGTTCCTCCGTGACTTCCTTTGCTTCGGTGTGATGCGAGATGAAGACGATCTCGACGTTGTCGTACTTCGTCCGCAGAAAACGGACCATCCAAAAGTAAAAACTCCGCGCGATGTACTTCTTGAACTCGCCCATCGAACCGGAGACGTCGATCATCGCCATGACGACGGCGTTCGACTCGTAGCGCATCACTTCTTCCCACGTCTTGAAGCGCAGGTCTTCTTTCTTGATGTCGCCGAAGCGTGCTTTGCCTTCGCGGGCGTTGCGGCGGATGTTCTCCAGAATCATCCGGCGCTTGTCGAGGTTGGCGATGACGCCGGTGCGCCGGATCTCGTTGAACTGCGTCTTGCGCGACTGGACCGCTTTCTTCGCCTTCTCCTGAAGATAGGGCAGTTGCAGATCTTCAAAAATTAGCGCGGCGATCTCGTCGATGTTTATTTCGGCTTCGTAGTAGTCGGCGCCTGCTTCCTGTCCGGCCTGTCCGCTGCCGCTGCCCGTGCCGGGACGATTTTCGCGGCCGATGACGTCGCCGACGCGCGTCTTGCCGTCGCCCTGGCCCACGTGCTTGGCCTTTTGGTAGTTGAAGCGAAACTTGTACTCGTCGAGTGCCCTGATCGGGACTTTAACGGTGCGCTTGCCGTCGGAAAGGATGATGGCTTCGTTGGAGACGATGGAACCGAGGTTCTTGCGGATCGCTTCCTTGACGCGATCCTTATGGCGTTCCTGATCGATGATGCCTTTGCGTTGCAGTGACCAGTCGTTGCGTTGGATAGACATAATGCTTCATCCACAAAAATCAGCTACGACTTTCGTGAAGGCCTCCGGATATTCTTCGTGCGGCATATGCCCGCATTTGAGAAATACAATCAACCTCGAACCGGGAATCTCTTCATGCAATCGCTCGCCGTCGGCGAGTGGAATCTCGGAATCGTTTTCGCCCCACAGCAGCAACACCGGCTGACGAATAAGATGCGCGTCGCGCGAGATGCGTTCAGCGTCCCAGCAGCGAACGGTGCGAATGATCGCCCGCTGCGTGCCGGCGGCGCGCAGCGGCAGGTGCCGGGCTTCGACGCGCCGTTCGTCCAGCACCCACGCGTGGCGATCGTAAACGCGTTTCATCCGGCGGCGCAGCAGACGGCGTGAACCAATCAAGAGCGGCGACACGACGTCGCCAAACACAGGCGACCCAAACACGCGCATTAGTTTGTAGTTGAGGGGGCGATTGTTGTTTACCGTGCCGATCAGGACCAGCCGTTTAACTCGATCCGGGTAGTCGAGCGCACAAGTTGCAGCAACAGCGCCGCCGTACGAACTGCCGACGAGTGTCGCGCGCTTGATGCCGAGTCGGTCGAGCAGACCGATCAGGAGTTTCGCTTGTCCGGTGATGGTGTACTCGCCGTTGCGCGGCTTTCCGGAGTAGCCGTAGCCGAACATGTCGAGCGCGATGACGCGAAACCCGGATTCCGCGAGCGGCAAAAACACCTTGCTCCAGACGAGGGTCGAGGACGCAAAGCCGTGAATCAGGACGAGGGCGGGCGCGCTGGGTTCGCCGGCTTCCTGATAATGCACGCGAATGCCGTCGACATCGACGAAGCGCGAGTAATCGGAATGAAAAACAACGTGGCGATTTCCGGCCCAATTAGCATCTCGCGGGCGCATCAACAACTTGCTGGCAACGGCAAGTGTGGCGGCGCCCGCGATCCAGTAACGTTTCTTCATGCTACCGCGATAGTAGCGTGCCTACGTACGTCAGCAACTCGTTTGCGCAGACCGGGCAGTAACCGTGCTCCTTGACGAGCCGATCGACGACTTCGTTGATGCGACGCAGTTGATCGGGATCCGGCGTCTTCGCGGAAGTCGTGATCTTCACGACGTCTTTCAGATCGGCGAAGATCTTCTTCTCGATCGCTTCTTTCAGACGTTCGTGCGAGTTGTACTCGAACGGCTTGCCTTTGCGCGCGTAAGAGCTGATGCGAATCAGTATCTCCTGGCGGAAAGTGTTCTTCGCGTTTTCGGAGATGCCGATCTGTTCCTCGATCGAGCGCATCAACTGCTCGTCCGGATCCATCTCCTCTTCGGTGATGGGATCCTTGATGCGTTCCTTGTTGCAGAACGCCTCGACGTTGTCGAGATAGTTGTTGCACATTGTGCGGGCCATCTCTTCGAACGAGTAGACGAAAGCGCGCTGTACTTCGATCTTCGCCAGCTCGTCGTATTCCTTGCGAGCCTGCGAGATGTGGTTGAGATAGCGCTCGCGTTGTTCGCTGCTGATACCCGTGTGCTGTTCGAAACCGTCTTTGATGGCGCGCAGCGCGTCGATCGGATTGATGCAGGTGACGCCGTCGCGAACGAGCGCGCTGGAAAGACGATTGATGATGTAGCGCGGCGAGATCCCGTCCATGCCTTCGCGGATGGTCTCTTCTTTCAGCTCGCGCACGTCCTTCGACTTGTAACCTTCGACGTCCTCGCCGTCGTAAAGCTTCATCTTCTTTACGATGTCGACGTTCTGCCGCTTCGGTTCTTCGAGACGCGTCATCACGGCAAACATCGCCGCGACTCTCAACGTGTTGGGCGCCAGGTGAACGTTTCGCAGCGCTTCCGACTGGTGCAACAGCTTGTCGTAGATCCGCTCTTCCTGCGAGACGCGCAGGTTGTACGGAACTTTCACGAGGATGATGCGATCCTGCAACGCTTCCGATTTGCGATTGCCGGCGAAAGCGATGTACTCGTTTTCGTTCGAGTGCGAGAGGATGACCTCGTCCGCGTAAATCATCGCGAAGCGGCCGGTCTTGATGCTCTGTTCCTGCGACAGCGTCAGCAGGCTGTAGAGAAACTTCTCGTCGACCTTCAGCATCTCGACGAATTCCATCAAGCCGCGGTTGGCGATGTTCAGTTCGCCGTCAAAACGATAGGCGCGCGGATCTGATTCGACGCCGACCTCGCCGATGGTCGAGAGATCGATCGAGCCGGTTAGCTCGGTGATGTCCTGAGATTTCGGATCGCTTGGCGAAAAAGTACCGATGCCGACGCGCTCTTTTTCCGAAAATGCCACGCGATGGACTTTCACGTCTTCGTGGCGGCCGCCGTACGTCCGCTCGAGAGCGTAGCGACACTGCGGACACAGATCACCCTCGATGTAGATGCCGTACAGTTTTTCGACTTCGGCGCGAAGCTGGTGCGGGATCAGATGCAACGGCTCCTCGTGCATCGGACAGTCTTTGATCGCGTAGACGGCGCCGCCTTCATTACGCGTCCACTCTTCGAGCCCGCGCTTGAGCATGTTGACGATCGTCGATTTGCCGCCGCCGACTGGTCCCATCAAAAGCAGGATGCGTTTGCGGACTTCGAGTCGCTGAGCTGCTGACTTGAAGTACTCGACAATTCTGGCGATCGGTTCTTCGATGCCGAATAGCTCGTTGGAAAAGAACTTATAGGAGAGGACTTCATGCTGGGTGCCCTCGTTGAGTCGTTCGACACCCGCCGCGTGAACCATGTCGTTTATTCGTGCATGGGAAAGTTGGGCAATGCGGGGGTTCTGGGCGACCAGCTCGAAGTAGTCTCGAAAAGATCCTTCCCAGCGCAACGCTTCGTGCTCGCGGCGCAGATCTTCCAAACGTTCGCTGATGTTGAATTTCTTGTTGCCATCCTGCTCTTGCATAGCCTTGAAACCTCTTCGGCTTTCGCGCATTGGACAGCGTGTGGGGAGAGGCCACGCTTCGTAAAGTAACCGCTCATTGCGTCGGGAACAGCGGTTTTGTTGTCGTGAATGCCCCGTGATACGTCTCATGCGCGCGTAAGCATGAGCTACGTCCTCGAAGCATCAGTTCTCAATGATCGTTGTCAAAAGGAAGACGCGGTGGGGAACACTAATGTGGAAGCGCATCGCCAGCGTGCTTCCTAGGCCCGGAAGTATATCACAGGGGCAAAAAGTCGTCGGGAGACTTTCCGGTGGCTGTGTTTTACATCCAGCGGTACCTTCAGGTTTGTTCGTAAGAGCACAGATCACGCAAGCACTACAGTCGGATGCAAATGTTTGCCCTGCGCATCGTAGTCGCCAATCGCGATCAGGTGATCGTTAACGTCGCACATCTTCACCTTTTCACCGTCGGGCCAGTCGTATTCCGAGACTTTCACCTCCATTCCGTGACGAGCGCGGCGCACGTCTTCGGCATTTAGATGCACAAAGGGGAGGCGCGAGAGCGCTGCGCTCGGGCGGAGCAGGATGGTCCCTAGCGCCTCTTCGCCAAGGCTCTCCTTCAGTTGTTCCAAAGTGACGGCGTTTGTGACAGTAAAATCACCAACACGTGTGCGGCGCAATTCTGCTAAGTGTGCGCCAACGGACAGACGTTTTCCGAAGTCCTCAGCGAGCGTGCGGACATACGTTCCGGCTGAGCAAGAGACGTGAACGTGGAAGTCGAACGTGCCGTCGAGATTGTCTTTAACGAGTTCGCCGTCGGGTTTGACCGCTTCGAACTCGTGGATGCACACGCGGACTGGTTCGCGGTCGACTTCTTCGCCGCGGCGTGCGAGCTCGTACAATTTTTTGCCGCCGATCTTTTTGGCTGAGTACATTGGCGGTATTTGATCGATATAGCCTCGCAGGCTTGCGAGCGCTGCTTCAATCTCCTCGTCGCTCCACTTCCCTTTAGCGTCGCCTGTTGGCCCAGGAAGTCGAGTGCCCATGCGGTCGCCTGTGTCGGTGGCGTAACCGAGGCGGATGATTGCGTCGTACTCTTTGTCTGCTCCGCTCAGGAACTGCGCGAGTCGTGTTGCTCTGCCGACGAGAATTAGCAGGACGCCGGTTGCGAAGGGATCGAGTGTGCCGGTGTGGCCGACGCGGCGTTCTCGCAGAATGCGTCGCGTGCCGGCGACTACGTCGTGTGACGTCAACCCGGCGGCTTTATCGATAACAAGCAGTCCATCCATGACTGGTTATTCTAGATCAGCCGTGTTTCGTTTTCTTCCCGATGCGTTTAAGCTGGCAGGGCTTTGAACGACGAACTGCGACGTAAAACTTTCGAACGCGCCGTTAAACTCCTTGCGGCCAAACCGCGTTCCATCGCCGAACTGCGCGAACGACTACTACAACGCAAAGGAACAACCAAAGCTATAGTCGAAACAGTCATCTCGCGCCTCCGTGAATACGGCTACCTCGACGACGAGCGATACGCATTCGTTTACGCGTCGTCAAAAGTCAAAAGACAACCCATCGGACGCCGCCGTCTCGAACGCGACCTCAAATTCAAGAAGATTGAAAACAACGTCGCCGCCGAAGCCCTCGAGCTCGTCTACACCGAAACACCCGAAGATCAACTCATCGACCGCGCCATCGAAAAACGCATCCGCCTGCGGGGCCGCCCAAAAGACCGCGCCGCCGCGAAAAGCCTCTTCGATCACCTCCTCCGCCAGGGCTTCAGCTTCGAACTGGTCAGCGAAAAAGTCAGACGAGCCACCGATTACACAGACGATCCTGATGGATGCTAAACTCGACTCGACTATGACTGGTAACGAAATTCGCGAAGCTTTTCTGAAATATTTCGAAGAACACGGCCACACGCGCGTGCACTCTTCACCGCTGCTCCCCGCCAACGATCCGACGTTGCTGTTCACGAACGCCGGTATGAATCAGTTCAAAGACACCTTTCTCGGCATCGAGAAACGTGACTACGTCCGCGCCGCGTCATCGCAAAAATGTATCCGCGCCGGCGGCAAGCACAACGACCTGGACGAAGTCGGAAAAACCGCCCGGCATCACACCTTTTTCGAGATGCTCGGCAATTTCTCCTTCGGCGACTACTTCAAAGAGGACGCAGTCAAATACGCATGGGAGTTGCTGGTCGACGTCTTGAAACTCGATCCGGCACGCCTGTGGTTCACCGTCTACGAAGGCGACGCCGAAGTGCCACCCGACGAAGACGCCGAACGTCTGTGGGAAAAAGCCGGCGCGCCGCGCGAACGCATACTCCGCTTCGGTCGCAAAGACAACTTCTGGCAGATGGGCGAGACCGGCCCGTGCGGTCCGTGCAGCGAGATCCACTACTACATGGGACCGAGCGCGAGCGATCCCGAAAACTCCGCCGCGAACGTCAATGGCCCGGGCGACACGATCATGGAGATTTGGAACCTGGTGTTCATGCAGTTCGATCGCAGCGAGATCGAGCCCGGCAAGTACAAACTCGATCCACTACCCGCGCCGTCAGTCGACACGGGCGCCGGTCTCGAACGTCTCGCAGTCGTGCTGCAAGGCGTTAAGTCAAACTACGAAACCGACCTGATCCGTCCGATCATCGATTTCACCGCGCGCCTCGCGGACCGTCACTACGAACCTGAAACGAAGGAAGGCTTTGCGATGCGCGTGATCGCTGACCACGCGCGGGCGGCTGCGTTTGCGATCGCCGACGGAATTCTCCCCGGCAATGAAGGCCGCAACTACGTGCTGCGCAAGATCATGCGCCGCGCGATTTACCAGGGGCACCACACACTTCAATTCGAAGGTCCGTTCTTCAACGAGGTTACGAACTTCGTCGTCGACCTGATGAAGGATACCTATCCGGAGCTGGAGCCGCAGCGCGAGTTCATTCAGAAGATGGTTCGGCTCGAAGAAGATCGCTTCCGATCGACGCTGACTGTCGGGTTGAACAAGCTCGACGAGTTGTTTGCGTCGACGAAAGGCGCGATGCCTGAGTTCAAGGCGATGGCGCGTTTGTACGACACGTTCGGCACGCCGCGCGATCTGATTCGCGTCGGTCTGGAAGAGCGCGGGTTTGCGATCACGGAAGACGAGTTCAACCGGGCTTTCGACCATGCGTTGCAGGAGTTGCAACAGACGGCGGCAAAGGTCAAGCACGAAACCAAAGCCCGCATCAATCCGGTTTACGAAGGATTGGCGAGATCCGTGTTCAAAGGCTACGAAACCACGCAGATCATGGATGCGAAGGTCGTCGCGGTAATTAATGACGAGATCGTCCTCGATCGAACGCCGTTTTATGCCGAGAGCGGCGGGCAGGTCGGCGACCAGGGACAGTTGATCGGCGAGGGAAACACGCTGGCGAAAGTTGTCGACACGTATTCGCCGGTGCAGGGCGTGATCGTCCACAAGATCGAAATGCAGGAGGGGACTTTCAACGTTGGCGACGTCGTAGCGGCGGAAGTCGACGTCGAGAAACGCGATGCGACGAGGCGCAATCACACGGCGACGCACCTGATGCACGCCGCGTTGCGCGAGGTACTTGGAACACACGTGAAGCAGGCGGGCTCCGTGGTCGCGCCGACGTATCTGCGGTTCGACTACTCGCACTACCAACCGTTAACGGCCGAAGAGAAGGAAGAGATCGAACGACTCGTCAACTACCACATCCTGCGCAACGAGCCGGTGCAGACTGACGAAATGGCCATCGACGAGGCGATGCGCTCGGGCGCGATGGCGCTGTTCGGCGAAAAATACGGCGAGCGTGTGCGCGTGCTTTCGATCAAAGGCGCAGAGGACATCTTTTCGAGAGAGCTCTGCGGCGGCACGCACGTGCGAGCGACCGGCGACATCGGTCTGTTCAAGATTACGAGCGACGAATCGATCGCTTCCGGTGTGCGACGCATCCGCGCGATCACGGGCGTCGATGCGTACGAGCGTTTTCGCGAGTCGGAAGTGTTGGTCGACGAGTTGACGTCGGGCTTGCGGACATCGCGTGCGGAGTTGGCGACGACAGTGACGCGTCTTCAGGACGAGTTGAAGAAGGCGCGGCGCGAGGCCGACGATTTGCGGTTGAAGATCGCGAGTGGCGCTGTCGGCGCGTCCGCGAATGGCGATGAGTCGAGGGAAGTCGCGGGCGTGAAGGTTGTTGCGCGCGAAGCGAGCGGCCTCGACGCCGCCGCCATGCGACAGCTTTCAGATACGTTGTTGGCGCGGATCAAGTCGGGCGTTGTCGTGCTCGGAAGAAGCACGGACGGAAAAGTCTCGCTGATCGTCCGGACGTCTGCCGATTTGACTGGACGCGTCCCCGCCGGACAGGTGATCAAAGAGCTCGCGCCGATCGTCGGTGGCCGGGGAGGCGGCAAGCCGGACATGGCCGAAGGCGGCGGCAGCCAACCTGAAAACCTCGGCGCCGCGCTCGAGCAGAGTTACGCCGTGATCGAACAACTGTTGAGCAAGTGATGAGGTGTAGGGGTGGTTGGAAGGCCACCCCTACAGTGTTTTCGGAAGCGTTGCGTCACATCGTTTTCTGCTTTTCCGTCAGTGCGATGTTCATCTTTTCGAGTGTGACCTTGTTGAGCGTTCCGGTCACTTTCAGTCCCTCCGCCTGTTGATACTTGCGCAGTCCTTCACGCGTCGCATCGTCAAGCTTTCCGATCTGTTCGCCGGCGTAGAAGCCCCGCGACTTGAGTAGCGCCTGGGCCTGGTTGATCTGTTCCTTGGTGGCGCGAAAGACCGGGCCGCGTTTGGCGCCCTGTTTCGTGCCGGGTTGAGTCGTGGAAGTTGAGTGAGGTTCGTTCTGGGCCATGACTGCCGTGGTGAAGACACAGAGAAATGGCAGAGTGAGAGTAAGGAATTTCTTCATCTGTTTTCGTCCTTTTGTGAGGCGCGCAGAGCGCGCGGTTAATGGTCAATTGTGAGGTTTAGCTTCCGAAAAACGCGGCTATCATAACTCCTCTGTCAACTCCCGATTGCTCAACAATGTTGGCGTCTGTTTAGCGATATGGTAGTATGGACGCGGCTTTGCGACTGAGAAAGCCCTTGTCCTGCCTCAAAAACCATGCGCAAAACTATCCTATTTCTCGCTTTGTTCACCGTCTCGTCCACGGCTGTTTCTGCGCAAACCGCCGGCTATCAAGTCGATAATTTTGACTTTGCCAATGCCGTGAAGGTCCAGGTCCCGGTCGAACCTGTTAAGAAGCCCCTTCCGGCGACGAAAAAGCTGACGAAGCTGACCAACTACACGTACACGCCTCCGCCGGGCGCGCTACTCGAATTGACTAGCAAATCGCTGAATCCGACACTCGGGAGCTTTACAACGGGAGATGCTGTCGTCGATGGGTTTATCGTCGAGTCAGGGAAGCGCAATTCCGTCGATCCGCTGCTGATTTACTCAATCATGCATCAGGAATCGGGGTTCCAGCGGCGCGCCATGTCGCACAAAGGAGCGCGCGGGTTGATGCAGTTGATGCCGGGAACAGCGGCGCGTTTTGGTGTGACGAATATCTGGGATGCGAAGCAGAACATAGAGGGCGGCGCGCGGTATATGCGGTTTCTGCTGGACCTTTTCTCCGGCGACGTGAAGCTCGCGCTGGCGGGTTATAACGCCGGCGAGGGCGCTGTTTTGAAGTATGGCTACCAGGTGCCGCCGTACAGCGAGACGCGGGAGTACGTGCGACGCATTGGACGGCGCTACAGTTTGATTCGCGACCCGGAAGCAGCGGCGAACGCTAGCGCCAGCGGTGAGGTCGCGCAAAAAGATCCTAAGCCGTTGACCGTCTACGAACGCACTGTCTTCATGGCCCGCCTCCCCGACGGCCGCCTCCAACTCGTCAGCCAATAAACAAGTTTCAGCAACCGGTTGTGAACTGAGGCACTACCCGGAACCGAGCGGGGCGGAACCTTTCGAGGTGGCCGCCTCGTTTTGTATTTACGAGGCTTTAGGTATGATGAGCAAACTCGATTCAAGCGCGTCGCTTTCAAGACCAGGCGAGGACAAATACATGACGTGTTCCAAGTGCGGAGCGTACGTTACCCCCAGCGTTCGTTTCTGTTCCAACTGCGGCGCGGCCGTGGACGCCGAGGCGACCAGGCTTGCCCGCGTCCAATCCCGAGCACTGGAACCCGAGATCGATCCCAACCTCGAACACACGATTTTCACCGTTCGCCCGACGATGCTCTTCATCAAGACAGGCTACGCGCTCGCCGTCGTCGCGGGCATCGCACTCGTCTTCCTGCTGGCGACACTCGGCCTTTCCGCCACGATCTCGATCCCACTCGCGCTGGCGCTACTCCTGATCCCGGCCTACTACCACATTCGTCGAAACATGGTGCGCTACACCGTTACCGACTCGAAGCTCCAGATCGACACGGGTCTCATCGCCCGCACCACCCGAAACATCCCGTTGAGCAAGGTGCAGGACGTCACTGTCTCAGCCACGATCCCGCAGCGCCTGCTCGGCTTCGGCGACATCATCGTCGACAACGCGAGCGACCTCGGCGGCCAGACCGTGATGCACAACATCAGCCGACCTCGCCAGTACGCCGACCTTCTTTTGCGCGAATTAAGACGCTGGCATTAAACTGTTTGCGTGCTGCCTGACACGTCGCTGGAACATCAAAGCCCTTGCGGTTTCTAAAGAGAGTTTGCACTGGGCCGCACGAGGAGTCTGCGTTTGCGTTTAGTAAAAGTAATCATTCTGACGTTCGTTTTTAGTGTGGTCGCGGTTGCGGCGGAGCCCGTCCGTTTGCTGCCGAACCAACTCGGAAAATTCAAGTATTCAGCGCCGATCGAGAATAACGAACAATCGCTCGCCGCGGGCGGGGTGGCGTACGAAGAGGCGGACTACACGGCACCCGGCGGCAGCCGAATCCGCGTGCATATCCAGCGTTTTCCGCAGGATTCGAAGGCGTATGAGCAACTGAGCCTTTTCGCCGCGTTCGTCCAGACGAAAATAACGCCAGAGTTCGGCACTGCCGGCTTTGCCGTGCCAGATTATGTAGCTTTTTTCAAAGGAAATAATTATGTCACAGTCCGGATGGTCAGAGACGCGGACGCGTCGAGCCTTGCCGCCGCGGCTCAGGAGGTGAGTGCGACTCTCGACAAAGGCGAGGCTGACATTCCCGTCCTCATCAAGCATCTTCCAAATCCCGACGAAGCTCAAAAGACGGCCGTTTTCCTGCACAGCTTCGAGAACCTCGAGAGCCTTGTGGACTTGGAGTTGGACCGAGGCATGCTCAGCGCGATCGACTCGCGCGGCAACGCCGATGCGGCTTTCGCGGCTTACGGCCAGAGCAAGGTACTCATCATCGAATTCAACACGCCGCAGCTCGCGAAGGAAAACGACGAACGGATCATCGCCCGCATCCAGGAGCGGTGGAAACTCGGTCAACCGGCGCCGACGGCGTATAAGCGCGTCGGCAACTACTCGGTCTTCGTCTTCGACGCGCCGGACGAAGCGACAGCGAAACAGCTAATCGATCAGGTCAAGTACGAACAGGTTGTACAGTGGCTCGGTGAGAACCCGAACATTTTGAAAGAGGCGGAAAAGTATTACGTCAACACCACGCTCGGCGTCTTGGTCGCGGTAATCAAAGCGTCCGGTTATGCGTTGCTGGCTTGTTTGGGACTTGGTGGGTTGGCGGGTGCGTTGTTGTTTAGTTACCGCCGCAATCAGAACAGGGAAGTTGCCGCTTTTTCAGATGCCGGCGGGATGTTGCGTCTGAATCTCGATGAGCTCACGCCTGAAACGAATCCCGCGCGCTTGCTCCGCGATCGCAACTAAAAACAACCGCGGCGCTCAAAAAACAAGAAGGGGAAACCCGGTCAAAAAAATGCGGGCTGCTGATTTTTCCTGGGAGGCTCCCCCAAGCCCCGTCAAGACGACAATCAGCAGCGCCGCTATTGTTGCTTATCGACTGCGTAACAAACGTGGCTCCGTTCCCCCAAAAGAGCCGACCGCCTGTTTTATCAATCTGCGAGAGGATGCCTCCCCCAAAGCCTCCACTCACCGCAGTTTTCAAAGCCTGACCCGATTTACCCTTATCTACCCTTCTTGTTCTGTTCCTCTCTTTGGCAACGGCCGTGCCATCAACTCTGCTGAGGCATCGCTCCCCATTCATTCGCCCTTTTTGCTCGGCTTTTCAATCGCCGGTAGATAATCCTCGCTCTAAATCGGTCATCAACCGCACAGAGTTGTAACGGTTCAGTACGAGGCGCACAGTACAACCGAACGAAAATCGCTCGCTGTTAAGGCAGGGCGCGGACGAGAGCGTCGATCTCTTCGAGTAGATTGTAGGCGTGGGGGGCGATCCGGAGCCGATCACCACGCGGGGCGGTAACGATGTTTCGATTTTTCAGGTGTGTGTACAACGCCATCGGCGACATTCCCTCACGATGACGAATGCAGACGATCTGCGACTTCTCGCCTGGCCGGCGTGAGCTCACCACTTCGTAATTCCTGGCGTTCACAGCGTCGCAAAGGTGGTCCGTCAGCGTTTCCAGGTGCGCAGCAATGTTTTGGGTCCCCAAACGCGTCAGAAGGTCCAGACTCGCCCGCAGACCGTAATAAAGCGCCGCAGGCCCGGTGCCGGTTTCCCACGCAAGTGTGCCGCGATTCCATCCCTGCTCGAGATTTTCGAAATTGAATGGATCCGGGACGCTGATCCAGCCCACGAGCGTCGGTTGAACTCGTTCGCGGGCGCGATCGGACAAATACAGGTACCCCACGCCCTCCGGCGACATCAGCCACTTGTGCCCGGCGCCGGCCGCGACGTCAATCAACTCTGCCTCGACGTTCATCGGCACGACGCCGAGC
>DASURS010000076.1:0-13058 GCA_036279935.1 Pyrinomonadaceae bacterium
GTATTGAAGAGGGTTGAGGGATCATTGAGTTAGACCAACCTTGGGTCGGGAGTCGCCACAATTATACGACTTATTGCCGAAGAATGCCCGGTTGCCCCAGAGCCAGGATCGCGGTAGGACTGCCAGTTACCCGACAGCCCCCGCACAGATCCCGGCGTGCAGTTTTCCCGCACCGGGCTCTTCGTCGATACTCGCTCCCGCATGAAGGTCTAGCGATAGACTAGTTTGGTCTACGCCACAATGCGTGGTCGTGCAAGTGCGAAGTGCTGTTTTAACATGCGATAGCCAACCCAAGTGTAGCTCTGGCGTTGGCTCCGTCGATTCAGCCACTTCAGATGTAGCTGCTGCACCAACTGATAGAACTCGTTCAAACTGTCGAAGTTGCCGCGCACTCCGTAGTAGTTGTAGTAGCCACGGAGTTTGGCATTTAGCAGTTGAAACTGTTCTCTCACCCGGCGATGGCGATTCTGCTTACACCATTCAGCTACCCGTTTGATTGAGTTGCGAAACTTCTTTCGCGCGGTACGCAACTGCACCCGGGCTTGGCCTTTGCGGTCGCTTCCCCAACGAAATTCGAAACCCAGAAAGTCGAAGCCGATTTCTCCCTGGCCGTAACGACTGAACGGGATAACCCGCGTTTTGTCTTTTGCCAGTTCCAATCCAAACTTTCGCAAACGTTCTTCCAGCTCAAGGTAGAAGCTTTGCGCTTCTTCTTCCCGCCCAAAGCCACAGACAAAATCGTCTGCATAACGGAGTAGAAACGTTCCTCCATGACAACTCGGCTGGAACACTCTCTCGAACCACAAATCGAGCGCGTAGTGCAGGTACACATTGGCCAGTAGCGGTGAGATGATGCCACCTTGCGGGGTACCTCCCTCCGGTCTCAGCACTTTACCGTCTATGTCCAGCACTCCGGCTTTCAACCACTTCTTAATCAAGCGCAGTATCGCCTGGTCATCTATCCGTTCTGCCAACATCCGCAGCAGCCATTCGTGCGAGAGGTTGTCAAAGAACTTTCTGATGTCCGCTTCCACCACATGATGGTAGCCTCCGAACTGCAGTTCCCGTTTTAACTGGTCCACTGCTGCACGGGCTCCCACTCCGGGACGATACCCATAACTGCATGACAGAAAGTCCTGCTCGAAGATTGCTTCCAGCAAGCGCTTCACTGCCAACTGCAGTAGCTTGTCTTCCGTGGCTGGTATTCCCAGCGGGCGCTTTCCTCCATCGCCCTTAGGAATGTATTGCCGCCTTACCAGCTTGGCCCGATAACTCTTCCTCTTCAGTCGTTCCACCAGTTGCTGGACGTTCTCTTCGAGATTCGCTTCATATTCAGCCGCACTTACCCGGTCGACACCATAAGCTGCGTCTTTCCGTAGTAACCGCCAACTGTCCAGTAGCAGTTCCTCGTTGAGTTCTCTGTAGAGGTTGCGAAACCGGTACCGCTTATCACTGCTTGCCTTCTTCGCTATTCCCAACAGTGAGGTTTGCACTGTTACCCGTTCCTTCATGCTCGGTCAGTGTTTCCTTTGCTGGCTTCGTATCCACGTCAGCCCCTTCCCCTTGTAAACGGCTCTCCCGTTCGCTGAGTACTATGAGCTGATCTGACTCCCAAATGTCCCTCGGTTCACCTTCTTTTGGTCGGCTTCACCTACCTGCCCGCGCAGAAAACATTTGGGTCTCCCAAGTTCTCTGGTGTTTCTCTTCACACATGCCACGCTCTTTCCCGACCCCGGCAGACCCTCGACAACCTCACCATTGCGGTTGCTCTGTTTCGGCTTCTGGAACACTAAAACCATCGCCATCTGCTTCATTATTATTGACGAGGCTGTATCAAGCTTCAGAGAGTGCGGTCTCCCTTACGGCCTGCGTGATGCCCTGTGTACGCTTCAACCGTTTCGTTCGGTCATTGACTGCACCTCCTTACGGCTGCAACACTCGGTACGAGTGGTTGGTTAGACCTTACTCGACGAGGACTTTCACCTCGTCAGAAACACCAAGCTTGCTTGGCGCACTAGTGTCTGCATTTGAAGATCTTCTCTGCGCGCTCGGCATTCCTCGGCGTCCTCTGCGTTTGAACTGGCATTAAACGCAGAGAGCACTGAAGACGCCGAGGACGCCGAGGAATTCTTCCAACTTAAGACATCACCCGAGCTAAGCCTTCGATACGCGGCGACGCCATGGCAGATCCCAGAGTCCACGCGCCGCGAGGATCAGTGAGAACATCGCGGTGACTTGCAGCGTGATTAACGACCAAACCCAGAAGAGCTTTCCGCCGGAGTTTGCGATCCTGCCGCCCACAAGCCCGGCTCCCGTCATGTGGATGATGGGAACACCTGCGCCAAGTATCGATCCGAGCAGAATGATGATGTAACCCGATCGCCGATCGCCGAGCACCAGCGTTCCGTACAGCCAGATGACCATCATGACAACGCCGATAACGTTCCGAGGGCTTCCCGGCTCGAACCCGCGAACGATGTCCTCGCTAATGTGAACCGTCAACAACAGGATTGAGATCAAAGACGTGATGGTTAACATAACGCTGCGTTTCATTTGATTACTCTCCTTGCGCTTGTGGTGTGCTCATGCGTAGGCGGATGTACGCGCGTTACCAGTGCCGTTTATCCGCTCGCAATTCGTTTGGTTGCCGCTGCCGGCCGCACGCGTTCTGCTGATTCAGGCTCGAACTGAAGGATGTCGCCGGGCTGGCACGCGAGCGCCTTGCAGATCGCATCGAGTGTCGAGAAGCGAATCGCGCGTGCCTTCCCGGTCTTGAGGATCGAGAGGTTGGCCAGCGCCATTCCGATTTGATCTGCGAGTTCGGTCAACGTCATCCGCCGATCGTGGAGTATGTCGTCAAGCTTGACGGTGATCGCCACGTCACACCGTCCCTTCGAGGTCTTCGCGCATGAGCGTGCCTTCCGCGAACACGCGGGCCAGCAGAAACGTGAGAAGCACGGCGAGCCAGCCGTTGACCGAAAAGCCGGCGTCGATATGGAGCGGATGGGTCGGAGTGGAGACTGCTTTCGCGATCGCGCCGATGACGAGACTCAGAACCTGCAACGCCAGTAGCGCCCAGGCGATCGCCTGCAAACGCAACGCGTTCGCGGCAACGAACGGGTCGCCCTCACGAACAGTGTGAACGATCGCGAGCAACCGCTTCAGGATCAGGTAGTTGATCGGAATGGCGACGAGTCCGAGCACGGCGATGGCGCGCATGGCCATCACCAACTGGTCCGCGTCAGGTGAAGGAGCAAGTTTGAAGCTGGCCATGATCCACTGCTTGTGCGGCAGCGCAATCAACAGCGCGAGGATCGCGGCGCCGCCCACCCAGTTCACGACGACGAGTATCCGCAGCACGAGATGTGTGACCGGCAGCGCCGCAGACGAGATTGCTTTCGACATGATTTACCTCCGATATATCGAATATCAATAAATGATTTATCGAATATAGTCAAGCTAATTATTGAAAATCGATAAAACTACGCGGTAAATCCACCGGCGAGAGGAAAGTGCTAAACTGCATTCAGCTTTAGTGCGGCATCTTGGCCCCAGACCATCGTAGAAGGATCACAATGAACTCTTCGTCTCCCCTGCCTCTTCGTCTGTTCACTTCTTTCGTTTCAATAATTATCCTGGTTGGCATAATCACGTCGTCGACAAGCGCACGCACGTCCGTGAGTAGCAGGCCG
This sequence comes from Pyrinomonadaceae bacterium, assembly GCA_036279935.1. Classification (GTDB taxonomy): domain Bacteria; phylum Acidobacteriota; class Blastocatellia; order Pyrinomonadales; family Pyrinomonadaceae; genus PSRF01. The sequence continues at coordinate 3,693 of DASURS010000076.1, forward strand.
GCGCTTGCGGCTGATCTTGCTGTTTTCAAGTCGGGCGAGGAAACGGTTGCCGTTGGCGGCCTGATCACCTATAGCCTCTCCGCTTACAATGCCGGGCTCGACGAGGCTTACAACATCGTTCTTACCGACGTCCTTCCTGCAAACACCACTTTCGTAAACGCGACGAACAACAACGGAACCGTGTCGTTTGACGGCACGACGGTAACAGTCAACTTCCGCACGCTCGCCTTCGACGCGACGGCGACCGCGACGCTTGTGGTGAGAGTTAATCAGGACACACCGCGCGGTACGATCATCAGCAACACTGTGACCGTCACCTCCGACATAGACGATCCCGATACATCGAACAATTCCGCCACCGCACTGACGCAGGTTACCGGACCGTTCGCGGGCGACATTCTGATCAGCGAGTTTCGTCTGCGCGGTCCTGAACCGAACGGCGCCGCAAACGAGTTCATCGAGCTTTACAACAACAGCGACACGCCGCTCGCCGTCACCACTACCGACGACTCCGAGGGCTGGGCCATCGCGGCGTCAGACGGTGTCGTCCGGTTCATCATCCCGAATGGCACGATCATTCCGGCGCGCGGACACTTTCTCGGCGTCAACTCCACCGGCTACAGTCTTTCTTCTTACCCGTCCGGCAACGACGGCGTTACGCCGACCACCGCAACCGGTGACGCTACTTACACGCTCGACATTCCCGACAACGCAGGCATTGCCGTCTTCCGCACGGCGAACGCTGAAAATTTTTCGACTGCGACGCGGCTCGATGCGGTCGGGTCAACCACCGAAGAGAACACGCTGTACAAGGAAGGCAACGGTTATCCTGCGATTGAGGCGGGTAGTAGTGATTATTCGTTCGTGCGCGACACCTGCGGTAAGGGCGGGTTTGTCGTTATCTTTGGGCCATGCACGACGGGCGGGCTGCCGAAAGACACGAACGATAACGCTGTTGATTTCTTCTATGTCGATACAAACGGTACATCCGCCGGCGCCGGACAGCGGCTCGGTGCTCCCGGACCGGAGAACTTGTCGAGCCCGACACAGCAGAACGCCGGGATGCCGGTGCTGAATCTGGATCAGACAGTGGGCAGCGCCGCTTCGCCGAACCGCGTGCGAGACCTGACGTCGGACGCGGAGAACAATTCGACGTTCGGGACGATCGACTTTCGCCGGCGTCTGGTGAATGAGACGGGTCAGCCGGTCACAAGGCTGCGGTTCCGCATCATCGATATCACAACTCTTCCCGCGCCCGCGGGAATCGCCGACCTTCGAGTGCGCACCTCAACCGATCAGATCGTGAACGGCGTTAACGACGCGGAAACGTGCCCGGGCGGCGTCACACCGTGCAGTATCACCGTGCTCGGAACGACTCTCGAACAACCACCCAGCCAGGGCAACGGCGGCGGCTTCAACTCGTCGCTGTCAGCCGATACGGTTACGCTGGAGACGCCGCTCGCACCCGGCGACTCGATTGATGTCCACTTCCTGTTCGGCGTGCAACAGACCGGCTTGTTCAAGTTCTATTTCAATGTGGAGCTTTTGACGGGTCAATCGGGAGAAGGCCTGGACCAACTGATTCGAGCCTTTCGAAAGACGGTGCGCGGAACAAGCCGGAGGACCGAAATCCCGGTGAGCTCACCCGCGCCGCAACAACCTGCGGTAATCGCAACCCCAGCGCCGGCTGTGCTTCGCACACAAGCGCCACCTCAACCCGCGCCGGAAAGCGAAAGACCAAAAGGCGCATCTTTCCGTGGTAAGCAGCTCGGCCGCTTCGAGTTCGAATAGAGGTGAGGCGTTCACGGCGACTGACTGTTAACTTGTGTTGCGTTCTGGACAAGAACGAGGACACGCGCGAAGCCGTGCGTGTCAAGAATTGAATAAGCGAGATCCGCTTCAGACTCGTCACTGCTGTAGATGATAATTGTTTGATCGAGCGCCAACTCGTTTTGTGCCCTGACAGGCAACTCGTCCAGCGGAATGTTCTTAGCTCCGTCTCAGTGATTCACTGCATACGACGCGCGCTCCCGTACATCGAGCAGCGTGAGTTGCTCTTGGTTGGCGATTTTGCGCTCGAGGTCCGCTTCAGCAATCGACCACTCAGCGGGAGACCTGGTGTTTTTCAGTCTCAGCCTGGACATGACAACTATGTCGGGTGCTAGTTCGGCGGCGAGTTGGAGAGCGGTGCGCCCGTCGCTGGCTTCGCCGATCACCTGCATGTCCGGTTGAGAGTTCACCATCATTCTCACTCCGTCGCGGACGATCTCATGATCCTCGATGACGAGAATCCGAATCTTTGGTGGCGAATTTGTTGAAGCGTCATCCATTTCCGTAATCCCCGCCTTGTATCAGCGCGCTGCGGATTCAGGAGAATTGAGCGGAATGCGCACAAATACGGATGTGCCGTGTCCCACGCTCGACTCTATATCAACGGTCCCACCAACAAGGGAGGCACGCTCACGCATGTTCAGTAAACCGATCCTCTTCAGGTCACTTCTCGCATCAATCGCTTCCGTATCAAAACCCTTGCCGTTGCCTTCAACGATCATGACGACGTGAGAGTCTCGAAGCTCAAGCAACACGTCAACGGCGCCCGCGGCGGCATGCTTGTAGACGTTGTTCATCGCTTCCTGCGCGATGCGGTAGAGGTTGATCTCTATGTCCGCCGGCAGCCGTCGTGTGTCGAAACCGAGGGCATGGAACTCAGCGGGAATACCGAAGTGGGCCGACCACTCGTGTACGAAGTTGGGCAACGCGACTGTCAGTCCAAACTCGTCGAGCGACGCCGGGGTCAGTTGCCAGCCAAGGAAGTCGAGGTCCGTATCGATTCGTTCGGCTATCGCCTGCAACTCTTCAGCCTGTGTTCGTAACTTCTCATTATCGCCGCAGGCTTCTTTGTGGGTTTGCATCTTCAACCTGAGACCCGTGAGTTGCTGGCCCAGGTGATCGTGAAGATCGCGGGCGATACTGAAGCGGATGCGTTACTCGCACAGCGTATGGAACAGGTGAAGGCGGCGACGTCGCGCGCCACTGAAGGGTCGTCTGAGCGAGTACGATGGCGCGGGCGGCGTGAACGCGCTGACGTCTTATCAGAGCGTCATCAACAATCGTTTTCGGTGGAGATCCGTTTACGCGTCAGACTTCGATGCCAATCGCGACATCACTATCGACATGGGCTGGGTCAATGCCGGTCAGCGCGTGAAGGTGGCGCTGGTGTGGGACTCGAACCCGACAAGCGACTACCTCAACGATCCGCTCAACGCCGATTTGGACCTCTACGTTTATGGTCCAAACCAGGTTCAGTACTCGGTGAGCTGGGACAACAGCTACGAGGTCGTCGACTTCACGCCGACAACCTCGGGCAGTTTCCAGATCAAGGTCAAGAACTTCCGCTTCGACGGCGGCCTCGAATACTTCGCCGTCGCCTGGAGCTTGTCGTAACGGTAGTGCCCTACTTTCGAAATCTTTCTCTGCGTATCTCTGCGTTCCTCTGTGTCTTTGCGGTAAATGTGAAGCAAAGCCTTAACCGCAGAGACACAGAGGAACGCAGAGATACGCAGAGTCCAAATTAGGGCACGACCGTCGTAACGTTAACCTTGCTTTACCTCGTTAACTGTTGTAGTAACGGGGCGAATGAACAAACAAGTCGCACAAATCCCGGGGCGTCAGGCGCAAAGCAATTCTCTGCTGAGGCCGGCCCCGGGAACACTCCAACGCAAGTGCGACTGCGGACAGCACACGATCGCCGGCGGCTCATGCGATTCGTGCAGCAGGAATAGTCCAATCCCTTCTTCGTCCACGAAGCACACTAATCCAACACCTGTTAACGGTCACGACTTTAGCCGCATCCCCGTACATCTCGAACGACCGGTGGAGAATTCGCAGCGCCGCACGGAGGTTAACTGCGACGAAGCAAAACACCCGACCGAACGGCAGGCTGATACCATAGGCACGCGCATCGGAAACGATATCAGCACCGCCGGAAACGTAGCGCCCGGCAAACTCCAACCCGACGTGCGCAGCATAGCTGAGTCGCATCTCGGCGTTAGTCTAGCCGGCGTGGAACTGCGAACTGACAAAACGGCGGAAACCAGGGCCGTCAACGCGCACGCACACGCGATGACGGAAGGAAACGTGATCAGCTTTGCTCCGGGCCGCCTGTCAACGTCGACCGCCACAGGCCGCTCGCTGATCGGCCACGAGCTTACACACGTCGCGCAACAGCAAGTGCATGGCGTCAATGGTCCGCAAATGCAGCACGACTGCCAGTCGAGCACCTCGCCTGAAGCACAGTTCGCTAACCAAAACCCGGGAAAAGTTTTCGGCGTAGGAGACAACGTGCAGGGCGCGCCCAAGAGCAATGAGCTGGTTCTGTGGAATTTTTGCGCCGGTGAATCAACATTAAGACCGGCCCATACCGCACGTTTGCGAAAGGAAGCGGCGCGATGGAAGAAGATGCTCAGTACCACTTCCGGTCCAAACCCGTCAGCACGCGACGACATGAAGATCAGGATCACCGGCGTCGCCAGCTCAACCGGGCCACAAGCCAGAAACAATCAGCTCGCACTCGACCGCGCAAATGCAGTCGCAGACTTTCTCAAAGGTGAAGGTTTGATCGGTAAATCGCTGGTCCTCGAGGGCGTCGGCTCCAGCAAGTCGCTGGCTGACGAAACGAGTCCCGCGAACATGGCCCGCAATCGTCGCGTCGAGATCTCGTTGTTTGTTCCTACGGCCGTGATTACCGACAATCCATTGGCGGCAGCGATCATCACAAAACTCAAGATCGGAAAACCGAAAGCGTCTGTTCCGCCGCCGAACTTCGACGTTGCAAAGAATCAATTTGTCCGACTGAATCCGGCGATGGAGGCTTCAGCGGATGTCGATCTCACCGGGTTTCAGGGCGCCGGCGTCGGGTTCCTGCAATTCCTCGTCAACGACACGCGAACGGCCTTGTATGAGTCGAGGGTGGACCAGAGCCAGTTGTTGCTCGACTATGGTCGTTGCAACACCACGATGCCGTGCCGGGACGTGGAGGACGCTACCAGCCGCTTCAGCATCGATAGCTCCAGCCTGACGCTTGCAAAGACCGGCAGCGCCTCAGGTTCCGTTCGCATCGGCGATCGGCCGGGGACGGTCTTTCCGTTGCGCTACCCGAATCCAAAATCCGGACCGTTCGTCCTGCAGAGATATGTCTGGCAAATGGAATTTGATCTCGTGCTCGCGCTCCGCGACTCCGGCACTATCCTGCCGTTGCACAGCGCACATTGGGGCCTGGCTTCTTCTGAAGATGTTGATGTCGCAAAAAGGAAGACGTCGGGAATGGGACCAATCACCCTGCATTCGGATTTTCAGGCGGGCCCGCCGGCCTCAGTCGGTTCAATCGAGACGGCGATGTCGGCCCAGACGTGTAGGGTGATGGCGCGCAGCAGAGAATTTGCTCCTGAAGAAATGCCCTGCCGGCCGGCAGAGAAGTAATCCTCACGCCTCAGTAATCTGATTGACACGCAATTTCCGATTCCGGTAGATTGTCGCCGCTTAAACGATAAGCGGGTGGTCAGATCGCCCATTGATCATTCTGTCCTTCCTCTCAACTTCAACCAGGATTACTCACGAGGAGATACCCATGAAACAAATCAAGATCTTGCTTCTCGCCGCGTTGCTGATTACGGCCGCGGCTGCCACCGCTTACCTGCGACCCACGTCCGCCGCCGCGCCGAAACCATCAGCGTCGGGCCACGGAACCATCCTGCTGCAAAACACGGACGGTAAAACGGTCAGACGTCAGTTTTCGTTCAGCGCCCGTTTCACATCAGACGGCTCCGTTCACGGGACCGCGATAATTCACAATCCGTCTTTTGACCCGAAGTACGATGCCCAATTCGATATCACTTGTCTTCAGATCGTAGGCAACCGAGCGAGCTTCGGCGGCTCAGTGAGGAAGACAAGCGATCCCGTTTTCAACGATGAGTTTGACGCGGCCTTCTTCACCGTTTTCGACAACGGCGAGCCGGGCACGGACAACGATACGATCAGCGAGATTTTCTTCGACAACGTCGTCGAGCCGAGTGCCTGCCAATTTATCGGCGCCGATGATTTCCCGCAGATACCGATCGAATCCGGCAGCGTACAGGTGAGGCCGTAACGCCGATCGCTTTCCGACCGCGCGCGAGTAGACAAAGAAAGGGGTTCGTCACGTCCTGTGGCGGCCTCTTTCTGCAGGAATGGAGCTCACCTGATCCTGATCGTGCCCGTCGCGCGGTTGTTCGGGAGAAGAAACGTCACCTGCGTCAGATCGGAACCGGACATGGGCCGCGTTTGCACTGCTAGTGCTCTTGGCAAGATGAGTGCCAGTTGGCGCGAGGCGGAGTTGTAACTGAGCAGTGAGTAGGTTTAGATCGCACCGTGACGTACGATGTCAGCGTGCGATCTTGAGTAATAAGTCCGCATACTTCTGCTTGAGCAGACGGTTCTCATCCTCGAGTTCACGAAGTCGACGAATGTCGGCGGCTTGCATACCGCTGTATTTTGATTTCCACTGGTAGTAAGTCGCTTCGCTGATGTCATGCTCGCGACAGACGTCTTGAAGTGAACGTCCTGCGTCGACCGCTTTGAGGATTGAGATGATCTGGTCTTCGCTGAAATCGCTCTTCCGCATTGAGGCCTCCTGGCGTCATACTTCGCTCGGAAACTGTGTTATCAATGGGCGATTTATAACAGAGGGTATTAGTTGCTAACCGAAAATCCGTGCGTTAACCTCCCAGCCCTGCGAAGATGAGCAAGCATCGCCGGGCCAACGCCGGGTGAAAATGTCGTACGTGTATCTGTGGGGCAATAAAGAGCACAATTACCTGGAAGTAGAGCGGTAGCACGATTCTCAAGCCGAACTACCGCTCTTCGACGGAACGCACAGGCAACCCCCCACAATTTGCCTCTGGGCTGCGCGCGCTCCAAAACTATCAAATCATGTAAGGGAGCAGGCGTTGATTAAGGCGCGAGGGCGAACCCGATAGTGAGACGCGCCCGACTAGTTCGGGCGTCTTGGGTATCCTCTAGGTCGCCGCGCAGTTTAAGTGAAAATACATATAAATTCAAGAGCGCATCTTCGTCAGGAGTCGTGTCCTGATGGGTCGCTCACGCCGAAACAAACCGAAGAAGCTGACCGAAAAACTGTTGGCGATCAGGAAACGTTTGAACATGAGTCAGACCGAAATGGCGAGAGCGCTGCAACTCAAAGTTCACTACTCTGCTGTATCGAATTTCGAGCTCGGCACACGCGAACCTGACCTCCTCATCGTGCTTCGTTACTCACGCCTCGCCGGTATTCCGATGGAAACGATCGTCGACGACGATTTGAGCCTGCCCGAGTTATAACTCTCCACTCCTCTTCCCGTGGACCATGTTGAAGTGATAAGTTGAGGGGACTCAGATCGCAGTCCCTGATCCTTGTCCTCCGGAGGCGTAACTGTGAAACACAAGCCTTTGAATTGTCTGTTGCTGGTCCTGCTCACGTTGACAGCTTCAGTCGTCGTTCGACCACAGGATCCCGCCTTCACCGTCGCCGGCATCAAGCCCTACGACAAAGCCGTGCCCGGTCAGATCATGGAGGCGCTGGTAGAAGGGTTAACGCCTGGTTTCGATCCCGTCGTGCTTCCGGAAAGTGATTTCAAGATCGAGGTAGTGCAAGACGGCGTCACTCAAAAGGCGAAGGTGCGGATCACGAAATTTACTATGACCAGCGAAGGTAAACCGAAAGTATCAAACGGGAACGCCGTTGATTTTGCTGGAATGGGGATGCGCCCTTACCAGTCAGTCGGCTTCGTGGTTCCGAAAGGGCTCCATGCAGGTCCCGCGGAGGTTATCGTTAAATATAAGGGCAAACGCAGAAACTCGGTGGCGTTGGAAATCGTCGAGAAGCCTTTAAAGCCAGTGGTCGGAACGACGTCGGTGCTGGCGATCGGCGGCATGACGCCCGAACAAACGGGGCAGGTGAAATTAGAAGGAAACGACCTTGGCTGGAGACTCGAACGCGGCGCACCGGCGCGAGTGTTCGTCCATCCACTCGTCGATCCTGACGATCCGAATTCAGCAGTTCTGATTCGCTTCAAACAAAATGGCAACGACTACGACGCCGTCACGCGAATCAAGAGCAGTCCTTCGCAGGTCGTACCGCGCGGCCGCGGCGTAGCGTTGATGGCGGCACGCGAGGATCTGGAAGTCGAAGTGCCGGCGGACCTCACGCTCGGGAAAGCGCAGGTTGAAATCCGTATCAAAGCAAATGGCCAGGAGAGCGATCCGGTGAACCTCACCGCGACGATCACCGACGTGACGCGTTCGGCAGAAGCTCCGAACGTGACTGCGCCTCGCTTGCTTGCCGTCACGCCGAAGCGGATCGGCGCAGGGCAATCGGTCCTGATCTCCGTCGATCAGCGACGCACACTCGAACCATCGCCGAAAGAGACGCGTGTGATCGTCGAGCAGGACAACACGCGCTATCTCGCGTCGATCGAACAGAACTCAGCACTGATTGGCCCAAGCAAAGATCCCGACGCGCCGGTTGCGTTCATCGTCAGGACGACGCGACAGCTCACCGGTCGCGTTCAAATCCGCGTGCTGAATCCTTTGCGCGGCGAACAAAACGGCATGAGCGCGCCGGTTGAGCTGGAGATCGTCGACGAAGTGTTGCCGCCGGAAATCATCAGCGCGGCCCAATCGACAGACGATGATCTCGCCCACTTGAAGAAGATCTACGAAGCACAGAAGCAGGCCGGGAAAGACTTTCCGCCTTACGATCCGAACGCTCGTTATCTCGCGATTCGCGTGCGCGGCGTCGATTACAATCCGAAATTCGTTCGCATCACACTCGAACAGGCGGATCGAAAATTCACGCTGTCACACACCAACTTCTCCTCATACGCAAGCAACTCACTGATCGTCAGGCTGCCGGACGATCTGACAAACGGCCCCGTCAAGCTGACGATGGAAAACTCCGGCGGCGACAGGTACAGCACACCAGTCACGACGTCGTTCGTGGTCCAACGGCGCGAATAGTCGAGTCAAGATATATTGTTACGGCTGCTGGAACGGCCAAAACACAGGCACCAACCACATAACGATCGCAAAAACGGCGATTGTTAAAATCGAGCCCACCTTCACGAAATCCAGGAACCGATAACGTCCCGGCGTGTAAACAAGAACGCACGCGGGCTCGAGCGGAGTCAGAAACGAACACGAAGCCGCATAGGTCACGGTGACCGCAAACGTTCTCGGGTTCAATCCGAGCGCGAGCGCAGTCTTTATTGAAATCGGAAGCATGACGAGCGCGGCAGCCTGGTTCGACATCGGCTGCGTCAGAGCGACCGTCAT
>DASURS010000077.1:0-4019 GCA_036279935.1 Pyrinomonadaceae bacterium
CGGCATCGTCAGCATTAACATTGGCAACGATTTGAACAACTGGTCGTCGTCGTCATCATCATCGCGCAACGATCCTAACCTCATAAAGCTCGAGAACGACATGTCGAGGTTCGGGTCGCCTTTCCGGCGCAAAGACACGCCTCCTTCAGTGACCAGTTTGCCGCTCCTCCATTTGACGGTGCCGGAAATCTGCCGCAGCACATCGTCGTTCAGCGTCAGGTCGACGTTCGCCACTTCCGATCCTGATTGAATCTGAATCGGCTTTGCCTCCGCCAAACTTCGAACGCCGGGATAAAAGGCATTCGTAATCCCTGCGACTTCTGCCCCCTCGGCTGGCGCCCTTGCTGTTATTTGTCCATAAGCAATGCCGACAACATACTCGCCGTCAGGCAAACCATCGACGCGATACATGCCGCGATCGTTCGTCGTCACTGGTTTCGTGAAGAACGGCCCCATCGCGTTGCCCTTGCGGCGATAGAGCACGATGCGGCCTTTCACGAGAGGTTCTTTATCGTCGTAAGTTATTGTGCCTTTGATGGTGCCGGCGCGGATTGCGCGGACTTCGCAGCGGATCGAGTTCTTGCCGTCGACCGTCACGCGCGTGTAGTCACTTCCCCGATAGCCGCCGAATCCGAGCTCACTGATCGAGAATGCCGACAGCGGCGAGAGGATGCCCGGAGCTTCAGCGACGACGAAGTAAGTCCCGTCGTCAACTTCAGTGAATCGAAACTCTCCGCGCGCGTTTGCAGGTGTAACTCTGGCCTCGGTGCCGTTGACCTCGCGATATAGCCTCACGGTCGCGCGCCGTACCGGCCGTCCCGTGTCGGCGTAGATCACGCGCCCCATAATGATCGAATTGCCCGCGGGCTTGCGCTCCCGCGGATCTTGCGCCGATGCGATCGACGGAATACAGATGAGCAGCAGCACGATCAGGATCTGTGATTTACTCGACCACATTTGACGTTAATTCGCTCCGGCGGGAATAGTCAGGCCGGTCAGTTTTTCACCGGCTTTCACCTTCACGCGTTGAAACCTCTGATTGTCGCGTTTGAAGTAGTCTTCGTCGATCGGCCTCGCGAGCTTCTTGATCTCCGCCGGTGTGACAGCAGTCAAAAAGTACTCGCCGGGCGGACAATTCATGATGAACTTTCCGGATGCATCGGCTTGTGCGCTTATGAGACCGCGTCCGAACCGGCGCGTCGCATCGTTTGCCGCCGCCAGAATTATGACCACCTGGCTGAGATCGAGCTTCGACGAAGCCGCGGGTCGCGTGAGCTGGCCCTCAACGGTTGCGAAGTCGGTAGCGAGCGCTATCACTACGTCTTCTATTGCTGATTCTTCCCCAACTTTCAACAATGAGCGCGTGAGATCGACGTCTTTCCTGGTTACTGACTTGACGTAGTACTCCTTCGGCCCCGATCCCGAGACAGTGATCGAGTATTTACCCGGCATCAGCGTATGGATCGAGAAGGTGCCGTCGCGCATGAAACCGTTCACGATGCCGGGAGCGAACCGGCCGCTCGACTGTTGACGGGCGGCATTTGCCGAAGTCTGACTCTCGGGGACGGCCTGAGGAACCAGTTGAGAAAAACCCTTCGGCGAGTTCCCGTCCAGTGTCACTTTGCCGCTGATGCTCGAACCGCGTGAGACCTTTATGTCAGGCACGACAACGTCGTCATGCCCGACTCGTACCGGGATGCGTTTCGGAGCAGCGCCAACGGTAACCGTGCGCTCACTGTCCTTAGTTAAGCGAACCTGCACCCAACCGCCGATTCGGATCACGTATTGTCCTGCTGGAACTGCCTGGATCTCCCACTTCCCTTCACTGTCGGTTCGGGTACTGGAATTCGATACATCGGGGTCGGAGTAGCCGATTTCATCCGCGCGTTCGAGCAGAACCTGGGCGGAGGCGGCAGGCTCGTTGTCTGGTCCAAACACCAACCGGCCGGAGATTTTGTGCGCCGAAAATTCGGGCATGCGAATATCGACTCCCGTCGATTCGCTGCCTTCAAGTACGGTGACCGTCTGCGCCTCTTTGGTGTTTGTCGCCGCCGGATAGTAAACGGCCATCAGGAAACCGTTGGTGTACGCGCCGTCCTCCGGCTGCGATTTTCCATCCGATGACGCCGAACCTTCGGACACACGCACGAGGTACTCTCCCGCAGCCAGGCCCGCTATGCGATAGACGCCGCTGGGATCGGTTTTGGGCAGTTTACTGGAACTGTACCGGCTCCAGGAGTCTTCCTGTGGTACCCACTTACCGTTCTCACGTTTGAGGAGTCTGATCTCGGCGTTGGCGAGTGGTTGATCGTCTTCGGTTACGACTCTTCCGGTTATCACTCCGCCCCGCACCGCGCGGATGTTGATCTCGACGCTGCCTGTCCCGTTTACGATGGCCTCAGTAAACGCTTCTCCGGACAACCTGAGCTTTGCGATCATCGATCCCGGGCTATTCGTCATTGACGGTTTCAGGATGCCGGGAAAATCGGCGAACAGTATGTAACGGCCAGGCGCAACATTATCGAAGAAGAATTCGCCACGGCGGTTCGTTACGCCGAGGTCCCATTTGCCCGTCTCGTTGCTGAGCAGTCTCACGCCTGCATAGCGCACCGGATGGCCCGTGTCGGAGTACGTAACGACGCCGCGAATCGACGACTCGTCCGTCTTCACCGGCGTCGCAGGAGATTGGCCATAAACGCCGGAACTTTGGACGAAGAGACACAGCGCAAGCGCCGCAATAAAACTGGAGATTGTCCGGGCCGTGAGGCTCATTGAGTTTGTTAACTTCAACAAGAAGCTTTGCCTCAAAGTCGGAAATCCCACCAACGGCAGTTGGTGGATGCTTCAAATGCGACCTACAGACAGGCCGGCTAGTCTTTGCGAATTCCACCAACGGTAGTTGGTGGATGGTTCATCGAACTCGTAGGCTGAATATAACTATCCACCAACTGCCGTTGGTGGGATTTCCGACTTTTGAGGCAAAGCCTCAACAAGACAATGTCACAAGGCCCGGTTAGTTTAACCTAAACCCTCGCCTTCTTCTGCTTTTTCCCTTTCATCTGCTGTTTCAGCGTTTGTGCCTGCGCGAGGAGCAGGACTTCCATCGATGCGCGGCGGCCGTCGGACACCCACTGGACCATCGACGCGACGAATAGTTCCTTCAAGTAGGCAAACGAGAAACCGTCGGTCGCGGCGACGAGCATCGCGGCGGCGCCCTCCGAGATGCGCAGTTCCGTCTGTAGCTCGCTGTTCCACTTGCCGATGTAAGCGAGACGTTCCGATTCCTGCGGCAGATGAAAGTGATATTTGCGATCGAATCGGCTTGGACGATCGAGGATCGAAGAGTCGAGCTTGTTAGGGTGATTGGTCGTTGCCAGCACGACGACGCCGGTGTTCGCCTGAAACCCGTCCAGCTCGTTGAGGAAGAACGAGCGGTTGCTCTTGTCGATCATCGAGTCGAGATCTTCCAGCACGACGATGCACGGCGACATGCGCGCGCGCTTAAAAACCTCCGACATGTTTTCCTGTTCCGTGTCGTACTCCGACTTGAAGCTGCGCACGTAGAGGCACGGCTTGTTGAGCTGGTTGATGAGCGCCTTGAGCGTGTGCGTCTTTCCATTGCCGGGTGGGCCGATGAAGATGGCGCCGCGTTTCCACGGAATGCCGTAACGCTCATAAGCCTCGCGCGAGTCGAAGAATTGCGCGAAGTCGTTCTGGATGTCGTCTTTAAGCGAGCCCGCCAGGACGAGGTTGTCGAACGTCGAGCTTTTGATCGAGTCAAACAGCTCTTTGTTCTTTTCGAAGTAGCCGTCGTGGTAGACGAGAATCTCGCCGCGCACTTCGCAGCCCCACTCACAAACCGCGTCGAAGAAGTCTTCGGCGACCTTTCGATCGTCGGCGACGATCCAGTGGTGGCGCCGCCGGTGGCAGTCTTCGTTCCATGTGAGAAGAACGACGTCGAGCAGTTGCCCCTTCCACAGCACGTTGAGCCACGAATTCTGGATCTGCTGTCGTTGCTT
>DASURS010000078.1:0-11331 GCA_036279935.1 Pyrinomonadaceae bacterium
CCGCTTTCAGGGCTCGTGGCAGGCATCGCGATTCTGTTCATCGTCGTGATCGCGCTTGCCGGGCTGGGTTTAGTGGTCGTGAATGCTTTGGCCGAGTCGCCGTGGGGAACTTTCACCGTCGGTTTTACGATCCCGCTGGCGTTGTTCATGGGCCTTTACATGTACCGGTTTCGGAAAGGGAAGATCGCGGAAGCCAGCATCATCGGGATCATCGGACTTCTCTTCGCCGTCTATCTCGGCGGACGAATAGCTGAGTCGTCGGTCGCGGAGACGTTCACGCTTTCGCGAAACAGTTTGATCGTGATCATGGCGGCGTACGGGTTCATCGCGTCGGTGTTGCCGGTGTGGATGTTGCTCTGCCCGCGTGATTACTTGTCGTCTTATTTAAAAATCGGGACGATCGCGTTTCTGATCATCGGCGTGATCGTCGTCGCGCCGAATCTCAACATGCCGGCGTTCACGCCGTTCACAGCGGGCGGCGGTCCGGTGATTCCGGGCAAGCTTTATCCCTTCGTCTTCATCACGATCGCGTGCGGCGCGATCTCCGGTTTCCACGCACTGATCTCTTCCGGAACCACGCCGAAGATGATCGCGAAAGAGACCGACACGCGGATGATCGGCTACGGCAGCATGTTGATGGAGGGCGTGGTCGGCATTGTAGCGCTGATCGCCGCGACCTCGCTCTTTCCCGGCGACTACTTCGCCATCAACACCGCGCAAGGCACCGACCAGCAAAAAGCTGCTTACGTGCGCCTCGTCGAAACGCACTCCGCGGAAGGCTTCAACCTTCAACCGAAGGAGATCGATCATCTCGAAGCGGAATCAGGCGAGAAGAACCTGCGCGGACGCACTGGCGGCGCTGTCACGCTCGCGCTCGGCATCGCGAAGATCTTCGATGGCATTCCCGGGTTCGGCGGACTGATGAAGTATTGGTACCACTTCGCGATCATGTTCGAAGCGCTCTTTATCCTCACGACGATCGACACCGGCACGCGCGTCGCTCGTTTCCTTGTCGGTGAGTTTGGCGGGAGGTTTTATCGAAAACTGGAAGAGCCAAACTGGCTGCCCGGCTCTGTCGTGACTTCGGCTTTAGTCGTCACTGCCTGGGCGGCGTTCATCTGGTCCGGATCCATCAGCACGATCTGGCCGATGTTCGGCATCGCGAATCAACTACTGGCCGCCGTAGCTCTATGCGTCGCCACCACCATCATCATCAACTCAGGCAAGGCGAAGTATGCGTGGGTGACGCTCGTGCCGCTCGCGTTCGTAAGCACGACTACGCTGGTCGCAGGCTTCAAATCGATAACCGACATCTTCTGGCCGCTGGCGCAAAAACAGGAGACGTCAATGCAAGGCCTCATCAACACGAGCCTCACCGCCATCATCATGGCGGCGGCCGTCGTCATCATGATTGACTCGATCCGCCGCTGGTTGCGGACCGGCCGGCGCCCGCGGATCACACAAATTCCCGAACCTGTCTTTGAAAAATCGGTGTAATCTGTGGATAATACGCGGCTTATCTAGACGCTCGAAAGGAATCTCCAACAGTGGAACTATCTCGAAAACTGCGGCAAGCAGCAATTATTACTGCGGCTACCGTTACCTCTTTACTCCTGGCGACGCCGATTTACGCCCAACATAGCCCCGGCGGCGAAGCAAATCTCGAACTCCCGAACCTGGCCGACGTGACCTTCCTCAACGGAATCAACGGTCACAACCTGCTCCTGTTCGGCATCGTCATCTGCATCCTCGGACTCGGCTTCGGCCTCGCCATCTATATGAATTTGCAGCGGTTGCCCGTACACCGCGCCATGCGTGAGATCTCGGAACTGATCTACGAGACGTGCAAAACGTACCTGATCACGCAGGGCAAATTCATTCTCATCCTCGAGGCGTTTATCGCGGTCGTCATCGTGCTCTACTTCGGCGTCCTGTCCGGTTTCGAGCCACTGAGGGTCATCATCATTCTGCTGTTCAGCCTCGTCGGTATCGCCGGCAGCTATGGCGTCGCGTGGTTCGGCATCCGCGTCAACACGTTCGCCAACTCGCGCACCGCGTTCGCGAGCCTCGAAGGCAAGCCGTTTTCGCTCTATGCGATTCCACTGAAAGCGGGCATGAGCATCGGCATGATGCTGATCAGCGTCGAGCTGCTGATCATGCTGTGCATCCTCTTGTTCATTCCTGGCAGTTACGCCGGACCGTGCTTCATCGGGTTTGCCATTGGTGAGTCGCTCGGCGCGGCCGCGCTGCGTATCGCCGGCGGCATCTTCACCAAGATCGCCGACATCGGTTCCGACCTGATGAAGATCGTCTTCAAGATCAAGGAAGACGACGCGCGCAACCCCGGCGTCATTGCCGACTGTACCGGCGACAACGCCGGCGACTCGGTCGGACCCAGCGCCGATGGTTTCGAAACTTACGGCGTGACGGGCGTCGCGTTGATCACCTTCATCCTGCTGGGCGTCTCGAACCCGCGCGTGCAGGTGCAGTTGCTGGTCTGGATCTTCATCATGCGCGTCATGATGATCATCGCTAGCGCGCTTTCCTACTTCGTCAACGACGCGATCGCCAAGGCCCGCTACAAGACAGCCGATAAGATGAACTTCGAAGCGCCGCTGACGTCGCTCGTGTGGATCACGTCGATCGTTTCCGTGGCGATAACGTTTGTCGTTTCGTGGCTGACTATTCCGGAACTGGCCGGGAACACAACGCTGTGGTGGAAACTCGCCTGCATCATCTCGTGCGGCACGCTCGCCGGCGCGATCATTCCCGAGCTCGTCAAAGTGTTTACGTCAACCGAATCGCGTCACGTAGCCGAGGTCGTAACATCCTCGCGGGAAGGCGGCCCGTCGTTGAACATTCTTTCCGGCCTCGTCGCCGGAAACTTCTCGGCTTACTGGCTCGGCATCAGCATCGTCGGTCTCATGGCCATCGCGTATTTCTTCACGAACCTCGGTACCGCGGACAATTTGGCATTAGGCGCGTTGATGGTCGATCCCGTAGCTGCGCCGGTGTTTGGTTTCGGTCTCGTCGCGTTCGGCTTCCTCGGCATGGGTCCGGTGACGATCGCCGTGGACTCGTACGGCCCGGTGACTGACAACGCGCAGTCTGTTTACGAGCTGTCGCTGATCGAGCAAGTTCCGAACGTCGAAGAAGAAGTGAAGAGAGACTTCAACGTCAACGTAAACTTCGCGCGCGCGAAACACCTGCTCGAAGAAAACGACGGCGCCGGCAACACGTTCAAAGCAACAGCGAAACCGGTGCTGATCGGAACCGCGGTGGTCGGCGCGACGACGATGATCTTCTCGATCATCATGGCGCTGACAGACGGTCTGCGCATCAACACCGAAAGCCTGTCGCTGCTGCACGCTCCGTTTGTGCTCGGACTGATCACGGGCGGCGCGGTTATCTACTGGTTCACCGGCGCTTCGATCCAGGCGGTGACGACCGGCGCCTACCGCGCGGTCGAGTTCATCAAGGCGAACATCCGGCTCGAAGGCGTCGAGAAGGCGTCCGTCGAAGACAGTAAGAAAGTTGTGCACATCTGCACGCAGTACGCGCAGAAGGGCATGTTCAATATCTTTCTGACGGTGTTCTTCTCGACACTGGCGTTCGCGTTTGTCGAACCGTTCTTCTTCATCGGCTACCTGATCTCGATCGCGGTGTTTGGTCTGTACCAGGCGATCTTCATGGCGAACGCCGGCGGCGCATGGGACAACGCGAAGAAAGTCGTCGAAGTTGATTTGAAGATGAAGGGTACCGCGCTTCATGATGCGACGGTCGTCGGCGACACTGTCGGCGATCCGTTCAAGGACACGTCATCGGTGGCGATGAATCCAGTAATCAAGTTTACGACGCTGTTCGGCTTGCTCGCGGTTGAGCTGGCGGTGAGTTTGACGGCGCGCAATAACGGTGAAACGCTGCTGACACACATTTTGGCTTTAGTATTTTTCCTCGTCTCGGTGTTCTTCCTCTGGCGTTCGTTCCACGGCATGCGCATCGGGACGACGGCGATTGAGCCGGCGACGGCCGAGCGAGAAGTCGTGAAGTCAGCGGCAGGAGACTAGACTAGAGCTTGGTGCTTAGTACTTTGTACTTTGCACGCACGTGCAAGATTCGATTGAGTTAGACCAATCGAATAGCGACAAAGCACTAAGCACCAAGTACAAAGCTCAAAACACAATCATGATTCATACACAAACGACTGACACGTTAATAGGCTCAGCGCTTGCGCCACTCGACTCGACGCGATCGTTCGGTGTCGCGATCGTTTTCAGTCTGTTCATCGCGGCGTGCGCGCAGTTTACGCTTCCGCTGGGGGACGTGCCGATCACGGGACAGACGTTTGCTGTCCTGTTGACCGGCGCGTTGCTCGGATCGCGTCTGGGTGCGGCGGCGGTGGCGGCTTATCTGATCGAAGGTGCGGTCGGGTTGCCGTTCTTTGCGGCCGGCGGCAGCGGGCTCGTGCGTTTCTTCGGACCGACCGGCGGTTACCTCGTCGCGTTTCCCGCGGCGGCGTTCATCACCGGCGCGTTTGCCGAGCACGGTTGGGACAAGCGCTATCACACGGCGGCGGCCGCGATGGCGATCGGCTCCGCCGTCATTCTTCTCAGCGGTTGGGCGTGGTATTCGGTGATCACGAATACGCCGCTCGATATCTCGTTCAAACTGGCGGTCATGAGATTTCTTCCCGGCGACGTGATCAAGATCGCGCTCGCAGCCGCCGTGCTTCCGACCGGATGGGCGCTGCTCAAGCGCAAAGCATCCGGCGACAACAAGCAATAGATCCGTGTTTGTCCTGAACGTCCGCTCTCGTAATCGCGAAGAACTCGTCGAGTTCACCGATCTCGTCAACCAGAAATTGCGGGAAGCGGGCGTTCAGGAAGGCATTGTCGTTCTCTACGTCCAACACACCACCGCCGGACTCACCATCAACGAAAACGCCGACCCCGACGTGCCGCGCGACATGCTGCACGCGCTCCGCACTCTGATTCCGCAACACGGCATGGGCTTTCGCCACGGCGAACAGAATTCCGATGCCCACATCAAAGCGAGCCTGGTCGGTTCGTCCGTCACCATCCCATTTGCAGATGACAAGCTGTTGCTCGGCCGCTGGCAGGGCGTGTTCCTGTGCGAGTTTGACGGTGGACGCGAACGCCAGGTGATCATGATGATCCGTTAGTATTTTCCATTTGTCATTTTCCATTTTCCATTTGTCATTTGATCCTTGAATGACAGATGAGAAATGGAAAATGAGAAACGGAAAATGTCACGGGCTCGATACGACGACTTCGCCGAACATTACGAAGGCGTCATGAGCCCGTTGCAGCGCTGGGGCCTCGCCGGTCTGCGCGTCGAGGTTCTGCGTTCACTGCCGGCCGGACGGGTTCTCGAAATCGGCGCCGGAACGGGTTTGAACTTTGTTCACTATCCGCCGGACGCGCACGGCGTCGCGACTGAGTTCAGCCGCGAGATGCTGAAGATCGCGCGCGACAAGCCGCGGCCACCGCGCGTGCAACTGCTCCAGAACCGCGCTGAAGAGCTGCCATTCCAGAACGATTCATTCGACGCGGCGTTCGCGACGCTTGTCTTCTGTTCGGTTGAATCGCCGCTGCGCGCGTTTGGCGAGTTGCGGCGCGTCGTGCGTCCGGGCGGCATGGTCGTTTTGCTGGAGCATGTGCGTCCGCGAGGTATTCTCGGGCCGTTGTTCGATCTGCTGAACGTGTTTACGGTGCGATTGTTCGACGATCACGTGAACCGGCGGACGGCGAAGCTGGTGAGTGAAGCGGGACTGGAAGTTGTCGACGTGAAGAGCAGGCTGCTGGGGATCGTTAACTTGATTAAGTGCCGCGTTTCCTGATCACTCGTCCGGTTTCATTTCCTGCAAGACTTCCGCGAACTTCTCGATATCAGTCTTTGTTCTTTCCATCGCGCGACGGCTGTCGAGATACGCGGTCCAGGTTGGGGTCTGCGTCAATGCTTTCGTCGTGTCCTCGTCGAGCACCTGGGCCATCAAAGCGATCAGGTCGCTGACGATGCGCGTGTGCTCGATCAGATTTTCGATGATCGAGTAGGCGAGTTGCGCCTGAACGTAATCAAGATCTTTTTCACTCATACCAGCTACCACGGACGAAAGGAAGTTCTGTAACTGTTCCGGTGACGTCGCCTGATTTCACTTTCGTGCCGGGTGCGAGATGTTCGTATCTCACGTAACCCAGCGCGATGTGACGTTCGAGCGTTGGCGAGTAGGTTGCGGACGTCACGCGTCCGATCTCTTTTCCGTCTTCTGACGAAATGACCGCTTGTGGCTGAACCTGCGCCTCGAACGTGAGCCCCGTCAGCTTTTTGGCAACGTGTCCGCGGTGTTTGATGCGGACGATGATCTCCTGGCCCAAATAGCAGCCTTTCGTGTAACTGATCGCGTCGTCGAGGTTCGTTTCGAGCACGACATTCGTTTCATCCATGTCCTGCCCGTGACGCGCTATTCCCGCTTCAATCCGTAAAATTTCAAAAGTTTCAGGACTGACGAGTTGCGCCCCTGCCGCAACGAGTTGCTCTGTAACGGGCGCCGTCGTCAAAACATCAAATCCGACCTCGGCTGTGTGTGTAGCAGGTATGACTCGAAGATCCGTGTTCTTGATGACTTCACCGGCGCGTCTACCCTGTACTGTCAGCAATGCAATTTCAGAAGTAACATCCGAAACCTTGAAATCACCCGCCAGCGTGAACCGCGAAATTGTTTTTAAAACCGCGTCGTGCGATGCGGTTTCTGTGTCGATTAAGAAACCGTTGTCGTCGCGCAGGATGCGAACAGCGCCGATCAAACGTCCCTGGACAGTCGGAAACACGGCCGGCAGCCAACTCGTCTCGGTCGCGTTCTTGATGTCGTTCGTGATCAGCCCGTTCAGGAACATGACGGCTTCCGAACCTGAAACTTGTATCCGCCCGCGCAACGCGGAAAGATCGATTAAACCCGCGCCGCCCTCGCGTACGCATTGATAGTCATTCATGTATCGCCTTCGCCACCACCTGGTAATCCTGCAACTGCTCCGCTTCTCGCCGGTGCGACGCAAGCACCTGCGGGCTGGGATGATAAATCGGCACGAGCACTCGGCCATTCCACGAGTGAATGCGCGATGCCGACTCTTTCAGTGTCAACTCATGATACTGAATACGCTTCAACGCTTCGAGCGCAACCGAGCCCAGCGTCACGATCACGCGCGGATCTACAAGCTCGATCGTCCGGCGGAGGAAGCTGGAACAGTTCGCCAGCTCTTTCTGACTCGGTTTGCGATTCGCGCCTGATTCGGCGCGTGGATTACACAACGCGGCGCTGGTGATGAAGATCTGCCGGCGCGTCAGGTTGATCGAGTTCAGATACCGATCGAAGTTCGCGCCTGATTGGTCGCCGGAAAACGGGATCCGCGTGCGATCGGCGCCTTTTCGTCCCGGCGCTTCGCCGATAAACATGATGCGCGCTTCCGGCGAACCGTTCAGCGAGCTCAGGACTGCGCTGCGGCCGCACATCGCCGGACACTGCGTGCAGTTCGCAGCTTCGACCACGAGTTCATGGAACAGTTTCACTCTTGTTCCTTTTGTGCCTTTTTGTGGCTTCACTTTTCGACCGTTATCTCGCGAATCGCCGTGGCGCGTGGCCAGCCATCCGGCGCTATCAGTTCCACGCGCAGTATGTGGTTACCCGGAAGCCAACCTGCCAACGCAAGCTGTTGCCAGCGGTCGATCCACTGCATGTCTCCATCGTCCACCATATAGCGGATGCGGTATTCGCCGCCGTCGCCCTTAAGCGCTGCATTGCCCAGAACAAAATTCACCACCAATTCCTCACTATCACGAATTGTCGTTTGCGGAATGTTCAGGAGTAACAACGGCTTACTCGGATCCTCGGCCGTGTCCGGCGTCTCTTGTGGACCAGCCCGCAACTCCGCGCGCAACACCTGTTGCTGGGGTGGTGGAACGATCGTCGTCGCCGTCGTGTGCTCGTTGTCGTTCTTTCCTGAGCACCCGGCGAGCAGCAAAGCCGTGATCAAAACTGCGAACATAACTCTCATCACATACACATTTAATCTAGACATTTCGCAAAGGCAAATGTAAGAATCCGCGGACGGTCCAACAATCGCTTTCTCAGGGTCAAAATTTATGAGCAGCAAAAAACTGTATCTTCTTGTGTTTACGCTCGTCGCAGCGTTCACGTTATCGTGCCACCGCAACAGTACCGAAACCAGCGCCGGCGGGTTCACGCCCGAGATTCAACCGCTACCCGCGCAACTCGCTACCTACGAAGCGATGTCGATTCCCGGCGACAATCCGATGACGCCGGAGAAGGTCGCCCTGGGCCGGCAGTTGTTCTTCGACGAACGACTCAGTATCGACGGATCGCGGTCGTGTTACTCGTGTCACGTTTGCGAGCATGGTCTGACTGACGGCCTGCCGAAGGCTGTCGGCGCGCAGAACAAGCAGTTGACGCGCAACAGCCCGACGCTGTGGAACATCGGCTATCACAAGGAGTTTTACTGGGACGGACGCAGCCCGTCGCTCGAAAAGCAGGCGATGGCGGCGTGGACGGGCGGAAACATGGGGGTCGGCGATAAGGCGAACGAGATCGTCGCAAAGATCAACGGGTTGCAAGGATACCGGGCGCAGTTTCAGAAAGTTTTTCAGAGCGACGCGACGGCTGACAACATGATGAAAGCGATCGCGGCGTACGAGCGGACGCTGATCGCTGGAAACACTGCGTGGGATCGTTGGAAGGCCGGCGATAACAGTGCGATCAGCCAGAGTGCGTTTCGCGGTTGGAATATTTTTCAGAGTATCAAGTGCACCAACTGCCACGATGGCGTGTTATTTACGGATATGCAGTATCACAACATCGGCATCGGCATGGACCAGCCGAATCCCGATGGCGGGCGGGCCAACTTCACGAAAAAGCCGGAAGATACGGGAGCGTTCAAGACGCCGACGTTGAGAGACGTCGCGAGGTCAGGGCCGTATTTTCATGATGGCAGTGCGAAGACGCTCGAGGAGGCCGTCGATATCATGCTGGCCGGTGGGAAGCCGAACCAGTACCTCGATAAGAAGAACCTGCAGCCGCAGAAGGTCCTGCCGGAGCAGCGTGAAGATATACTGAACTTCCTCCGCTCGCTGACAGTCGACTGCAACCTGAAAAAACCGCCGCTGCCCCAGAACTAATCACGTGAGGTTCGCCAGGGGCCTGCCCGGATTCCAGCGAACCTCACATATAGATTTAAAAGCCTAAGCGCGCGCGGATTGGACGCCCGTAATTCTCTTGAGGCGTTCCTCTACGGCATCCCACGCGATGTTCGAGAAGAACGCTTCAATGTATTTCGGCCGTTCAGCGGGTTTGTAGTCGAGCAGGAACGCGTGCTCCCAAACGTCCATCACCAGAATCGGATTAAATCCGGCGACGTTGCCAGTCTCGTGCAACGTGATCCAGTGATTCGAAAGCCGCCCGTTCGCCGGGTTCTGATAGCAGATGGCCCAACCAACGCCGCGCATCTTCCCGATGCCGACGAAGTCAGCCTTCCAGATTTCATAACTCCCGAAACTTCCCTCCGCCGCTCTCGCAAACTCTGACGTCTTCTGCGGATCGCCGCTGCCGCCGCCGCTTTTCATATTGTCGAAGTAGTACTCGTGCAGCACCATGCCGTTGTACTCGAATCCCAGCCGCCGCGTGAGCTCGGAATACGCAGGCATCTCTTCCTGGTCGACGTTTCCGTCGCTGATGAACTCCGCGATCCTCTCCGTCAGATTGTTAGTTTCCTTGACGTACCCTTCGTACAGCTTGAAATGCATTTCCAATGTTTGATCTGAAATCCCGTTGAGACCGCTCAGATTGAACTGCCGCGGTTTATAAGAGCTAACTGAGCTCATTACACACCTCCCGTTTTTGCTTTGTTGGGGAATGTGAAGAATATAAGGAGCGAGTGTCGCGAATACGTTGTGAGGCTCGTGATTTAGTGCCACGAAAAGGCACAAAACACACAAGTAAACAAACGAGTAGCTTGTTCTTGTGTCTTTTTGTGCCTTTTTGCGGCTAAAGCTCTTTACTTTCCGAAGATCACCCAGTCGCCGTGCGACGTGCCCATGAACAGCAACATCGGCAACGAAAGCCAAGTGTTCGTTCGCGAGGCGATGAAAGCCTGGCGGGCAAGCTCAGGCGGCGCAGCCGGACCGGTGCCGGCGGTCGCCGCGAGAATCCGTTTGTTGTTGGGCCAGATGATGCCCCACACGTTCAGCAGCATCACGATGCCGTAAGCGCCGCCGATGCCGATCGAGTACGACTTGTTGCTGGCCCAGCTTTGTCCGTTCACCGTCAGCATGGCGTTGAAGAACCGGACCAGTCCCCAGGTGACGAACGCCACGAGGAAGAACATGACGACCGCGAAGATCCTGCCGTCTTTGATGAGTGCCGGCACTTTCTTGATGATCAGAAACTCGAGCAGGAACAGGACCACCGGGTAGGTCAGCCAGGCGAAAAGCACAAATCCGAGATTGATGTGGCCGCCGCCGAGGCTGTTCGCGTTCCCCACGTCGGCTTTGAGGATATACATCGCGAAGTACGCCAAACCGGCGAGCACTGTGATGAGAGCGCCCCAACGGAAGTACCAGAGGGCGCGGCCCAGCAGATCCGGGTTCACCTTTTTCTTGGTGTCGGCGTCGAGGCCTTTCTGGAACGGAACGTTGACGAGATTGAAGAAGTAGAGCATTCCGATCCAGGTGATGCCGGCGACAAAGTGCAACCACCGGAAGATGATTCGCATTAGAGCGTCGCCGTCAGGAGAGTGAAACAGATCCTGAAGCATAGCCAGACTGATGGGGAGATGAGCAGTTGACTCAGTTAGCATACGTCCTCCGTGATGTTTGGAGTTACCGCGCGAAGATTACATGATCCATGTGAGATCCGCCAGAGGCCCGTGCGGTCCAAAGCGAATCACTCATAGGCTTAAAATCTAATCAATCCACCGGACGTGGGCCGGCGTCAATGCCGCGCGTACTGACCTGATTGATAACCCGGACCTTCAGATCGCTGTTGACGTGGATCTGGCACGACAGTCGAACATTCGCCGCGAGCTCGGATTCCATGGCAAGACGATTCCGCTCCAACTCCTGCATCTCCCCAGGCTCACCTTCAAGCACCTCAACGCGACACGTAGTGCAACGAGCATTGCCGCCGCACCGGTGCAGAATGTCGATACCAGCATCTTCCAGCGCCAGCACCAGTTTCTTCCCGGCAGGCGGTTCAGTTTCGACGAGACCAGTGGCGGTTTCAGCTTGGACTTTAGGCATTGATAT
>DASURS010000079.1:0-5039 GCA_036279935.1 Pyrinomonadaceae bacterium
GATCAGACGGGCCTGAAAGACAGCGGCACTACCGGGCTTGGTCTTCATACTAGGAAATCGCCTTCCTGCCGGTGGCCCAAACCTCGCCGTCGCGCTCTTCAATGGCGATCGCGTCCAGTGGACGCGGTGGTGGACCATACAGCACGTTTCCGGTGTTCACATCAAACGCGCCTTCATGACACGGACACTCGAGCCGCTGGTGATCGCGCGAGTAGTAGACTGGACAGCTCAGGTGCGTGCATTTCTGTCCGTAAGCGTGATACGTGCCATCGGCGGAGCGAATCAGAATCGCGGAGTCGCGTTCCGTCGGATAATTGAAGTTCAGACTCGCATTCGGCGCGAGTGTTTGCGCGCCTTCGATCCTCGCGGCCGCAAACGTTTCCGACTCCCGCGCGTCGATCGCCGCCTTAGCCGCGAAACCTGCCGCGCCGACGAACAGTGCCGCCGACGTCAGACCCAGGAAATTACAGAACTCACGCCGCGTCACCTGCGCCTCTTCCTCACGCTCGTACGGAAAATCCGCCTGGTAAGGCTCGGTCGCAAGGCGCACGTCTCTTTCGTCGGAAAGCTCCCCGTTTTCAACGACTCGCCTGATTGTGTCTGAAAGATTACTCATCGCTCGTCAGAACTCGTTGCTCTTGTCTGAATGTTCAACTTGCGTATCGATCCACGATTCGGCGGTTGGAGTTTCGGCGTCGACGGGCGTCAGCATTCCTTCGAACACTCCGCAACCATCGACCTTCACTTCGTCTGCGTCAGTCGGCAGCATGAGGTAAACCTTCGTCTCCACCTTCTGATTTCCAAACACGTGAACGTTCACCGGCTTCGTACGCCGCAGCGGCACGATGTTTTCGTATTTACCAAACGAGATCGCACCCGTCGGACAAACGCTCGCGCACATCGGCTTCAGCCCTTCAGACGATCGGTCGTAACACATGTCGCACTTCATCTGGAGGTGCATCTGCGTGTTGTACTTTGGCACGCCGAACGGACACGCGTTCACGCAATTGCGGCAGTCGAGACAGCGCGGTTTCAGTGCCGACATCACCACACCGTCTTCGGAAACCTTGATCGCGTCCGCCGGACAAACGAGCGCGCACGTCGGCTCCTGGCAGTGCATGCACAGTGTCGGCATCGTCGCCGTCGTCTCGGCGCGATCGATGTAATCGACAAAGATCATCGAGTAGCCTTTATGCGTCGCACACTCGCGGCACGCCGCCACGCAGGCGCGGCAACCGATGCACCGCTGTGGATCGATGAACATCGTCTCTTCCATCGCTATCCTCTCCGCACCTCGCTCAGCGAAGCGCCTTTTCGCTGGCGGCCCATGATTGGCAACTGCCGCGAATGGATCTTCTCGATTCGCGCGGCGCACGCCTTGAACTCGGGAATTTTCGAAACGGGATCAAGCGCCGGGTTCGTCAACTGATTGACGGCCAACTGCTCGCCCCAATGGTAAGGAATGAAGATCGTGTCCGGACGAATCGTACGCACCACGAGCACCGGAAAGACGCCCTCACCGCGACGCGACACGACGCGCACTCGCTCGCCATCGTTGATCTTCAGCTTCAGGGCCGTTTCCGGATGGACCTCGACGTAAGGCTCCGGGCACTGTTCGACCAGAAAACCGATGCGCCGCGTTTGATTGCCGGAAAGATATTGATAGACCACTCGTCCGCTCGTCAGCGCCAGCGGAAACTCTTCGTCCGGCACTTCGTTCGGTGGGTGGTATTCGATCGCGTGGAACTTCGCTTTTCCGTCAGGATGATAGAAACGATCTTCGAAGAGACGCGGAGTGCCCGGATGATCTTCGGTCGGACAGGGCCAGAAAATGCCGTTGTTCGCTTCGACCTTTTCCCACGTGATGCCGTAGTAGTCCGCGTTTCCGCCGCGTGACGCGACGCGCAGCTCGTCAAAAATCTCTCGCGGCGAGTTGAACGAAAAATACTTTCCTCGACCCATGCGCCGCGCAATCTCCTGGATGATCCACCAGTCAGCGCGCGCCTCGCCCGGCGGATTGTTGGCCTTGTTGATCTTTACCACTCGGCCTTCACTGTTGCAGGTCACGCCTTCGTCTTCACTCCACGCCGATCCCGGCAACACGACGTCGGCGTAGCGCGCGCCTTCCGACATGAAAAAGTCGATGCAAACATAGAAATCAAGCCCTTCGAGCGAGCGCCGCACTTCGTTGATGTCAGGCAAACTGACCATTACGTTGTTGCAGATCGACAAGAGTCCGCGAATCTCGCCTTCACGCATCTTGCCGAACATCTCGACAACGGAAACGCCCGCCTGCGGCAGTTCATCTTCCGGCAGGCCCCAAACCTGGCAGACGTGTTTGCGATGCTCGGGATTCGAGATGTTGCGCTGGCCCGGAAGCTGATCGGCTTTCTGTCCGTGCTCGCGTCCGCCCTGCCCATTGCCCTGGCCCGTTATCGTTCCGTAGCCGCGTCCGGGCGCACCAATCTTTCCCGTCGCGAGGACGAGATTGATGTACGAGAGCACGTTGTTGACGCCGTTGGTGTGGTGTTCGATGCCGCGCGCGTGCATGACCATCGCGGTCGTGGCGCGTCCGTAAAGACGCGCCGCCTCGACGATCTTTTCAACAGGAACGCCCGTGATTTCAGCGGCGACACTCGGCGTGTAGCGCAGCGCCAGCGCTCGCGTCGCTTCCCAATCGTTAGTCCGCGCGTCGATGAATTCCTGATCGACCAGCTCTTCCTGAATCAGGACGTGCAACATCGCGTTCGCGAGTGCGACGTCAGTTCCGGGCCGTAATTGAAGATGAAGATCGCCCTGACGCGCCGTTGCCGTCTCGCGTGGATCGACGACGATCCAGCGTCCGCCATTGTCGCGCTGTTGCCATAGGAACTTGTTCAGCACCGGAAACGTTTCGGCGCAGTTTGAGCCGGCAATCAACAGGACCTCGGCGAGTGGAATGTCAGTCCAGGGGTTCGCGGCGCGATCGATTCCGAATGCCTTGTTGTTTCCGGCAGCGGCCGACACCATGCACAGGCGGCCGTTGTAGTCGACGTAACGAGTGCCGAGGCCCGCACGCGCGAACTTGCCCATCAGGTAAGTCTTTTCTGTCGTCAACGATGAACCCGAATAGACGCCGATCGAATCCTTGCCGTAGCTCGCCTGCAACTCTTTAAATTTCGTGACGACGAGATCGAGCGCTTCGTCCCACGAGGCGCGTTCGAATCGCCCATTGCGTTTGATCAACGGGTGCAGCAGGCGATCAGGATGGTGGACCTGAAGATACGCCGTCACTCCTTTCGGACAGAGCCGGCCTTCGTTGACGGGAAAGTCGTAACGCGGCTCGAAGCCGACTACGTGATCCTGTTCGACCAGCAGGTTCATGCCGCACTGGACCGCGCAATACGGACAATGCGTCGGCACGATCTTGTCGATCACGCGATCGGCGCGCCAGCCGTCGTGCGGCGCGTCGTGCAGGTGCGGACCGTACGTCTCTATGATTTGATCAAGGTTCTCTACTCTGCTCATGACTCACTCTCGAGCCCTGGAACACCTTTTCTGTCGTGCGCGGCAACGTGGCGTATGAAAGTCCGCGCATGATGCGCTTGCAGCGAGGACAGAAATCCTGGAGCGTTCTTCCGTCGCCCATCGAATAATCGAAACCGAGTTTGTCTACCACCGTCTTGAGATCGTCGAGCCAGAGTTGGCCCACGAACTCCGTTCCGCAGCGAGCGCATTGCGCCTGCGGCATTTCGCGCGCTCGCTCGTGATAAAGCTCGACGCCGATCGAGGCGGGACGCTGAACGACGTGAAACAACTTGCCGAACGGAAGATAAAAGAGCGTCATGATCACCGTCGCCTGATGCGTCAGCGCGACGAAGTGATACATGTAGCCGTTCAGCCAGAGACTCGACGCCGTAAGCATCAGTCCGGTAACTGAGATCGCGATCAGCAACATGTGAGGCACGAAGTCGAGCGTAAACTGTTGCAACGCGATCGCGCCGCGGTCGCGGAGCCGCCGGTGAATGGCGATGGCGCACCCAATGATCACCATCACCGCCGTAAAGTCGAGCGCGTGAAACGTGATCCATGCGATGAGGCTTCGGCCCTGCATCACGTTCAGCGGAAATCCGAAGACGTACGCGCGATAACCGAGATCACCTTCCAGCTTGAAATGCACCCAGCCAAACACGAGCGGGAACGTAATCAACGCCGACAGCACGCATCCCCACATGATCAGGAAGTGCATTGCCCAACGCGAGAACCCGCGTTTGAAGATAAACCGCTGCGCAACAAGGTTGGTGGCAAGTGTCTTTGCGGAGTTGGCGGTGTTTTGCAGAAACTTCTCGCGTTGCAGGTAGAGTTTCCAGCCGCGACGCCAGTAGACCCTCGTCGCCGGACGTCTCAGCCAGATCGCGTAGCGAAAAACGATCGCGCCGAACGCAACCACACTCGCAATCGTGTACCCGAAAAGCGCGGAGTCGTAGTGTTCGAGATTACGAGAGCCGACGACGATGAGGACGGTCAGCAGGAAAGATGCCGCGAGCGCAAGCAGTATAGGTTTTCGATTGTCTGACTTTCGATTGTCTAACATGGCGGTTCGTGGCAATTACCCGAGCCAGTCTTCCGCCGTAAACCTCTGTGGACGCTTAAGCAGTTCTTCATCTATCTGCCGCAATAGTTGCGCCTGCTCGTCGTCACTCAGCATCGATCCGACCCTGGAATAGATCTGATTCTCTTCGAGATCGTTGTGATCGGCAAGTCGAGCTTCGACTCTTTTTATGATTGGCGCGATTTCCTCGATGTTAGGCGTTTTCGCCGCCGCCACGCCTAGCTCGTGCATGAAGAAGTCATGATCGTCACGCAATTGAGCGATCACTGACTGCACGGTATCGAGCGGAATCGAATTGCTTCTCTGGGCAGCGCTTAACACCGCTGGAAAAAGACGAAGATGCTCAGCGCGAATATGCACGGCAAGACGCGCCCAAAACAGATCCAGCGCCCCACGAGGGACGCCGGCATCTGTTTCGTGCAGCGCCTTTTTCAGTTGTTCCAGCAAT
>DASURS010000080.1:0-2435 GCA_036279935.1 Pyrinomonadaceae bacterium
GAGAGGACGACGTCGCTCGACAGCCCGTCTTTGGTGGTCCAGGTCGTGAACTTGCCGTCCTTGAAGAGCGTCAGCCCGCCGCCATTCGAGCCGATCCAGATTCCGCCCTTCACGTCCTGGTAGATGGCTTTGACGAGGTCGCTCGGCAGACCTTCGCGGGTTGTGAATGTCGTGAACTTTTTGCTTTTGAGTAAGTTGAGTCCGCCCGCCTCGGTGCCGATCCAGATGCTGCCTTCGCGATCCTCGAAGATAGAGAGCACGAGATTGCTCGACAGGCCGTTGGCCGAAGCGAACGTCTCGACTTTCCCGTTTTGAATTCGCACGACGCCACCGGAAGTGCCGACCCACAGTGCGCCCTCACGGTCCACCAGCAACGTTCTTATTCGATTATCCGGCAACTGGAACGCGGTTGGGCCGGCAGTTGATCGCGAGGCCCAGTAAAGACCGTTGAGTGTGCCATACCAGAACTGACCGTTCCGTCCCTCGGCAATTGCGGTGATGTTCGCGGGCGGCACATTCGGAATGGACCAGGCGGTAAACTGATCGCCACTGAGTGACTGAACGCCGGCGGACGTTCCGACGAGGAGCGTTCCATCCGATCTCGCGTACAGCGTCTGGATCAGATTGCCCGAGAGTCCGTTGTCTGTCGTAAACGTTTTGAACTTCCCGTTTTCATAACGCGCGAGTCCGGCGGCAGTTCCGATCCAAACGTTGCCGCCCGTGTCCTCGACGACGGGTCCGATGCTGTTATCAGGCAGCCCCTCGTTTACGGTATAACTGGTGAACTCCCCGTTGTGCCGGCAGACGAGCCCGTACGAAGTGCTGACCCACAATCGTCCCTGCCGGTCTTGTTGCAGAAAACGGACGTCGTTGCTTTTGAATGCGGGCGTGTTCTCTTTGTCGAAGACGGTGAAATTTATGCCGTCGAAACGAGCGAGACCTTCTTGCGTTCCGATCCAAAGATAGCCATCCTGCGTCTGGACGATCGACTGCACCGTATTCTGGGGCAGCCCGTTTTCAGTCAGCCACGATTGGTGGCCAAACTCGCTCAGGCTTCTGTTCGGATCGAGGGCCGGAGAAGTCGTGATGGCTAGAAGAAGAACGGCCGCGGCAACTGAAAATTGTCGTAGGCGACGCATGTTTACAGCGCATACTTTAACATTCCGAGAAACTCATGTAATTATGAGGAGCGCCAACCTTCAGGAAATCGGGTGGAGAATTTGATGAAGAAGAAACTCGCGAACGCACTGGCGTTGCTGATGCTGATCTGGACGGTTTCGCTGGCTGCGCACGCTCCCAGTCCGGCCGGCTGGCGCGTCGCGTCCGAAACCGAGTTGAGGAAAGTCATTCCTGCTCGCGCGGCTGTGATCAAGGAGAACATTGAAACCGAGTTTCGCACGGCGTCGGGGGTTACCGACGGCAAG
Source organism: Pyrinomonadaceae bacterium (assembly GCA_036279935.1). Classification (GTDB taxonomy): domain Bacteria; phylum Acidobacteriota; class Blastocatellia; order Pyrinomonadales; family Pyrinomonadaceae; genus PSRF01. Next base: position 1,425 of record DASURS010000080.1, read on the forward strand.
GGCAAGTTCATCGCGGGCGTGGTGATGATCACCGCCGGCTACTCGGCGGAAGGGAAGTATTCTCATTTCTTTATCGTCCAGGTGCCGACGCAGATCGGAGACTTTACGCTGGACCCGGGCGAGTACGTTTTCGGCTATCAGCGTAAGACGCCGGACAGCATCACGATCACCTTTTATCGCGCTTCGAGCGGCGACACCGTCGGCGACGTCGAAGCGTTTCGCAACCGGAAGAGCTCCATGGTCCGCACACTCTTGATTCAACCCGCAACCGCCGGCAAGGGAACGATCCAAATCGGCCGCTTCGTTTTCGAGTACCGTCTCGCATGAACATTCCAAAATCCGGGTCCCCATACATTTTCAGGCTGCTGCTAATCATGATCTTCGCCGGTGTCGTGCGCGCGGAGGTCCATCTTCCGGCAATCATCGGCGACAACATGGTGTTACAGCGCGGCGTGAAGGTCCGCATCTGGGGGACCGCGAAGCCCGGAGAGCACGTCACCGTCAACTTCGACAAGAAATCCGTCAACACCGTCGCCGGCCCGCAGGGTCGTTGGGAAGTCTGGCTCGGTCCGTTAAAGCAGGGTGGCCCAGCGGAGATGATCGTCAAAGGCGACAACGTGCTGACGATCAAAAACGTGCTGGTTGGCGAGGTCTGGATCTGCTCCGGTCAGTCGAACATGGAGTGGCCGCTCGTCAACACCGACAACGCGACCGAGACGCTCGCTCAGGCGAACTATCCTGAGATCAGGTTGTTCACGGTCGAGAAGAAGCCTGCGACGACGCCGCAGGCTGATGTTACGGGACACTGGGTCGTCACGACACCTGAAGAGGCAGCGCACTTCTCCGGCGTCGGTTACTTCTTTGGACGCGAGATTTACCAACGACTGAAGCTGCCTGTCGGTCTTATCCATACTTCGTGGGGCGGCACGCCGGCGGAAGCCTGGACCAGTCACGAAGGACTTCTTTCCTCTCCCGAGCTGAAACCGATTCTCGATCGTTACGAGAGCAGCT
>DASURS010000081.1:0-5963 GCA_036279935.1 Pyrinomonadaceae bacterium
GTACAGCACAACGTACGGCTCGCTGGGTGCGGTCATTATCTTAATGCTCTGGCTCTACCTGACGGGCGCCGCCATCCTGATCGGCAGCGAAATAAACTCCGAAATCGAAAACGCGGCCGCCGAAGCCGGCGAGCCCGACGCCAAAGAGCGCGGCGAAAAAAGCCCCGACGATCGCAACCCATCCAGCGGTCATGGCCGGCGCGCTGCGTAATCGCACAACCAATCACTGCTCCGGGTAGTGCCCTACTTCCGGAATCTTCTCTGCGTATCTCTGCGATCCTCTGCGACTCTTCGGTTATTGCTTTTTACTCCATACTTACCGCAGAGACACAGAGCATCGCAGAGATACGCAGAGAACTAGTTTCCAAAAACGTTCGACACTACCGCGGCGGAAAAGGCCACAACCAGCAACAGCGCAAACGCGCCGGCAAGCGCGCGTAGCCAACGGCGCGCATGGTTGTTGTCTGATCCGTCGCTGGACGGCGCCGGATCTTTCAGCCAAACCATTTGCGTGTACGCCTGCATCTCGTCGAGCCGCGAATGGACCGGCACGTGGAAACGATTGTGGAAGGGATTGTGGAACGGGTCATTTAAGTGCGTCGGCTTCATGGTCTGCCACTCCTCGCTGATGGACGCTGAAGGACTCAGCGCCGGTTGCGACGGCGAGGTGCAACGACCGTGCCGATTCAAAATTCCTTTATTTTCCCAGCATATCGACCAGGATCGGACACGCACGACACCGATTTGGGTGGCCCACTACACGAAGTGCGACACTCGAAAAAAATTTTCTGATGGTGGGATTTCCACAGAACTCTCGCGTTAGTAAGTGGAGGTTGAGTTCATTGCGGTTCCATGCAAGACATGTTGCAAAAAGATGTTGACAGCCATAAATCGCAAGCGTAGACTCCGCGAATAGCTGGTCTATCCCGCAGGTTCGCGGCGATAAACTCCGCTCCTCTACAAATCGTTAGCGGAAAGCTGACGGACCTAAACTGAAGGTATCCCTGTTACCAACAACGATAGCTAAGATTCGACACTGGTCCTATTTTCTCTACATCAACCGAACCCTGGACCATCTAACCAAGAGCCGGACCGTCTCGCTCTGACGCGAGCGTAACAACCAGCTTCCTTAGCAGCTCTCGTACGTCGTGTATCTGTGAGGTTTCGAACGAGCATGCAAAATCAGCACTCGTTAAGGCGGTCGCTTCTGCTCTCGGCATGCGGAATCGTTGCCCTGCTGTTCTTAACCGCGTGTCCGAAAGTGAAAGTGCCCAAAAAGATTCCCGGCACGTCCGGCGAGAGCAAACTCGACGTTAAAGTTCATGTCTCCCCAAAAGCCAACAACAATAACCCGGTCGCAGTGGATCTGGTCCTTGTCTCAGATAAGAAGCTGTTGCAGGAACTGATGAAGATGTCAGCCAGCGAATGGTTTGAAAAACGCGGCCAGGTCCAACTCGATTATCCAAAGGAGACGGGACTGAGCGCGAACCGATGGGAGTGGGTTCCCGGACAGGAGGTCCAAGTGGATCGAGTCATCGTGAAGTACGAGATTGTCGGCGGAGTGATTTTCGCCAACTACTTCAACGCCGGCGCCCATCGCGCGCCAATCGATCCGCGCAAAGGCGTTCTGATCACGCTTGGCGAAGACAACCTGTGCGTTCAGTCGCTCAAAGAACCTGCGAAGCCCTGTGCTCCTTCGAAGTGAGCAAAATTAATCTTATGAATGCCTACGAAATACCCGACGCGATTCAATGGCATGAAGGTCTGCTGCTAACTCCGCAGCATTTTCAGCAACTGTCGTCCCGGCACGAGGCGCTGGTCCAATACGGAACATCGTTGTTCGCGCCTTTTTGTTGGGGAGTTCGCCGTTTCAAGTATGACAACGTGGGCCTACCGGGCGGCACACTCCGCGTCCTCGAGCTCGAAGCCGTGATGCCGGACGGGCTCGTCGTCTCGCACGGTCTGCACGAGACAGGCCGCGACGGCGTACTCGAGATCGATCTCAGCAGCCAGGGCGAATCTATCGGCACTCGTGGCGTGCTGGTCCAACTCGCCGTCGCCGCGCGACCAAACGGAAACGGAAACGGCAACGGCGATGGGCAACGTTACGAGTCGTTCAAAGGCGATCTCGTCGCGGACGAGATCTCGAAGGCATCGTCGCGCACCATTCCTCGACTCAAGCCGCGGCTCAGCCTGACCGTTGGCAACAAGCTGCCCAACGATCACGTCTGTTTCCCGCTCGCGCGGATCATCTATCGCGACTCTTCGTTCGCACTCGACGAGAAGTTCATTCCCCCGGTCCTCGCGGTTCCCGTCAAAGCACACGACGGCGACGCGTCTTCCGCCGCCGCGCAGCATCTCGGCTCAATGTGCGCCGACGTCGCGCAGCGAGTACGCAAGCGCGCGATGTATTTGGCCGACGATGCGAGGGCCGCAGGTAATAAAAGCCGGTTCGGCAATGAAGCCGAGATCAGGACGCTCATGCTCAGTCTCGTCGGCGCGCTGCCGCGTTTCGAAGCCGTGATTCAGACGGGCTGCGCTCATCCCTACATGGTCTATGTCGCGTTGTGTGGCATGGCGGGCCAACTGTCCGTGCTCGGACTGGACATGGTGCCGCCGGCTTTCCACCCATACAACCACAACGACCTCTACTCGACGTTTCACCCCGTTCTCGAGTTCATCGATCGTGCAATGGACCAGGGTATTCCGGTCACTTACAGATCGTTCCCGTTCAAGTATCACGACGGCGCTTACGAGCTTCAGTTTGACGGCACGTGGATGAAGAAGAAACTGGCGCTCGGTATCAAAGGCGAACACGGGATGACCGAAACAGAGATCATCGAGTGGGGCCAGAGTTGTTTCATCGGGTCGAAGACCAGGATGGATTTATTGAGAGCAAATCGGGTCACGGGCGCCGGGCGGAAACACGCGGAAAAAGTCGGCGACGTCGTCACTGCGAAAGGAGTGGCCCTCTTCTCTCTGAAGCCTGATGAGAATTTCGTCGAGCCTGAGAAGCTGTTACAAATCGTCAATACCAAAGGGCCGAGACCCTGCGAAATAGTCTTATACGTAATGGATAACTAGCACGGACCTCAAGCGGCACACCGCCTGCGATTTCCAGATCCGGGTTAGCCAACACTGAAAACGCTGATTTTTTCAAACGGCTGTGGGTGCGCTCGCGGCACAGTCCCGATCTGTCTCTAAAACGAGCGGTAAGAACCGATGACAGCGATGCAACAAAACGAATCGTTCCTGCTCGCGCAGTTTCGCGACTTCTACACGGAGGTCATCCGCCTCAAGCAACTGATCGAAACGAGCGGCGGCATGTGCGCCGCTGAAGTCGCGCCCGCCGATCCGATCGTAGAAAACGGCGATAAAAACACCGCGCAACTCCCGCCGCTCGACGCCGCGCTGCTCAACACTCTTTCCGGAAGACAACAGATCACGTCGCTCGCCGTTCGCGGCTCGCTCGATACGATGTCCGAACCAGGCGCCGAACATACGAGCCTCACGCTGCTGGTCTGGCAAAACATGATCACGCTGTTTCGCCGCAACGGTATCCAGATTCTGCGCGCCGCGGGCAAACCGACCGACAACTACCTCGACGCGCAGTACGTCATGGCCGCGTTCGCCGACGACATCTTCGTTCACCTCAACTGGGAAGGCCGCACGGCATGGACGTCAAATCTCCTGGAGACGGCACTGTTTCAATCGCACGTTTCGGGCGAGAAGTTCTTCGACAAGCTCGACCGACTGTTGCGCCACCGCGATCCCGCAAACAGGAGCCTGGCGGCGGTGTATCTCAGCGCGTTGTCACTCGGTTTTCGCGGGAAGTACTACGGCCTGAACGACCACGGCAAACTGCGCCGCTATCGCCGCGATCTGTACGACTTCATCTTCAACAAGCCGGCGGACCTGCTTAACGAATCGAAGATCGCCTTCCCTGACAGCTACGTTCAAAACGTCCGCAAGGAAAAGCGAAAGAAACTTACGAACCCACGTGTATGGCTCGCGGTACTCGGCATGGTCCTGGTCACGTACCTCGCGGCGTCGCACGTAATTTGGTGGCGACTGACGTCGCCACTCGAAAAAGTGAACGACGACATCGTCGACGTAGAGCGACGTCTCGAGTCACTTCCGCCCCCAGGCAATTAAACGTCTGCAAAGGTAACAATGTCGTTTCCCACCGTGTTACTGATATTGATTGCGATCTTCCTGCTGCTGGCAGGCACGGCGATATTTCTGTATCTCGTGATCCGGCGGTCGCGGAAGATCTCATTTGCGGCTGACGCGAACAAGAAAGCCGAGCCCGACAAGAAAGAGACTTCGGGTATCGAGTTTCTGCAACACGCGTCGGAGATGGACCTGCGCAGTTCGTTCCGCAGCGCGCTCCGCATTCTCAAAACCTACGTCACCGGCCGCGACTATCGCTATCGAGCGCCGTGGTACCTGCTGGCCGGCGAATCTAAATCCGGAAAAACATCGCTGCTGGAAAGCAACGGGCTGCACGAGACAGTCAAGGAACTGATCGATCGCAGCGGACGCCGCCTGAATTGGTACTTCTTCGACGACGGCGTCGTCATGGACGTCTCGGGCGACTTCGTGCTGCGCGACGACGGCACCGCCAACCATCGCGGCTGGAACTCGATCCTCCGCTTATTGCAAAAGCACCGCCCGCAGCGCCCGCTGGACGGTCTCGTGCTGACGATTCCCTGCACCGATCTTCTCGCGGCCGACAAGATGGACCACGAGCGCCGGTTCGAGCTCGAGCAGAAAGCCACCTACCTCTACAAGAAACTCTGGCAGGCGCAAAAGATCCTCGGCATGCAGTTGCCGATCTACATCCTGATCACGAAATGCGACGAGATCACGGGCTTCTCCAGTTTCTGCAAACAGCTTCCTGAAAAACTGCACCGGCAGATGTTCGGCTGGTCCAATCCCTCGACCATCGAGACTGCTTACCGCCCTGAGTTCATCGGACAGATTTTCGACAGTGTTCACAAGCACCTCATGTGGCTGCAGTTCGAGATCTACGCCGAACACGAAGACATCGAAGACGCCGACAACCTGTTTCTGTTGCCGCAGACGATGCAGTCCATGCGCGAAGCGCTGAGCGTGTATCTCGATGTGCTCTTCAAAGAGAGCGCTTATCACGAGTCGTACATGTTCCGCGGCGTCTACTTCTGCGGTGAGCCCGGTGTCGAAACGAACGATCCGCTTCAGTTGAATACGCTGAACGACCTGCCGCTACTCGCGGAGACGCTGCCGTCCGAAACCACGGCCGCGATCCCACGAAAACCCGTCTTCCTCGCGGATCTCTTCAAGGAAAAGATCTTCAGCGAATCGTCGCTGGCCCAACCCATTCGCCGCATCGCGCTCTCGCGCAACCGCACGGTGCTCGCGGCGCAGGTGTTGTCGATTCTGATCCTGGTGGTTGGCTTTGGCGGAATCGCCTTCACTTACAGCGGGTTAGCACAGCAGCGCGACGAGCTTCACAGGTTCCTCAGTGAAGAACAGAACGACCTGGCGACGATCGAGAAGTTTCGTCTTCAGTTCAAAAATTCAGGGGTCAAAAACCCGGATGAGAACTGGATGAATCGTCGAGCGCAGTTGTTGGAAAGCGGCGAGACACGACTGCTCAGCGGCATGGCGAAGATGAATGCCGACCGCTTCGATTCACCTTTCCTTCCGACGTCGTGGTTCAGCGGCATCAACAACAGGCTCGAAACCTCGATCGCGGCCTCGTTCAAGTACGTCGTCTTCGAATCGCTCCGAACGGACATGCAGCAGCGGGCCAAAAACCTGCTGACCACTCCGCAGCACCTGTCGATCACCCTCGCTAACGAAGATAAAGATGCGGAGATGGCGGACGAAACGGCGGAAGAGTCGGCCGCGCCGCGTGGTCCAGGTTTTCAGTTGAACGCGTACGTCGAAGAGTTGGGCGAGTTTCGCATCAACCTCGA
>DASURS010000082.1:0-6669 GCA_036279935.1 Pyrinomonadaceae bacterium
CGTTGGCCGGCTCGTCGAGGTATTTTTTGAGCCAGGCGTAGACCTCCTGGTACCAGTAGCGGCTGTTTTCGCCTTTCAGGATCCAGTGATTTTCGTCGGGCCATACCAGCAGCCGGCTCGGAATACGCAGCCGTTGCAGGACGCTCCAGTTCTCCAGCGTCTGATTCAGCGGAACGCGAAAGTCGTTCTCGCCGACTGACAGCATGATCGGCGTCTTGAACTTCGCCGCGAACCGGATTGGATTCTGCTCGCGCCAGACCGGACCCTGTTCCCACACCGGCCCGCCGTTATTCAACTCACGCGAATAGATCGTGTCGCTCGTGCCCCACTGCGACTCCAAATTGATCAACCCCGCGTGACTGATCAGCGCCTTGTAACGCGTCGTCGTCGCCTGCATCCAGTTCGCAAGGTGCCCGCCGTAGCTCGCGCCGGCCGCCGCCTGACGAGATCCGTCGATAAACGGATACTGCCGAATCGCTTCATCGGCGGCTTCGTTGATCTCGTTGCCCGGACCTTTCAGCGGATCGAGTTGAATACTCTGCGCGAATGCTTCGCCGAATCCCGTCGAACCCGAGTAGTTAGTCATCAACACGACGTAACCGGGACGCGTGAGCATGAAGTAGTTCCAGCGCAGTCCCCAGTTGTCGCGCCACATGCCGTGCGGACCGCCGTGCAGTAGCACGAGCAGCGGATACTTCTTGCGTTCGTCGAAATTCGGCGGCAACGCGATCATGTTGTGAATGCGTTTGCCGGCTTTGCTCGTGAACCAGAAGTGACGCACCGGCTGCCAGTCGATCTTGGCGAGCTGGTCGGCATTGAATGCAGTGAGTGGTTGTTGAGTTTTAGAACTGAGATCGAGACGGAACAGTTCTGGCGGATTGATCGCGCTTTCCCAGCTGACGAGCAGAATCGGCGCCGAAGCCTTCGACGGGATCTTCAGATTCGTGTAGACGCCGCGCGTCATGTCCATCGCGAGCGTAACGTCGCCGCCGTCCGCCGGCATCGTGTAGAGCTTTTCGTTTCCGGCCTCTTCTGCGGTCAGGTAGATCGAACGGCTGTCGGGCGTGAACGCGAAACTGCCGACAGAGCGATCGAACTTCGCCGTCAGGTTTGCAGGCGCGCCCACGTTGGGCCACGAGAACTTGACGAGTCGCTCGAGATGGTACGGTTTGTCGTCGCTTTCGATCTCTGCGCCGGCGTAGAGCGCTTTCCCGTCGGGGCGAAAGGTTGGACGGCTAAAACTATCTGCGCTGGTTGTGAGTCGCACCGGCTCGCCGCCACCGGCGGAGACTTTGAATAGCGACGTGTTGGTGTTCGCGTAAGCGGCAGCGTCGCGGTTGGTCATGGCGACGAAGACGAGGGCGTCGCCCTCGGGCGTCCAAACCGCGTCGAGGTCTTCGCCGGAGTCACCCGTGCGCCCGGCAAAGCCGCGCTCGTTTACAAGCTTCGTACCTGCGAGCAGGTCCTTCGCTTTCGCGCCGGGTTGTGCGTCCTGGACAAAGACGTGCGCGTGCATGTCGTCGAGCCAGCGGTCCCAGTTGCGAATCGGAAAGCCGTCGTAGACGCGCACGCGATACTTTTGCGCTTTGCGCTCAGCGGCAATTTTCTTATTCGCGTCGTCGTCGGCCGCGCCCGGATAAACTGAGCTGACAAACGCGAGCGCCCGGCCATCCGGACGCCACTGCGGCGAGCGTGCGCCGGTGGAAAGTGAGGTGACGCGCACCGCTTCGCCGCCATTCGCGACGTCCAATATATAAATCTGACTCGCTTCATCTCCCTCGCGTCTGGCTGAGAACGCGATCTGGCGGCTGTCGGGACTCCATGCGACGCCGCTTTCGCCGCCTTTGCTGAACGTCAGTCGTCGCGGTTTGCCGCTGCCATCGGTTGCGACGATCCATAGATCGGAGACCTGGTCCTTTTCGTCGTACGCCGGCTCGACAAGCGAGAACACCACCCACTTCCCGTCAGGGCTCGGCGCCGGCGCGCCGACGCGCTTCAACATCCACATCATCTCGTGCGTCAGCGGAACCTTGCTCTGTGCGGCGACCGACACGGCCACGCTGAAAAGAACAACGAACGTAAGGACAATGGACGACACTCTGACGGAGCGTTTGATGAACATTGGAGATCCTCCTGCGAGCTGATGGTTGGCGCACGCCTTTGCCTCAAAAGTCGAGAATACCACCAACGGCAGTTGGTGGATGGTTCAAAGGCAACCTACTGAACGGCCACCGACTGTTTGCGAATCCCACCAACGGTAGTTGGTGGATTGTTCATTTCAGCCTAGTTTTAAGTGAAGAGTGAAACTTCCACCAACTGCCGTTGGTGGGATTCGCGCAATGATTAATCGAACTCGTAGGCCGAATATAACTATCCACCAACTGCCGTTGGTGGGATTCCCGACTTTTGCGGCAAGGCTTTGGCGGACAGATAATACCGTCCAACCGTCTAAACTTCCATCAGGTCTTTGCCGACGATGATTCGACCTTTGAAATGTTTGCGGACGCCGGCGGCCCACTGTTCGTCCGTAATGGACGGATCGTCGCCGGGGACGAAGTGGGACAGGACGAGGGTCTTGACGTTTGCCTCGGCGGCGATCTTGCCGACGTCTTCGGGAAGAGTATGAGAAGCCATCAGATGTTCGCGAAGACGCTTTGCATTCGGCAGTTGGCTGAGGAGCTTTTCGATGGCCGGAAGATACATCACTTCGTGTATCAGCACATCGGCGTTCTTCGCGAATTCAACCAGCTCGGGCGCGTAGGCAGTGTCGCCTGAAATCACCACCGATCGATCGTGGGCATCGAAACGGTAAGCATAGGATTCCTTGATCGGCGGATGGTGCACGAGACACGCACTCACTTTCACGTCATCATTCGCGAAAACCAGACCCGGTTTGGCGACGTCATGAGTGGCGATCAATTTGCGCGGGTCAGGACGGCCTTCGTCGACCATGCGTACGTCGATATCAAACTTGAGATAGTTGAAGAAGTCGCGCGCCATCTCTTTCAATCCCGGTGGACCGTACGCGTCGATGTGCGCCGGCACGCCGGTGATCCACGCGTTGTAGAGCAATGGTCCGAACTCGATGTTGTGATCCGAGTGATGATGAGTGATGAAGATGTATCGCAACTGGTGCACCGGAACGCCGGCGCTAATCAGTTGCTTCGTCGCTCCGTAGCCACAATCGATAAGATAGGGAACGTCGTTAATTACGATCAGAGTGGACGGGTTGCTGCGGCCGGATCGTCCGACGCTTGGTCCACCCTTTGTACCCAGCAACACGACGCGTGTCGGCTTCTTTTGTTGACTAAACATAGCGCGGCTGACGAAACAGTTTGCAAGAGTGAAAGTCGTGGCGGCGGTAAGAAAGTTTCTTCGATTCATCGTTTAGTTGGGCAGTAGTGTAATCTGTGGTCCTAAGGAGATCCACATGAAACGTATCTGTATCGTGCTTGTGATGTTGGTTGTCGCAGGGTTGGCGCGTGGGGATGTGAGTGTCGCCGGGCAGGATCCGCTCGTCGTAAACGCGAAAACTATCGCCCTGAAACTCGAGAACGCTCGCGTCCGCGTGCTCGAAGCCACGATCAAGCCGGGCGACAAGGAGGCGCTCCACTCGCATCCGGCCTACGTCATCTATGTGATCGAAGGCGGCAAGTTTCGCAACCACGCTACCGACGGGACCACCACTGACGGAGAGTTCAAAACAGGCGACGTCATCTACCGCGAGGCAGTTACCCATTGGGCCGAGAACATCGGCAGCACTACGATACGGCTCGAGCTGATTGAGCTTAAGAAGTAGTAGTTGGACCGCTTTGTCCGCCGAGCTGGCCGGAGCTTCCGGGCGAGAGGAGCCGGGCGATCAGCAGGTGCATGCGATCCAGATCGATGGGCTTGGTGAGATAACCCGACACGCCCGCGTCGTAAGCCGCGCGCTGAAAACCCTCGGTGCCGAATGCCGTGATCGCAACCACGGGCACTTCGCGCAACGCATCGTACTCGCGAATGCGTCGCGTCGCGCCGAGCCCGTCCAGGGTCGGGAGATTGATGTCCATCAGGATCAGGTTCGGCAGCATTTGTGTCGCAACCGCCACGGCGTCTTCGCCGTTCCCGGCAGTGATGACCCGATAGCCCTGATGTTGAAGATCGAGGCTGATCATCGCGACGTTATCCGCCGAGTCGTCGACCACCAGGATCAAAAACTTCGGCTCGGCCGGCTGATCCTCGCGCGAGATCCGATTTGAATTGAACGTCGGAAGTCCCGAGGTTGCTAACGGGTCTTTCATACGTCAATTATTATATGCTAAGTACAGCACTGGATATATCACAGCAATATGGACGTAAGATTTCATCCTGCCATCGCCGCCATCAAATCGGGCGACCTGGAGAAGTTCCGGGCGCTTATCGCCGAAGATCCTTCGCTTGCGACGTCACATTCGTCTAAAAGCCATCCGACGCTGCTTCAGTGCTTAGTCCTGGAAGGCAAGGACAAACCGCACCATCTCGAAATGGTGCAAGTGCTGATCGACGCCGGCGCAGACCTGGACGGACCATTCTCCGCTGCCGCCAGCATCGACAACCGAGCGGCCGCCGAGTTGCTGCTCGATCGAGGCGCGTCGATTGATGGAACGGGTGGCTGGTCACCGTTGGAAGAAGCGCTGTACTGGAACAGCCAGGACGTGATCGCGTTGCTGGTCGAGCGCGGCGCGAAAGTGCAAAACCTGCGCATGGCCGCGGGTCTCGGTCGCACTGATCTCATCGAAAACTTTTTCAACGCCGACGGCACGCTGAAACCCGAAGCAGGAAAGATAAACTGGCCCTGGGGCGATCTCGATACTATCGCAGCCTCAAACCACAACGACGACGGCAGGCAAGCAGTCGCCGCGCGCGTCAACTCCTGGTCGCAGGACCAACAGGGAATCGTCGACAACGCCTTCGTCTTCGCGTGCATGCACGGCCACATCGACGCCGCGAAGTCGCTCCTGGCCCACGGTGCGCAAATCAACGTCCTGCCCGGCGGGTTCGACTACACCGGCAGCGGCCTGCACTACGCAGCCTTCAACGGTCATCGCGCGATGGTCGAATTTCTTTTGCAGAGCGGCGCGGACAAGAACCTTAAAGACACAAAAGTCGGCTCCACCCCCGCTGGTTGGGCCGACTATCAAGGCCACACTGAGCTCCGCGATCTACTGACATGACAAAAGACTTCAGCGTCCTTCTGTGCCTCTTGATATTCGTGCTCGCGTCGCCGCTTGTCGCAAACGCAAAATCACGCAAGGAAAAACCTTGGCGGGCGGTACACCTGCTCGACTACAACTCCGACAGCGCACTCGACGCGTTGGGACAGAACGTTGAGTCGCTGGCAAAGCAGGGAATCAACGTCATCATTCTCGAAGTGAATTATAGCTTCGCGTTCCAGTCGCACCCGGAGTTGCGCCGCGGCAAGGATCCGATCACCCGCGATGGCGCGCGCCGGCTGGCGGACGCCTGCAAGAAGTTTGGCGTTCGCTTGATTCCGCAGTTTCAGTCGCTGGGCCATCAGTCGTGGAAGGCGGAGACGTTTTCGTTGCTCACGGTTTATCCCCAGTTCGATCTCACGCCGGGTGCGTTTCCCAACAACGAAGGGATTTACTGCCGCGAGTGGGATCCGCTGAATCCGGAAGTCTGGCGCGTTGTCTTCAAGTTAATGGACGAGCTCATCGACGCGTTTCGCGCGGATGCGTTTCACGTCGGCATGGATGAAGTGTTCCTGCTTGGCTCGGATCAGTCGCCGTCGACGAAAGACAAAGATCCCGGCGTGCTGTTCGCAAACGCCGTCAAGGAGATTCACAAACATCTACGCAAGCGCCGCGTCGAGATGTTGATGTGGGGCGATCGGTTGATCGACGCCGCGAAGTACGATTACGGTGAGTGGGAAGCCGCGAAGAACGGCACCGCCTCCGCGATCGATCAAATTCCGAAAGACATCATCATCTGCGACTGGCACTACGAAGTGAGAGACAGTTATCCATCGGTCCCGATGTTCATCGAGAAAGGCTTTCGCGTGTTGCCGTCAGGCTGGAAGAACGTCGACGCGACGAAGACACTCATCAACTACAGCCACTCACAAACCGATCGAAAAATGCTGGGCCATCTGTTCACCACGTGGGGCGTGAAGAAGGAAGAGCTGCTTGCGTTCCCGCCGCTGGCCGAAGGTTTGAAGCTGATGCAGGACAGCAAAGCCGGCACGAACTAGACCCAACGCAAACCTTCGCGCGCGACGTCGGCGGGGATCTCGTGATCGCCGTCGAACTCGCGAAACGTAACGTCGTATCCTTCCAACTTCAGATCCAGCGCAATGTGCTTGCCGCAACTGGCGATCGGAAGAATGTGATCGAAAGTGCCGTGAGAGATGTAGAAACGCGGCTTGCCTTGAGGTGTTCCCTTGATCACAAACCCGGGCGAGAAAGCGACGACGCTGTGACACAGATCGCCGTTGATTCGCCCGAGTGAGATCGCGTACGAGGCGCCGTCGGAGAAACCGCCAATCGACACGCGCGCCGGATCGATTGCGGTCGTTTCGAAGACGCGTTGTAGCGCACGATTCAGGAATTCAGTGTCAGGTCCGAAGTTGCCGCGGATGGCGTCCCACGTCGTGTCGCGAGAGTTGGGCGCGAGTACGGCGATGCCGGC
>DASURS010000083.1:0-36757 GCA_036279935.1 Pyrinomonadaceae bacterium
TTCGTGTCCGACCTCCGGATTGACGCCGACCATGTCCGCATGATCAAGCGTGGCGATAAAGCCGAGCATCGCGCCCGTCGTCGGCAGATAGATGTCGCCGCGCGGTTCGTTTGGCTTTGCTTCGAGAGCGAACTTGTAGCCGTAGCCCTGGTCGATCGAGTACTCACAAAGGAAGTTGAGCGCTTCGCGGTTCCACTTCAGCGCGTCGCGTGGATCTTTCGCGGCGTCGACTTCAGCGCCTTCGCGGCCGCCCCAGAAAACGTAGATCTTCGCGCCGAGCTCAGCGCCGAGGTCCATGGCGCGCATCGTCTTCTGCAACGCGTACAGACGCACGCGCGGATCGCTCGAAGTAAAAGCGCCGTCTTTGAAAACGGGATCGTAAAAAAGGTTGGTCGTGGCCATCGGCACTTTCATGCCGGTATCGTCCAGCGCCTGCTTGAACTCGCGCACGATGCGATCTCGTTCGCCGGCGTTGGCGTCGATCGGGATCAGATCGTTGTCGTGAAGGTTGACGCCATAAGCGCCGAGCTCGCTGAGACGTTTGACGATCGTCACCGGACTCAGAGTCGGTCGCGTGGCGTCGCCAAACGGATCTCGTCCACGATTGCCCACCGTCCACAGTCCAAAAGTAAATTTATGTTCAGGTTTTGGTTGATAGTTATTTGTCATTTGTTCCCCCTTTTATTGCCCACCTCGATTATTGAATGGAACGCGGGTTTAGGTTGACCCAGGCGATCGAAGAGCAACGGATAATTTGTTCGTCCCTTGATAGGCCAGTTATTCAACCACGAATCTCCGTCGGCGACACCCCAGAAAGTGACGCGCTCGATCGCGTCGCGATGTTTCACGTAAACGCGAAAGAGATCTGCGTAGCGGCGTGCGAGTGCAGACTGGGCCGCATCCGGCATGCCTGCCGTGTACGGATTCAACTGCGGCGTCGGCGCGATATCAACCGCGTAATCAGCGCCGGGTTTCGTCGTGCGCGGCAACACGTCAACGTCGAGCTCCGTAATATGCACTTTCAGCCCGAGCTTTGCGAACGCCTCAATCGTGGCGTCTTCATCCGCGACTGAAGGCCAGTCCATCAGACTGTGGTCCTGCAAACCGACGCCTGCGAGCGGCACGCCTGCGCTTTGGAGCTTCTTGATCAACTCGACTGCGCCTTTGCGCTTCGCGGGCAAATTCAGATCGTAATCGTTGTAATAAAGCTCGGCGTTCGGATCGGCTTCGTGCGCAAACGCGAATGCCTTCGCCAGGTAATCTTCGCCAATGATCTTGAACCACGGCGACTCGCGCATCGTTCCGTCCTGGTTCAACGCTTCGTTCACGACGTCCCAGCCGTTGATTCGTCCTTTGTATCGTCCGACGACGGTCGAGATGTGATCGCGCATGCGGTCGAGCAACGCTTCCCGGCTGAGGGGTTTCCCGTTTTCATCTTCAAACACCCAGGGCGGCGTCTGTTTGTGCCAGATGAGCGTGTGGCCCACGATGAACATGCCGCGCTTCTCGCCAAACTCGACGAAACGATCCGCGGGCGCGAAGTTGTACTTGTCCGCCTGCGGATGGACCAGCGCCCACTTCAAAATGTTCTCCGGCGTGATCGAGTTGAAATGTGTGCTGACGATCTCCGCGCCGCGCGCGTCCTGTTCGAAGATCTGCCGGCCGTTCAGTGCCGCGCCGATGCGGAAATCGTCTTTGAAGACGTCCTTCAACGTCTTCTGTTCCCCCGCCGATGTGCCGGCCGATGTCCGAACGCCCAACGGCAGAACCAACCCGACGAGGCACAGCAGCGCAAAACTACTTCGCAGCAACTTCAAGTTTGACTGTCTCATACTTTGCTGAACTGGTTCCCACCATGATGTCGAACCAACCCGGCTCGACGACGCTCTTCATGTTCACATCCAGAAACGAAAGTTTGTCGGGCGTGATGACGAACTCCACGGTCTTACTCTCGCCCGCCGCGAGCGAGATGCGCTTGAAGTCTTTCAGTTCCATGATCGGCCGCGTAACGGAGCTCACGAGATCGCGAATGTACAGTTGAACGATCTCGTCGCCCGCGCGGCTGCCGCTGTTTGTCACCGTGACGCTAACGCGCGCCTGCCCGGCCACGCCGATGCGCGCCGGACTGATCTTCAGATTTGAATACGCGAACGTCGTGTAACTCAGTCCGAAGCCGAACGGAAACAACGGTTCCTTATTCGCAAACAGATACCCGCGCCGTGTCGTCGGTTTGCGGTTGTAGTAGAGCGGCAACTGTCCGACGGATCGCGGGAAGCTGATCGTGAGTTTGCCGGCCGGATTGTAGTCGCCGAACAGCACATCGGCGACGCCGACGCCGGTCTCCTGACCCAGGTAGAAGCCTTCGAGGATCGCGGGCACGTTTTCCGCGATGTAGTTGATCGACAGCGGGCCGCTGTTGATGAGCAAAACAATCGTTGGCTTTCCGGTTTCGAGAACTGCTTTGACGAGATCGTTCTGCCGTCCCACCAGCTCGAGACTGTCGCGATCGCCGAGATGATTGTCGGCCCAGCCTTCCTTGTTCGTGTCTTCGTTGCCGCCGAGCACCAACAGCGCGACGTCGGCGGTTTTCGCGACCTGCGCCGCTTCCGCGATCAACTTTCGATCCTCCGCCGGGTCGCTGAGCGTGCTCGTGTCGGCGAACCAGTCGCCGCCTTCTTTCGTGATCTTGCAACCTTCGGCGTACTCGACCTTGATCGAGCTGCCGACCTTGTCCTTGATTCCCTGAAGCACGCTGACGCCGCGTCCGGGCTCATCGCTGTAACCACCAAGATGCACCTTCGCGGCGTTCGGGCCGATCACGGCGATCGACTTCAACGTGTTTCGATTCAACGGCAACAGGTTGTTCTGGTTCTTCAACAACGTGATCGATCGTCGCGCTGCTTCCGCCGCCAGCGCCTGATGTTCGCGCGAATTAGTGATTCGCACCGTGCGTTCGACGTCGACGTACGGGTTCTCAAACAACCCGAGCAGAAACTTCGCGCGCAGGTTCCGCGCGACCGCCTGGTTGAGCGTCGCTTCGGAAACCTGTCCATCCTTCACTAACTGCAACAGCGTCGGAAACGAGTCGGGATCCGGCAGCTCTGTGTCGACGCCGGCTTCGATCGCGAGCTTGGCCGTCGTCAGTTTGTCGGGCGCGATGCGATGAAGGTCCATCATCTGCGGGATCGCGTAATAGTCGGACACGACGTGACCGTTGAAGCCCCATTCCTCGCGCAGCAGTTTTTGCAGCAGCCACTTGTTGGCGTGAGACGGGATGCCGTCGATCTCATTGTACGAAGGCATCACGCTCATGATGCCGGCCTCAGTCACGGCCGCTTTAAAACTCGGCAGAAAATACTCGCGCAGCGTTCGTTCTGAAAAATTCACCGGCGCGATGTTGGTGCCGCTCTCGGGTTGGCCGTGCGCGGCGAAGTGTTTCGCAGTGGCGATAACGTGGTCGCCGTCGACGCCTGGTCCAGGCCCCTGCAACGCTCGCACGATCGCGACGGCCATGCGCGAGGTCAGGTACGGATCTTCACCGTACGTCTCTTCGGTCCGTCCCCAGCGCGCGTCACGCGCGAGATCGAGGTTTGGACCAAGCACCTGCTGACTTCCGCGTGCGCGCGTCTCCATCGCTCCTGCCGTGAAGACCTTCGCGATGAACTCGGGATCCCACGTGGTAGCCAGCGCGATCGGCTGCGGAAAACTCGTGCTGCCTTTCGCCATGTGCCCGTGCAGTATCTCGTCGTGAAGAATCGCCGGGATGCCCAGCCGCGTGTTTTCGATCAGCCACTTCTGCACCGCGTTCGCGAAGGTCGCGCCCTCGCGTGGACCTTTACGCTCTCTTTGCCGGGCGATCTGTCCGATACCGTACTTCATCACCTCCGCGGCTTTTGCAGGCGAGAAGTCGCCGCGATCGGTCGCGAAATTGGTTTGCGGATTTACTTGCGGGCGGCTGCCCCAGAGACACACCAACTGCGCGACTTTCTCTTCGAGGGTCATGCGCGCCAACAGGTCGGCGACGCGCCGCTCGACGGGCAACCGCGGATTTTTGTAGTCAGGCTGGTTGTCCTGCGGGCTCATGTGTGCAACAGGCAACCAGAAAGCTGAGAAAATGACAACACAGATACTAAAGCTAAAAGCTCTCTTCATCATCGAGCAATTAGTTCCCTTTCCAGATGATCTTAGATTTCAGATCTGAGATCTCAGATCTGAGTACCGACCCATTCCGCAAAATTCCCGGAGAACAAGCGGCGCACATCACGAGCAATCTCAGTTGTCGTTACCGCGCGGCCGCTGTGCAACAGGCGCTCATACGAATCTGAGAGCGCGGCGCCGATCTCCTTGCGCGAGTGTCGCCACTTGTAAATCAGTTGTTCGAGCACCCGGGCGTCGGAATGCTGCGGAATGAAACTCGGCCCCAGCAGCTCCAGTCGCTCGCGCGTGATCTCCGACACGATCGACGGATTGTTCAGAAACCACCAGCAACCAAACGGCATCAGGTTCGGAAACTTCCGTGCCGCCACGCATAGCTCGTGCTGGTTCTCGCGCGACAGAAACGTCGCCAGAAATTTCACCTCCGGAAACTGCGCGCACATTCTTTCGACCGCCGTGACGTCGGCACGGCCCATGCCGTCGCCTGCCTCGCGCAAGTTCGGATTCACACGACGTCGCACGCCGACCATCAACGTGATCGCCAGTCCGTGTTCTTTCGCCGTCGGCAACACCACTTCGCGCAACAAACGATCGCGCGTGTCGTTAGCCGGAAACTTGAAATCCGCCGGCAGCGAAACGCCCATGTAAACGGGCCTGATTCGTTCAATCCATGTGTCGAGAAAACGTCGCCACTCCGCCGTCGATGACGCGTCGATTTCTCGGTTGTTAAGCAAACGATCGAGCCGCAGCGACGACTTGAAACGCGGATCCACGTCAACCTGGTTCTGCCAGATCTCCTCTTCCGTTTCGTCGAACGGATCGTTCGTCATCACGACGCCGCTCACGCGCGCGATCTCGAAAACGTGATCGACGTGCTCCGGCAGGCTTCGCGAACTGAAAAACTCGCGCGCTTCTTTCAGGTCTGTGGCGCGCGGGTCGATGCCGAAGGCGGCGAGCACCGAGATCACGCCGCGCGCTGCTTCCGACGTCGGGCCATTGTCGACAAACAAAGTCTTCCACACGAGATCCGCTTGATCTGTTTTCGACATCCGCCAGAACCGATCGTGCGTGATCTTCGCCGTGCGAAATGCTTCGGCTGTCAGATAGTGATAGGTCAGCAGCTCATCGATTCCGAACAGACACAAGCGATTGAAGTCGGGAGGAAACAGATGCGTGTGAACATCCATCACCGGCGTCGAATTCATGATCAGCTCGACCTGCTTGCGGAGCTCCGCGGCGTCCGTCAACAGTTCAGACGGTCTGGCGGGAGTTTCAGTAGACGTAGCCATAAGCTTCTTTAAAACGGTACCTCCGGTACTCGCGCGTCGAGCGGATCCGCCCAGCGATCGTTCGGTATCGCCGGCGTCCAGCCCGGCCGCAACGGGTCCTGGTCGTAAGGATACGAGCCAAGACGACGATACAACTCGCGATATTCAGCAACCTTGTCGCGATCCAGCTTAACACCAAGACCGGGCATCGTGGGGACCGCAATCGTTCCCGCGTCGTATTTGAACTTGCCGCCTTCGATGACGTCGTCAGTCAAATGATGGTAATGAGCGTCAGCCGCAAACGACAGGTTCGGAATCACCGCGCCGAGGTGCAGCATCGTCGCCAACTGGATTCCGAGCTCGCCGGAAGAATGCACGGCGACGCCGAGTTGAAACGTTTCGCAGACGCCCGCTGCTTTCACGCACGCGCGAATGCCGCCCCAGAACGTCGTGTCCAACAGCACGACGTCAACGGCGGTATTCAAGACGTTCGCCGCGAGCTGTTCGAAGTTGACGACGACTGTGTTGGTCGCGAGCGGCATGCGGACTTTCTCGCGCACGCGGCGCATTCCGTTCATGCCAAACACCGGATCTTCGAGATAATCGTTACGAACGTCTTCGATCTGCTGTCCGAACCAGATCGACGTCTCAGTCGACCAGACGCCGTTCGGATCAAAACGAAAGCGATCGCCGTCGAGAGCAGACGCGAGCGCGCGATAGCATTCGAGCTCGTATTCCGGTGCGAACACTCCGCCCTTGAGCTTGTGCGAAGTGAATCCGTGAAGCTCCTTCAACGCGCGCGCCGATTCGACGAGCTGTTCGACCGTCCGCACCTCGCCTTCTTTCGTGCGCGGATTCGCGTAACGAAAAAACAGATACGACGCAAACTGAACGCGATCTCGCAAGCGCCCGCCCAGTATCTCCGAAACCGGCGCGCCCCACTTCTGTCCGAGAATGTCGAGACACGCAAACTCGAGCGCCGCCAGCATCTGCGTGCGATTGTTGTAGAGCGACGCTGTCGGGTTCGCGATCAGGAACCGCAACTCTTCGAGCCGCGCGGGATCGTGTCCGACCAGATAACTTTTGAGCGCGTGAAATGCGGCTTCCGCCGATTCGCCGCCGCCGCCCATCTCGCCTAAACCGATCAAGCCCTCGTCTGTTTCCACTTCGACGATCGTGCGCACGAAGCGTCCCCAATGACAGCCGTTCGCATGGCGCAACGGCGCTTCGAGCGGAACGGTAACTGTCGTGGCGCGAAGGTCGATGATTTTCATTGCCAATCAAGGGCTTTCGCTTTGTACTCAGCCAATGGTTTTGACGCGTGCTCGACTCCACTTGGCAGCGGACGTTTCGCGAATGTTTGGAAGTAGAGCAAACACGCGTCACGCCACCACACAGCATCACGCTCCTGTATCGCCAACTTTTTCGTCACAGCGGCGTGCGTTTCCGGATCGATCGTTCCTTTCAACGTCGCCCACGTCGCGCGCGTTTGTCTGACCCAATCGACTCCGCGTTGATAGCGCAACGCCAGCTCGTCCCACAGCGTGCGGCCTGACTTCATCCTGTGATCCCAGGGCACGTGATGAAACCACAGCAGAAACTTATCGGGACAAGTTTTTAGATCCGAAAACTCGCGGCGCACCGGAGCATGATACTGGCTCACGGTGTTGCTGCCGGTCTTCGTGCGATCGAACCCGATACCGAAAGCGTCTGCCTTGTGATAGTAGACGGGATTCCAATCGTCGCGTTTTTCAGTGTCCCACCACGGCGCCGGGCCGTAGTGATGCCCGCCCCAGAACAGGTGATGCAGGCCGAGCGGCGTCATGTAGTTGACGACCGCTTCGTGCGACTCGAGCATCATTCGCACGATCGTTTTCACTGCGCCCGCGTCGTGCGTGAGCGTTGCTTTGGTCCATTCGGTGGCGATCTGTTCGGACGACGTGTTCGGATCCCACGCAAGGCGTCCGAACGCGTACCAGTTTGCTTGTAACAGAACGTGACCGGTCCAGTTGCGATCCGTTCCCGTGTTCGCAACGCCCGCGATTCCGGTCAAACGCCGGCGGTAAATCGTACCGTCAACAACCTTCGTCACCGTCGACCCGCGTCCTGCGGCGTAAGTGTCCGAGTCGAGAAACTCGCGCCACATCGACGCCAGGAAAACGAAGTGATTCGAGAAGCCGAGATACTCCTGAGTGATCTGAAACTCCGGCATCACCTGCGTGCGCGGCATGCCGCCGAACAACGGATGAAACGGTTCGCGCGGCTGAAAATCAATTGGCCCATTCTTCACTTGCAGCAACACGTTCGGCGCAAACTTACCGTCGAACGGCTGAAGATTTTCGTACGCCGCTCCGGCGCGGTCGTAACCGGGCTTCATGTCGTAAACAAAAGCACGCCACATGACGATGCCATGGTGTGGCGCGACTGCCGCGGCGAGCATGTTTGCGCCGTCAGCGTGCGTGCGGTTGTACGTTCGCGGGCCGGGTTGTCCTTCGCTGTTGGCTTTGACGAGAAACCCGCCGAAGTCCGGGATCACTTTGTAGATCTCGTCAGCTTTCTTTTTCCACCACTCGATCACCGCCGGGTCGAGCGGATCGGCGGTCGGCAGGTTTCCGAGTTCGATCGGCGATGAAAAGCGAGCTGAAAGGTAGACGCGAATTCCGTACGGGCGAAAGACGTTCGCGATGGCGGCGACTTTGTCTAGATATTCGCTCGTCAGAAGACGCGAGTTCGCGTTGACGTTATTGAGCACTGTGCCGTTGATTCCGATCGAAGCATTCGCGCGGGCGTAGTCGACGAGTCGCGGATCGACGTGGCCCGGCAGTTCATCCCACTTCCACAGCGAACTGCCGGCGTAACCGCGTTCGATTGTTCGGTCGAGATTGTCCCAGTGATTCAGTAGACGCAGTTTCAGCCGCGGGCTTTGATTGACTTGCAGACGATCAATCGACTGGCCGATTTGCAGCAGGCGCAGGAAATGAAACGTACCGTAAAGTGCTCCGATATCGCTGCCGCCGGCAATTACGACAACGTGTCCAACCGTGCGAATCCGAAAGCCTTCAGGATCGAGTTGTTTCTGTCTGCGAACAACAACCGAAATGCGGCCGTTACGATCGACAACCTGTGACAGTTCATCACGGATTACGTCGAACGTGGCCGACTTGCCTTCGACCGTAATCGACTTGATCCGCGTCGGAATCTGATCGTAGCGCAGCCAAAGACGGTATCCGTCGTCCGCCTTCACTTCACCACAAAAAGGCACAGAAGCCACAAAAAGCACAAAAAAGATAAAGCAGGGAGTGAGTGCTTTTCGTTGGGTTACCGTCTCTTCTCCTTTTCTCACTTCCCCTTTTTTCACTTCCTACCTTTTCTCACTTCTTCCCTTTGTGCCTTTTGTGTTTTCTGTGCTTTTTGTGGTTACAAACCCTGCTTCTTAAGAAACTCTCGAATCGCTGCATAGCTCTGCAATAGTTCTTCGCGATTAAATCCACCGTGCTTTCGACCGCGTATCGTCACCAACTGGTTCGGAACACCCGCCTTGTCCAACAGCGAATGCAATCGCACCGCATGGCTGTACGGCGCGACGTCGTCGTTCTCGCCGTGAATCGTGATGATCGGCGGCAAACCCGCGCGCACGTAGTTCACCGGCGAAAGCTGTCTCGCGAGCGGTTCCGGATTGCTCATGCTGCCAAACCACTCGCGCGCGTAATTTCTCACGTTCGGCCCTTCGATAAGATCCGCGACGTCGCCGATGCCGAACCAGTTGACGATCGCCGCGACTTTCAGTTCCGGCTGCGCCGACGAATTCCAGCGCGCATTCCCGTCGATCATGCACTGCCGATCGAAAACACTGTTCGCCGGCAACATGCCCGTCATCAACGCGAGATGCCCGCCCGCTGACGTTCCAGTCACCACAAACTTCGATGGGTCGAGTGAATACTCACGCGCATGATAAGTAATCCATCGAAGCGCGCAGCGACAGTCTTCAACTGCGGCCGGCGCCGGCGACTGGTGTCCCGTTCGATATTCAACGTTGATGGCGGACCAACCCTGGGCAAGGTAAGGAAGCAGAAAAAGTACGTTTCGCTCTTTTTGTCCATCAACCCAGCCGCCGCCGTGAAACAGAATCAGGGTCGCCGTCGGGTTGGCCCTGTTTTTGGGAAGATACAGGTCGAGTTTCAGCTCGATGCCTGTTGCCTTCGCATAGGTGACATTCGGAAAGATGTCGTAGTCACCGTTGACGTAGTCAATCCAGGGATCGGGGCTGGTCTGGGCCTGCGCGCAAATAGAAAGCGAGCCGCAAAGAACCACAAACAGCAACAACACCTTCGCACGCCGGCGCGTGCTTCTGCGGTTCTTTGCGGTCATAAGAATCAGAAACTGAGACGCATTCCGAAGCGCCACTGTCGTTGTTGGTTTGGCCCGAACGTCTGCGTAATGTAACCGAATGTTGTGCTGTTCACATTGGCGTCGGGCAGATTGAAGTTTGCGTGGTTCAGTAAGTTCAACGTCTCAGCGCGGAGTTGGAACTCGACTCTCTCCGATAAGTGGAACGTTCGATAGATCGTCGTGTCGATCTCGAAGAAATCCGGACCGCGAAGGTTGTTTCTTCCGCCGCTTCCGAACCGTGCGCCATTCTCTAATGCCCAGGCGCAGTTCGCCGTGCATGTCGCTCCAAAAATTGCCGGACCGCCCAGCACAGTATTATCAAACCAGGCGCCGCTGCCATCTCCACCGCGCTGCGCCGGCGTGCCGATACCGCCCAAAATCCTGATCTCCGGCGCCACCTGGTTCGGGACCTGGCCACTCCCGCGAGCCAACAAGTTCGGGGCCGTATTTTGGACGACATAGAACGGCAGACCGCTCATGACGCTCATCAGCCCACTAACCTGGAAGCCGCCGAAAACCTTGCTTGCCCAGCCATTATTGATCCATCGCTGCCCCTTGCCAAAAGGCAGGTCATAAACGAGATAAGTCTGGAGGTTGTGCGTGCGGTCGTAACTGGCCGGACCACGGTTGCGTTGCTTCTCCGGCGTGAATGCGATTCGGGGACCTCCGTCGTTATCTGCGAAATTGAGTGTCTTGGACCATGTGTAAGCCATCCCAAAAAGCGAACTGGCCCAGCGACGAGTGAGTTGCGCCTGCAACCCGTCATACGTCGTGTTTCCGTATGGTTCGATGCTCGCGATATCCGCATTGATCCCAAACCCGATAAGTGGGCGGCCAGCATCCGCGGTCCCTGGCGCACTCGGGTTTATGTTGATGAATCCCATCTGACCGACTGCGCGCGTACCGACGTAACCAACCTGAGCGACGAACTTCGCGGGCAGTTGGCGTTCAATGAAAAAGTTGAACGAGTGAATTCTGTCGCGCCGCACCTCTTTCGGGAACGTTGTCGTTCCGGTATTCGGCGGCAGCGGAATAGTCCCGCTGTTCAGGTTCGGTGGAGCGCTCGTGTTGATGAGCCCCTGACGGAGGGTCGTCACGGGAATGAACCCTGATGTTCCGCTAAGTCCGTTGAAACTGACTGCGGGCATCGCCCAGATACTTACGATGGGAAATGCATTCCTTAGGTCCTGAAACGGTCTTGGATCAGACGATTGGCCGTAGCCGCCACGAATTACGGTTTTGTCGTTAAGGCGAACAGCAAGACCTACTCGCGGGAGGAACAGACCCGCTCCAACAGACGCACCACCGTCAAATGGAACATTACCTAATCCGCCAGTGACCACTTGTCCGGTCGCCGGGTCGAAACGGTTGATTCCGGAATGGTCCTTCCTCGGAATCGGGAAGCGCTCCCAACGGAGACCATAGGTAAGTGTTGTCCGGCGACCGATCTGCCAATGGTCGCGCGCGTAGAGGCCGTATTGCTGCCACCACACTGAATTGGGATTGCGAAGTTGATCCGCCTTGCCTGCACCGCTTGGCAGGCCGAGCAGGAAGGCCGCCCAGGCATTGAATGCATTAGCACCCGCAACGGTTGTGCTCGCGCCCGGCTGAGCGCAGACATTGTTTGTAGTGATCGCATTGCACGCCTGCAACGCTGTCGCAGTGCCGTTGAACTGGAATGAGCCGCGGACTGTCTGAAACGCCGCGCCCTGCGGTTGGAAATGGTTGATTTGCGGATTCAAATAATCACCGCCAAAACGGAACGAATGTGAGCCTCCGGTCCAGGATACGTTCGCCGCTGCCACATACTGGTTGTCGCGGAACAAAAACGGGTTTCCGGTGTTGTCGTTGCCGATGTTGTTCCAACCAGTGATATTGAAGAACGGATAACCATTTTGAAGCCGGTCTGGTCCATTGGTGCCGGGAATTTTCAGGACCGTCAATCCGTAGGGTTGATCAAGGTCGATGTTTTCCGCGCCGAGTCTCTGGCGCGTGTAACCGATGTTCGCGTCCAGCACCACTGTCGGAGAAAAGCTGTACGTTCCGCCGAATCCAACTACTTGCACCAGTCCCGGCGCCGTACCGAGTTGTCCTCCATTCAAGGCGCCACCACCGATGATTCCAAAAATCGGCGGATCGAAGATGTTCGTGGGCGAGCGACTGTATCGCCCCCACAAGCTGAGGTTGTAACCGGCGTAATTGATCTTGACGTCGACGTTCGTGCGATTGAATTCACCTGTGCCGGTGCTTGCGAAGTTGTTCGTATTCCCGGGTGCTGTCGGAAGCGGTAGCTGTCTGATCAATTCGAGAGCAGCGATATCAATCCGATTTGCCGGGATCACATTGCCGGGGAACGGAGTGCGCAAACGCGGGTCGGGGTTCGACAGCGGGTCAAAGATAGTGGTCCCGGTCCCAACGAAACTGACATTTCCGTTAGCGTCCGGCCGCAGACTCAGAGGCGGTATAGTCCTGGTAGTCCCGGCCGTATTACGTTGCGTTGTACGCTCAAGATCGGTGAAGAAGAAGAGCTTGTTCTTGCCGTTCCAGACCCTCGGTCCGCCTTCGCCGAAGTGTGGCAGTACGACTGGCCCACTCAACGCGTACCCGAATTGGCCCACGATGTTTTTAGGAATCTTTGGTTGGTTTGCAGGCTGAAAGAAGTTCCGCGATTGAAAGCGACTGTTCGTAGTGTAACCCCAGCCCACGCCATGAAAGTCGTTACCACCGGATTTGATCGTAACGTTAACCGCCGCGCCACCTGCGAGTCCCTGCTCAGCGTCGAAAGCGTTCGTGACGATATTAACTTCCTGGATGGCCTCCGCCGGGGGAACGTAAACCGTGTTTCCGGGCAGCCACGGATAAATGATGCTGGAACCATCAATCTTCGTGTTGTTCTGCAAACGGGAAACGCCGTTGACGTTGTACGACATCGAGCGCTGCGGGTTACCGGCGGCAGAGTTATCTTCACCAGCACCGTTGCCGATGAAAAAGCCACCGGTGCCTCTGGCGGTCCCGGGAATTAACGAGAGCAGCGTCTGATAGTTTCGACCCAGACTTCCGAACAGCGGGAGGTTATTTATCTGCCGGTCCGTTTGAGTGATGCTGACGTCAGCGCGGTCAGTCTGGAGAGCCACGTCCTGGCTGGCGGCGATTAGAACTGTCTCCTCGACTACGCCGACTTCCAGTTGGGCATCGAAACGCAAAGTTCTATTTGCCTCTATTCGGATGTTGTCGTTGACCGTGGTCTTGAAGGACGCTCGCGAAATAGAAACTTTGTAAATGCCAACTTGAAGATCATTAACCACGTAAGCGCCACGATCGTCAGTAGTGAGGGTGGTTACCGCGCCGGTAGCGACGTTGGTAATATCGACTTTCGCCCCGGTAATCGCAGCTCCGCTGGTATCTGTAACGTTTCCAACGAGCGATCCGTAAAGGACTTGCGCCTGTGCAACGGCGGGCAGAAGCATAACTGACAAAATAAACGCCAGATATGGAGCAGAGCGCGCTGATGCACGCTGCGCGGAGGACGATTCGTCGTCTCTGAAAAGTTTGGGTTGATCTGCCTTGCGCATGGGTCGCTTCAGAAGGGCCGTGAAGGTAAACATGACTCTCTCTCCTCTTCGGGGTTGACGTTTACGAGGGTGAAATTTCAAAACCGGAGGCTCTGGCGTATTTCGTTCGAGCCCACAACAAAATAGCGAAAGAAAATCCTCAGGCCACAGCCGGAGCACCGAAGTGTTTCAGTAAAACCAACGCAATAGTCCCGCGCAGACGCGGTTGAGTAATGGGATCACTCGGTACGATCTGCGTTTCCGCCCGCGTGAATGAGTGCTGCCTGACTGTTTCCTTGATGATTGGACCCACCTTGTTCCAGGCGCGCGTCACCTCGCCGACGATCACGATCATGTCCGGCGCAAGACCCGAGACCAGCGGCGCGATTCCGCGTCCGAGGTAGTTGGCCATCTGCTGCAACGCGTCTACGGCTTTGGTGTCGTTCTGCTCCGCGAGCCGCAACAGATGTTCGAAGCTGATCGTTCGTTCGTCCGCGGTTGAGCGGCGCTTCGACGACGCGGCCTGTGAGTAATAACGTACGGCGGCCGAGTTGGACGCGTACATCTCCCAACAGCCGCGATTGCCGCAACTGCATTCGAGCCCGTCAGGCACGAGAGCAGCGTGGCCAAACTCGCCCGCGGTGCCTGTCGATCCCTGCACCAGTTGGTGGTTGAGTATCAGGCCGCAGCCGATGCCTTCCGACACGGTGACGACCACCAGATTTCGCAGGCCCTCGGCGCGGCGGCCGAAGCAGATCTCGGAAAGCGCGCAGGAATTTGCAGCATTTTCGAGTTCGACAGAAAGTTTTGTGGCCTTCTCGAGCGGCGTTTTCAGGTCGATGTCACGCCAGCCGAGGTTGGGTGCGAAGACCAGACGCTTGGTGGCGAGATCGACGCGACCGGGAAGGCTGAGGCCGATGCCTTCGCACGTCAGTTCCGCACGCGCGCCCATCAGTTTGCGGACGCGCGGTACTACCTCGGAGATAAATTGTTTTGGATCCTGTGGAGTTGCTAACGAGTCCTGCGCGAGAAAGTTGGCGTCGAGATCGGCGAGCGCCAGCTTGGTCATTACCGGACGAACGTTGATGCCGATGATGCCGACGCGTTCCTTGTTCAGGTGCAGGAACGTCGGGCGGCGGCCGCGTGGCGTGTGCCCGTTAGCGCCTTCGGTGATCCAGCGTTCCTGGATGAGCTGTTCGGCGATGACGGAGACGGTGCTTCTTTGCAGGCCGGAATGGCGCGCCAGGTCGGCGCGAGAGATTGGCTGGTGCGTACGGATCAGGTTGAGAACGATGCGGCGATTGATATCGCGCGCGGTCTCGCTCGTAGCGACCTGAAAGTTGGACAGATCGATCCTTCGCACAGGTGCGGCCTTTCAGCAGGCGGTTCCGTGTTCCGTTTATGTATTCCGAGCTGGCGTTTAGTTAACCGCGATTTAATTCGTGGCGCGAACTAATATCACCAAGGCGGATTTAAGTCAATAAAAAAACTTGCGGGAACGCGGTTACTTCTTGAAGAGATTGGCAAACGCCTGGCGCGCGTCCTTCGGAGCGCCGGAGGTGGTTTCGCGTTCGACGACTGTGCGCGGGGCGAAGAGCTCGCAGGTGTTGCGCGCGTTTTTGTTCACGATCTTAACGGTGACGGGTTTGCTGCACTCGAAACGGGCGCTCGGATCGAAGTAGGTGCACTGGCGGCAGGTGTGGAGATCGCCTTTGCACTTCTCGCACGACGAGTCGAGACCGATGGCGTGCGCCGCCTTTGCGCCGCACGAGGAGCACTTCACGCTCTCTCCGAACGCCATCATCCGCGGTGAACGCGGGCCTTCATTTCGCTCGCGCGGCTGCTGCGGCGGTTTCTGCTGACCCTCGCTGCGGCGTTGCGGCTCACGATCATTGTCCATGTAGCCGCGGTGACGATATTTGCGGTCGCTCATGTATTGCGCTCCTTTGAAGTATCGAATACGACTTGATCGTACCACCAGAGCTTCTCAAAAAACTCGCGCGCCCCCAGCATCGGACCCAGCTCGTTGAGTATCTCTGAAATCGTGCGACGCCCGTCGATCGCGTCATACAACCGTTTCTGCTGTTCATTGACCATCATGAAAAGGTCGTTGAACAGGTGGGTCTGGTTCACCAGCACTCCCGCCGCGCCGGGCGGCATACCCTCCTGCATGCACATGGTCCATGGACGCCGGATCGGCACGTAGTTCAAATGACTGTCACCGTCGAACCGGACCTTCCAGCTATCGGTGTTGCTCGGCTGGGCCACGAGATCGTGATTGGTAATCAAGCCGCGCCACAATTCCATCGCAACGTACTGATCGCGTTCGGGAAGCGTGGCCAGTCGGGTCGCATGAGGTGTCCTCGCGATTGCGCCACAATGCCGCGAGTAAGTAGCCTGCCAGTACCAGCGCCCGAGTTGTAAATCGTTACGCTCGAGAAACTCGTAGACTTGCGGCACTGAGTACGTGCGGTCTCGCGGATTCAAAAGCGCATCGATGAGTGCGCCCGCGTCGAGGGCTTCGCGCGCGCCGCGGACCATCGAAACCAGCGGATGATGCTGCGGCAGTTCGCGAAGCGCCGCCGATAGATCGTTGATGTCCTGCGGCGAAGTTCCGACGCCCAACATGCGGCAATACTCCTGAAGCATGTGAACGCCGGCGCGGCCGTACGGCGCGTACACCATCAGGTACATCGCTCCATCCGGTTTCAAAACTGACCGCAGCGCCCGCAATCCGGCATCAGGATCGGCGAGGTGATGCAACACGCCGGTCGAAACGATCATGTCGAACTGATGGTCCAGGTCGGCGACGTTTTCGATCGGCAGTTCCCGCACTTCCAAGTTCGCCAGGTCGTACTTCTGTTTCAGCGCTTCCGTGTGCTGAAGACTTGTCGGGCTTATGTCTATCGCCATCACACGCGCAGCGGGATGCGAGATCGCAAACTTCGCCGACTGCCACGTTCCGCATCCCGCGATAAGCACGTCGAAATTCGCGCGATACTCCCTGTCAGGAAAGAACAGGTGAAACTCCGCGCGGTGCACGTTCTCGTCCTGCCACATGTCGCGCGCGCGATCCAGATTATCGATTGGAGGCGGGTAAGGATGATTAGTGTAGAACTCGCCAATCGGATCCATGCCCTGAACAGATTTACTTTTCATCGCATTGCCTTCCGGGAGTGAGGCGGCGATTATACAGCTAACAGCCACCAATCACACCATCATCACACGAGGGCATTGCGGGCGATGACTTCGCGGTAGAAGTCGGCGCTCAGTTTCGGGGTCCGCTTTTGCGATGCATAGTCGACGTAGTGGATGCCGAAGCGATTGGTGTAACCGTCGGCCCACTCGAAATTGTCCATCAGGCTCCACAGAAAATAACCGCGCACCGGAACGCCCTCCGCGGTCGCGCGACGCAACTGCGTCAGATAGCTGCGCAGGAACTGAACTCGATCCGTGTCGTACACGCGTCCGTCCGGCGACGGTTCGTCCGACGAGGAGCAGCCGTTTTCGGTGATATAGATCTCCTTCGCCCCCCAGAGCTTCGCGACGTGACGCGGTCCCCAGTAAAGCGCGTCCGGCGTGACGAAGAGCCACGGCGATGGCGCATGCGGAAACGACTTCGGATGCGGAACATGAACGTAACCGGCCGGCGAAGAGGCATCAGCCCGAACGAACTGCGCCGTGTAAACGTTGATGCCGATGAAATCGAGCGGGCTCGACATGATCTTCAGATCTTCAGGCGTGAACTTCGGCGCGTCGGCGCCATTCGATTTCAAATACCAGTCCGTGTACTTCCCTTCCATGACCACGGTGAGATACTGGGCGTTCATCTCGCGCATCGCGCTCTCGGCCGCCTTGATGTTCTCCGGCGTCTCGACGACGGGCGCCGGTATCGTGATGTTTTCAGCGATGCCGACCTTCGTGCCCGGCTTCGCATTCGCGCGAATGGCTTGCACGGCGAGCCCATGGCCCAACACCGCGTGATGGCGCGTCTGGTTCAGTCGCAGGCCGGTGAGTCGCAATCCCGGCGCGTGTACGCCCCAGCGATAACCGACTTCGATAAATGCGCCGAACTCGTTGATCGTGAAGATGTGCTTCACGCGATCCGAGAGTCGCGCGGCAACGTAACCGGCGTAGTCGCCGAACGCTTTCGACGTATCGCGTCCTTCCCAGCCGCCAAACCGATCCTGTAACGACTGCGGCAAGTCCCAGTGATAGAAGGTGGCGAAGGGCTGGATGCCGTTCGCGAGCAGCTCGTCGACAAGACGATTGTAGAAGTCGAGACCTTTCGGATTCGCTGGTCCATCGCCATTCGGAAACACACGCGGCCAGGCGATCGAGAAGCGGTACGCTTTGACACCCAGCGCCTTCATCAACTGCACGTCAGTCTTGTAAAGGTGGTAGTGATCGTTTGCGACGTCGCCGTTCGCGTTGTTCACGACCTTGCCGGGCGTGTGCGAGAACGTGTCCCAGATCGAAGGCCCGCGGCCGTCTTCGTTGACGGCGCCTTCCACCTGATACGAGGCGGTTGCAGTGCCCCAAATGAAACCGCGCGGGAAGTCGCGGCCTGCATCGGCGCCCGCCGCCGGCCGCATTTGGGTCGTGACATTGTTGGCGCCAAGCGAAGGCACTTCAGTAGCGGCGACGAGCGCCGCACCGCCCGCAACTTTCGCGAATGTCCGTCTCGAAACCTTCTTCGTCAATCCTCTGTTCCTCCTGTTTTTCCGAGTGGGTAAAGACTTATAACGACGTGCTAAATGGCAATGTGATTCAGTTTTTATGCTAATCGAATTGTCCTTGCCGCGACAATGTTATAACCGCCCGGGTAGTGGGTGAGTTTGAATTAGACCTCCCGCAAAGGCGCAAAGTCGCCAAGAGAAGACGATGAAAACTGCTGTTTCCTTTGCGACTTTGCGCCTTTGCGGGAAATATCTCTTTTTTTAGACTGCTTGATCTGACTGCCTTCAGCTTCTACTATCAGAACTTGCCGAAAACAAGAAGATCAAGTAGGGACGGAAACATGGGTAAACCAATCAACATCCTGCTGCAGACGACCATTCCGCCGGTCGCCGACGATTGGAACATCGATCGATTCTCGCTGTTGCGCGACCATCTCGTGTCGATCAAAGACGACTCGAACGAGCCGCGCTACAACATCACCACTCGCAATCGCGAAACCAACGCGGAAGGCGATGACGTCGTTTTGAGTAAGCTCGATGAGACTGACTTTGACGAACTGTGGCTCTTCGCCGTCGACACCGGCGACGGGCTGACGGTCGCAGACTGTCAGGGCATCACGCGGTTTCGTCAGAACGGCGGCGGGATCATGGCGACACGCGATCATCAGGACCTCGGATCGTCGCTCTGCACTTTGGGCGGAGTCGGCCGCGCGCACTTTTTTCACTCGCAACACCTCGAACCGGATTCGTCCCGTCACGTCGCGGACGATCGCGGCACGCCGTCGATCTCATGGCCCAACTATCACTCGGGCAGTAACGGCAATTATCAGCGCGTCGAGAGCGTCGTCCCGGTTCACGAGTTGTTCCGCAATCCGCACAACGCTTCGGGCGTGATCGAGTATCTGCCGGCGCATCCGCATGAAGGCGCGGTGGGCGTGCCGGAGGGAGAGGAAAACGCGCGCGTGATCGCGACCGGTGTGAGCCAGACGACGCAGCGCCCGTTCAATCTCGTCGTCGCGTTCGAGCGAACGGACGATCAGCATGGAAACCGGCTGGGCCGCGCGGTTGCCGAGTCAAGCTTTCATCATTTCGTGGATTACAACTGGGACCTTACGAAAGGATGCCCGACGTTCCTGCTGGAGCCGCCGGGCCATCAGATCGAACACGAACCGGAAAAACTGAACGACGTGAAAGTCTACGTCGAGAACCTTGCGCGCTGGCTTGCAAAAGCGCAATAGTCACTGGCGCTGCCGTTCAGCCTCGGGCGAAAACTCTCCTAACTTCGCGCGCACCTGTTGCTCGCTGCCCTGGCGTTTGATGGTGAGCGTGATCTCAGTTCCCGGCGCCGTGTTGGCGATCATGTTGCGAAACGTGTTCGGTTCGTTGATTGCCGTGCCGTTCAATGCCGTGATGACGTCGCCGGAACGAAGCCCCGCCCGATCCGCGCCGCTACCCGATTGCACTTGATAGACGACGACTCCCGGACCCTGAGTGATGCCCATCTGCGTTGCTTCTTCCGACGGGATCCGCAGCACGACGATTCCGAGTTGCCCGCGTCTCACCTGGCCCGAATTGATCAACTGCTCGACAACCGTGCGAGCCATGTTCGAAGGTATCGCGAAGCCGAGACCGATACTTCCGCCTGAGGGTGAAAGTATTTGGGAGTTGATGCCGATCAGCTCACTGTTGGTGCTGACGAGCGCGCCGCCCGAGTTGCCGCGATTGATCGGCGCGTCTGTTTGCAGAAAGTCTTCGAAGCTGCCGTTGCTCAAACCGGTCTGACGGCCCTTCGCGCTGATGATGCCCATCGTCACCGTCTGGCCCACGCCGAGCGGATTTCCGATCGCCAGCACGACGTCGCCGACTCGCGTGCGATCCGAATCGCCGAGCGTCAGCACCGGCAGATTGCTCGCGTCGATCTTCAACACCGCGAGATCGCTCGGCGGATCTGAACCGACGATTTTAGCGTCAAACGAGCGGTTGTCGTTGAGGTCAACGCGGATCTGTTCCGCGCCGTCGATGACATGATGATTCGTCAGGATGTAACCGTTTGCGTCAATGATCACGCCCGAGCCGAGACCCTGGCGTTGTTGTTCAGTCGGCGGCTGTGCCTGTCGTTCGCCGAAGAACCGGCGGAAGAACGGATCGTTCATAAACGGAAACTGCTGTGGCTGGCGCACACGCATTTGCGAGTGGATCGTGATCACGGCCGGCGCTGCTTTGCTGACGACGTCGGCATAGGACGCGACCGGCATCACTGCCGGATTAGCGGGCGCCGAATTCGGAGCATTCGGATTGGAGGATGTTAATTGAAAATTTTCGCCACGCCGGCGATTGCACGCGCCGAATAAAGAAACTACGACCACCAACACGATCACCGCCGTGATTAATTCTTTTCTCATCATCCTCCTCACTTCAGCCGCCGGTGCATCTCGGACAATTCGCGGTTCAACTGTTCTATCCGTCCAACAAGGTCGAGTATAACCGCGGCGCCTGCAAAGTTTACGCCCAGGTCGCGTCTCAACCGTTGCATGCGGCGCAACTGAACGACAACGCGCCGCGGCACGAGCGGTTCGTCCGCGCCGCTGTCAACGCTTTCAATCAAACCCTGCCGGGCGAGACGCACGACGAGGGAACGACGGGCGCCCACTGTTTCGGCCACCACTTCACAACTCAACGGTTCGTCAAGATCGATATCGCTTGTCCACATCTCATCAGCTCCGCGGTTCGAATCGCGATACGCGTTTCAACTCTTCGTATAAGCGACGTTCTTCGTCGCTGACATCAGTCGGTACCACCACTTTGAGGCGCACGTATTCGTCGCCCCTGCCGCCTTTTCGTTTATTCAAACCCTGGCCACGAAGACGCAGACGCTGTCCGCTCTTCGCGCCTGAAGGAATCTTCAATCCAACCTTGCCGTCGATCGTCGGCGCCTGCACGTTCGCGCCGAGCACTGCTTCCCACGGCGCAACCGGCAACTCGACTTCCAAATCGTCGCCGTTCACAGTGAACACCGGATGCGGCCGCAGCCGGATGTGCAGGTAAAGATCGCCCGGCTCGCTCACGCCGGCGCCGCCTTGACCGGCAAGGCGAATGGTCGAGCCGTCGCGCGTTGCCGCTGGAATGTTTACTTCAATCGACTTCGGTCGGACGACTTGTCCCGCACCATCGCACGTTTCGCAAACCTTTCCATCGCTCACGCCCGTGCCGCCGCACGTCGGGCAAGGCTCGGCGACCTGCATTTGCAGCGTGCGGCGTCCGCCTCGATGTGCTTCTTCGAGTGACAATTCGAGCTCAGCTTCAACATCGCGGCCGCGAGTGTTGCGCCGCGCTCGTCCCCTGCCGGCGCCGCCGCCGAACATCTCTTCGAAGATGTCGAAACCGCCGGCGTCCGACGTGCGAAACGAACCGAAGTCGAAATCATTGAAATCGAAACCGCCTGCGCGTGGTCCACCTTGTCGCGCCCGTTGCTGGGCTCCTTCCCAACCGGGCGGCGGCGCGCCGGCGCCGGCCTTGACCGCGCGCCAATTGGCGCCATGCTCGTCATAAAGCTTGCGATCCTCCGGGTTGGAAAGTACGTCATAAGCTTCCTGCAACTGTTTGAACTGCTCCTCCGCTGTTTTGTCGCCCGGATTCAAATCGGGATGAAACTTTCGCGCCAGTTTGCGATACGCCTTCTTGATGTCGTCGTCTGACGCACTGCGCTGGACGCCGAGCACCTGGTAATAATCTTTTAATTTCGCTGCCATCGATGGAAGATTACGACGGAGCACAACGCGTGCCAACTCAGGGGCGACGTTATTTACCCGACTACGTCGTTTTACGCTGGCTGAATCAGCCCAGAAACGGGGCGAAATGGCCCGCAAATTGGCGTTTGTAGGATCTGGGTATGGAGGAGTACAGTAAACACCTAAACGATCACCCTTAAATCGCCCGAACCAAATCCGTCCATTCGTTTTTGCGGAGTTGTATGGTTCAGCCAGTCGAACAGCGAGCCGCCGAGGCGATCGAGCGGCAACGAACCGAAGAAGAGCTTCGCAACACGCAGGCTGAACTGGCGCACCTCATCCGCGTCACCACGCTTGGTGAACTGACTGCTTCAATAGCGCACGAACTGAACCAACCGCTCGGCGCGATTGTGACCAACGGTCACGCCTGTTTGCGCTTGCTCGCGCGCGACGAACCCGACATCGAAGAAGCTCGGCTGGCGGTCGAGTGCATGATCGCGGACGGCATGCGGGCAAGCGAGGTGATCAAACGCATTCGGTGTCTGTTGAAGAAATCGAGTGGTGAGAAATCGCCGCACGACATCAACGACATCATCCGTGAAATGCTCGCTCTCGTCGCACACGAGCTCGCGAGAAACGAGATCGACGTAAAGATGCAGCTCGACGATCAACTTCCAGCCGTGATCGTGGATCCAGTTCAGATCCGGCAAGTGGTGCTGAACCTGATCCTCAACAGCAAAGATGCCATGAGCGCGGCCGGCTGGCAGCCACGCGGTTTGATGGTCCAATCCGAACGGACAGGAAACGAGATACTCGTTACCGTGGCTGACACCGGCATCGGAATCCCTTCGGAAAACCGCGAACGTGTGTTCGATTCATTCTTCACCGATAAGGCCGAAGGGTTGGGACTCGGACTCTCGATCAGCAGAACGCTCATCGACGCTCACCGAGGGAAACTCTGGACCAAGCCGCAGCCTGACGGTCGTGGTGCGATCTTTCAGTTCACGCTGCCGGTCGCTTAGCAGGCTGCTGAAAAAGTAATTTGGTCTTTAGAGCTAAGCTTCTCTCCGCGCTACTTCGGCGGCCTTTGCGTCTCGGCGGTGAAAATGGTTGCAATAAGGCCTCACCGCAAAGACGCAAAGGCCGCCGAGGTAGCGCAGAGACATGTTACCGAGCGGTTTTCAGCAGCCTGCCAGGTGGTTCCACAATGGCCGCGAATGCGCCTAGTCAGATCGTATTCGTGATCGACGACGACGACTCCATGCGTCTCGCAATCACGCGTTTATTGAACGCGGCCGGACTGCGCTCGAAGACGTTTAGCTCCGGTAAAGAGTTTCTCAGGGGTGAACTGCCGGATGTGCCGGGTTGCGTCATTCTCGACGTGCGGCTGCCGGGATTGGACGGCCTCGAACTGCAACGTGAAATGGTCAAGCGAGGGATGCACCTTCCGATCGTCTTCATTACGGGACACGGCGACATACCGATGTCAGTGCAGGCGATGAAAGCCGGCGCGATCGAGTTTCTTACCAAGCCGTTTCGCGACCAGGATCTGCTCGACGCGGTCCATTCGGGATTAGACCTGGACCGCGAAGCACGCCAACGCCGCGCAGAGCTGGATCAGCTACAGTGTGCTCTCGAACGGTTGACGCAACGAGAACGTGAAGTTATGTCGTTGGTAGTTACGGGTCTGCTAAACAAGCAAATTGCTCTGCGACTGGGCACCAGCGAGAAAACCATCAAGATTCATCGCGGTCACGTGATGCGGAAAATGGGTGCAGAATCGTTTGCGGATTTGGTGAAGATGTCCCAGAAGCTCGGTGTCGACTCACGAATGTCATAGATCTTGCTAGGACTAAAGTCCTACGCCACGCGATCCACTCCGGGTATACATTACAGCGCATATTACGGGTGCGGAGTTTTAATGTATGTCTACTCACTCTCCTCAACCTTTTAGCTTCGAACAAATTATCGGCAGATCGACGGCGATGCGCGACACCATAACCCTCGCACGCCGTGTGGCCCAAAGTGAAGTGTCGTCTGTTTTGCTCCAGGGCGAATCGGGCGTTGGTAAAGAGTGTCTCGCGAAAGCCATTCACTACGCGTCGCCACGAGCGGCCGCGCCGTTCGTCGCGATCAACTGCGCCGCGATTCCCTCCAACCTTATCGAGTCGGAATTGTTCGGCTACGAAAAGGGTGCGTTTACCGATGCGAAGTCGCGCAAGGAAGGGCTATTCGAACAGGCCGACGGCGGCACGATCCTGCTCGACGAAATCAGCGAGCTCGACATCAACCTGCAAGCGAAGCTTCTGCGCGTGCTCGAAGACGGAACGTTTCGACGTGTGGGCGGATTAAGAGACAGCAGCTTTACCGCGCGCGTGATCTCCGCTTCCAATCGGAACCTGAAGAAAGAAACCGAGCACGGCCGCTTTCGACTCGACCTCTACTATCGTCTTGCCATCGTTCAGATCGATATCGCACCGTTGCGTGAGCGAGACGATGACGTGCTGCTGCTCGCCGATTACTGTCTGTGTAAGTCTGGCAATCGACTTGGGCGGAAAAACATTCGCGGGCTCTCGACTGAGGTGGCCCGAGCGTTCAAGCTGTACGACTGGCCGGGAAACGTGCGCGAGTTGCGCAACGTGATCGAACGAGCGATGGTCCTCGAAGACAGCGACATGATTACCGAGAGCTGCCTGCCTTCCGACATACTCGCCAAGCCCAAAGTGAAGGCAATTTACT
This sequence comes from Pyrinomonadaceae bacterium, assembly GCA_036279935.1. Taxonomy (GTDB): domain Bacteria; phylum Acidobacteriota; class Blastocatellia; order Pyrinomonadales; family Pyrinomonadaceae; genus PSRF01. The sequence goes on from DASURS010000083.1 coordinate 24,510, forward strand.
CCGAGCCGATCGACGCGGATTCAGGAGACTGCGGGTTCTGTCTGCCATCCAACGGCATCTCGCTCGAACAGTTGGAGACTTCGCTCATGAAGCAGGCGCTGGCGCAGACCAGTGGAAACCAAACGCGCGCCGCCAGGCTTCTCGGATTGACTCGCGATCAATTTCGCTACCGCTGGAAAAAAATCAGACACACAACACGGCCTCATCTCGTTGCGCTTACCGGATCCGATCGTTAAACCCAGGTACTTATCCGACTTGCACGGAGAGCATCGACACCGATCCGCCGTCGACGCCCTGCACTGGAAACGTCACAGTCTCGTCCTCGCGGCGCGTGCCGAGGACGTAGAGCAATGGCAGATAGTGGTCCGGCGTGGGAATCGACAGCAGAGCGTCGCGTCCGAGAGTCTCGTAGTTGACGAGCGGCTCGAACTCACACGAGATCAATAAATCTCTCGCGACTGTTTCGAAGCGTACAGCCCAGTCGTAAGGATCCGGAATGTGTTTGCCCCAGGCGTAGGCGTGAAGGTTGTGGACGATGTTCCCGCTGCCGGCGATCAGAACGCCTTCGTCGCGCAGCGGCGTCAACCGCTGCCCGAGCTCGAAATGGAAAGCAGGCGGTTGGCTCTCGTCAATGCTCAATTGAACGACGGGAACGTCTGCTTCGGGATAGACGTGATGAAGGACGGACCACGTTCCGTGATCGAGCCCCCACGAATCGTCGAGACCGGCGCTTAACGGCAACAACAGTTCCTGTATTCGACTCGCGAGCTGCGGATCTCCCGGCGCGGGATACTGGACGTGGTACAACTCGCGCGGAAAACCTCCGAAGTCATGTATCGTTCGCGGCGCCGTCATCGCGGTGACGAGCGTTGCCGGCAAGTACCAATGAGCGGAAACGCACAGAATGGCGCGCGGGCGTGGGATGGTCCGCCCGATATTCGACCACGCTTCAGTCCATTCATTGTTCTGAAGCGCATTCATCGGGTTGCCATGCCCGAAGAAGATGGCGGGCATTGGATCAGTCATGGCTTATCTTAGATCACGCCTGTCGCGGCGCCGAAATGAAAGCTGTTCTGAACTATGGCGTACGAACGCTGCTTGTATTCTGTCGTCAAGGTTCTGCAAACTACATGATGATCTGATGAACAGAGCAGCAGCACACCTTTATGAGCGCGAGAGAAATGCAGTCATCTCGATGCGCAGTCTGGCGAACCAGGCCTTCTCGCGCGCGGCGGGCGCGCCCCTGATTGACGGCAACTATGTGCGGCTCTTGAAGGACGCGAAGGAGAACTATCCGGCGTGGCTCGACGCGATCGCCCGGGCCGAGCGCTACGTCCATTTCGAAAGCTACATCATTCATGAAGACGAAGCGGGCTGGGAATTCGCCGAAGCGCTGATCGCGAAGGCGCGCGAAGGCGTGCGTGTGCGCATCCTGTACGACTGGATGGGCGGGTTCGGAAAGACGTCACGTTCGTTCTGGAAGGTCCTGCGCGGCGCGGGCGTCGACGTGCGTTGCTACAACGCGCCTCGTTGGGACTCGCCGTTCGGTTGGTTGAGCCGCGATCATCGCAAGACGCTGACAGTCGACGGCAAGGTCGGTTTCGTCACCGGTTTGTGCGTAGGCCGGATGTGGGTAGGCATTCCGGAGAAACACATTGATCCGTGGCGCGACACCGGCGTCGAAGTTCGTGGACCATCGGTGGCCCACATCGAGCAGGCGTTCGCGAATGTTTGGGACATGACGGGCGAAGCGCTTCCGCGGGATGAAATTGCCACGCGCGACGACATGCGCGAAGCAGGCGGCGTCGCGCTTCGTGTCGTAGCCAGCGAACCGGCGAGCGCCGTCATGTTTCGCGTGGACCAGCTCGTCGCAACGCTGGCGAAAGAGCGATTATGGTTGACTGACGCTTACTACGCCGGCACCACGCTCTACGTCCAGGCACTGAGGGCCGCGGCGAAAGACGGCGTCGACGTGCGACTGCTGGTCCCGAATGCCACCGATATTCCGTTTCTAAAACCACTCTCGCGAGTGGGCTATCGTCCACTGCTCGAAGCGGGCGTGCGCGTGTTCGAATGGAACGGAACAATGCTGCACGCGAAGACGGCGGTTGCGGACGGCAACTGGGCCCGCGTCGGATCGACAAACCTGAACATCGCAAGTTGGTTCGGCAATCTCGAGCTCGACGTCGTGGTCGAAGACAGAAAGTTTGCGAGCGAGATGGAAGAGTGTTACCTGCGCGACCTGGAAAACTCGACCGAGATCGTCCTCGACGCGAAACACCGGCTGCGCGCGCCCGAACGCAGACTGCGCGCGCATCCTGCGATGACGAGCGGCGGCGGCAGTGGCGGACGCGCGGCAGCGGGCGCGATTCGTATCGGCAACGCAGTCGGCGCGGCATTCACGAACCGTCGCGTGCTCGAGCCCGTGGAAGCGCGGCTGATGCTGCTTACGGGCCTGCTGCTGTTCGGGCTCGCAGTCCTCTACTGGTTCTTTCCCAAAGCGCTCAGCTATCCCGCGGTCGTCCTGCTGGCGTGGATCTCGATCGTGCTTTTTTACAAGGCGTACAAACTGCGGACTGCGAAACCGCCGCAACCGGCCGTGGATCGCGAGCGCGTCGCAGGCGCTCCGCAAGCCCACGACTAAATCACTCTCCAATCGTAAAGTCGGCGACTATCGGCAGATGATCGGACGCGGCGAGCGCGAGACGGCTGCGATGGACCGAGATCCGTTCGAGTTTCAGCGAAGAGTTGTAGTAGACGTGATCGAGGTGGAGGATCGGAAAGAACCCGGGATACGTACGCGCGCGCCCAAGACGCTGGTCGGGTTCGGCGCTGTTCAAGTGAAAACTCATCAATCGCGTGGTGAGACCGCGGGTCCACTCGTTGAAGTCGCCGAGCACGATCTTTGGCGCCGAGGTGTCCAGGTCGCGTCCGATAGCTTCGAACAACCGGTGCGCCTGGTATCGCCGTTCGAAAAAGCCGGTGCCGAGGTGAACGTTGAAAATGTGAAGCGGCGGATGCGTCTCGGCCGGCGGTGTGACCGTCACTTGCAGAACGCCGCGCGGTTCGTACCTGCGGCACGTTAAATCGTGGTTCTGATCGGCGACTATCGAGAGCTTGCTGAGAAGCGCGTTGCCGTAAGCCGCGCCGCGCAACCGGCGGTTCTCGCCGATGCGGAAGTCGAGCCCCAACTCGTCGGCGATCGCATGCACCTGGTTGCGTTCGCGCGCCACGTCGTCCATGCCCACTACTTCCTGAAGCGCAACGATGTCCGCGTCGATCTCTTTCAAGACCTCAGCGATGCGCTTCGGACGCACACGACGGTCAAGTCCCTGACATTTGTGGATGTTGTAAGTTGTAATCCGAAACGACGCCATGAAATCAGTAAATGTTATTAATTGTCACTGCCGGGGCGAAAAACGCAAGGGCAGATTGGGATTTGCGCGGCACGGATCCGCCGGCTTCGGTTCTCCACTCCGGCGCGTCGTCGTTCTCTCGTCCAGCCTCAACATTCCGCACTGAACCTCGACGAGCTGCAACTGCAAACGCTGAATCTCCTGCGCCATCTGGTTGAACTGCCGATCGTTTGTATCGGCCGGTGACGGTAGCGAGCGCTGCGTCGACATCATTTGCTGCAACCGGCTCATGCTCGACTCGAGCGTATAAAAGCGCTGTTCGAGCAGGCTGATTCTCCTGTCCAGACTGGCCGGGTCCTGCACCGGCCCGGCAGAACCGGCGCCCGCATTCGCATAACTCAAAACAATGACGACCGGCAAAACCACCAGGCTCACCCACTTAAAAGTTTTTAGCAAAGTCATAAACCTCCGTGCTTTGTAGAGAATCGTTGGCAATGATCGGAAGCGTACAGATCGCCTCATCTGCAAGCTGTTTTATCGGGTCCATACAGCAATGAACCCCGGGCTACTTCGACTATTGTCGGTCGGCGCGCTGCTGCTATCAATCATGAGCTGCTCGCAACGACCGTCCCAGCAACAGACCGCCACCGGCTTCAAACCGTTCACTCCTCCGGCCTTCGCTTACAAGATCGACGAAGAAGATGGCCAGTGGCCAATGCCCGCTAAAAACTATGCCAGCAACCGATTCAGCGGACTTTCCGAAATAAACACCGGCAACGTCAAGAACCTGAAAGTCGCGTGGACTTTTTCGACCGGCGTCGTCCGCGGTCATGAAGCTGCGCCGATCATCGTGAACAATACAATGTACATCGTCACTCCGTTTCCAAACGTCCTGTACGCGCTCGATCTCACGAAGAACGGGGCCGTGAAATGGAAGTACGAACCGAAGCCGGAACCGTTCGCGCAGGGCGTTGCTTGTTGTGATGTCGTAAACCGCGGCGCGGCTGGATTACGGCGCTCGATGCGGCGACGGGTTCGATCGCATGGCGCGCTTACAATACCGGATCCGACAAGGACGTTTTGATCGGGTCGCGATTCCAACCGTTCTACCCACAGGATCGCGGAACGGATCCTCGGCGTGAGCACGTGGCCGCCGGACGCGTGGAAAATCGGCGGTGGCACCGTTTGGGGCGGGGTCTCTTACGACCCGGAACAGAACCTGATCTACCACGGCACCGGCAATCCCGGTCCATGGAACCCGGCGCAACGTCCCGGCGACAACAAGTGGACGTGCGGCATCTTCGCGCGCGACGCGGACACCGGTGAAGCAGTTTGGTTCTACCCAGTTTGGAGCATCACCGAGAACTTTCCGGTCTGGAGCGGCACGGTCGTCACTGCCGGCGACGTCGTTTTCTACGGAACGATGGACGGCAACTTCAAAGCCGTCGACGCGCGCACCGGTGAAGTGCTGTGGACGTACCAAAGTCGAGTCGGGAATCATCAGCCAGCCGGTTTCGTATCGCGGGCCGGACGGGAAACGGTACATCGCGGTCATGGCGGGCGTTGGTGGCTGGTCTGGCGCGGTTGTGGCGGGCGGGCTCGACACGCGCGATTCGACCGCCGCGCTCGGCTTCGTGAATGCGATGAAGGACCTGCCGCAATACAGTCAGTTGGGAGGGAGGGTTTATGTGTTTTCGCTCCCGTGATCTGATTCTGTTGTTGCTCGTCGCCGTCCAGCGGCGAAGCAGGCGCGAGGTTCTACTTCTTTAATCAACGCCTCGACTCGCGCGTCACTGTGTTCTGGACGGAGATCACGCGGCCCGTCGCGAACGTCACGCTCAGCGTCACGCCTGCGCTGATCACGCGTCAGCGGCAAAACCTCGGACGCACGCGTTCGCGCGGGATCGAGATCGAAACGGAAGCGCGTTTGAGCCGGTGCTGGACGTTGAGTGGCGGGTATCTTCTGGCGGATGCAACCGTGCTCGAATTCCCGGCGAACGTGGCGCTGGAAGGGTTGCGCATCCCGCAGGTGCCGAAACATCAGGCGACGTTCCAGGCGCGTTACACGAATCCGTCGTGGGTCACGGTTGGAGTGCAAGCTCGCGCGGGCGGCGAACAGTTCGACGACGATCTCAACCGTTTCTCGCTCGGCCGTTACTTCACGATCGACGCCTTTGCCTCACACCGTCTGAACCGCAACTTCGACGTCTTCGTCGCCGGCGAGAACCTGACGAACCAGCGCTATCTGACCGGACGCACTCCCGTGACAACTATTGGCCCACCGATACTATTGCGCGCGGGCGTTAGGTTTCGTCTGGGTGGGTAGATCGACGATCAGCGGATTGTGATCCGAGATGCGGTCCTTCAAAGTGTAATTCAAGCTCTTTAACGTGCGGCCGAACTGCGGCGCGAACCGGAACGGCTGATCGCGATCGTCCGGATCCGTCAGCCCAATCGGCTTGACGAAGAGCCAGTCGAGCTTCAACTCGACCGTGACCTTCCCCTTCAACTCGAGCGTGCTGACGAAACCTTTCTTCGCGCGCTCATTCGAATCCGAAAGCGTCTCGCCGCTCGCACCGATCGAGTGCGACTTCGAGCCGCGGAAGTCGAACGCGCCGCCGTCGGCGAAACGAAAGTCTTTCAAGGTGTCGAAGAATTTCTCTTCCGGGTTTTCGGAAACGAACTTGATGCTCTTCACCGTCGGATCGTTTTTCACGCGCTGCATCTTCACGAGCCCGACCGTGAGGTCATAGAACAGGCCCACGCCGGTGGCGTACTTGATTCCCTGAGTTGCCCAGAACTTGGTGCTGCCGAGTCGCTTCTTCACTTCGCGCTCGAACGACGTCGGCGTCGAATCGCTGCCGGACGTGTTCATATCGCCGGCCAACACCACCGGATGATCGATCCGTTTAATCTCGGTGAGCGCCTCTTCGAGTTGCTTTACCCGTTCGCTAGGTTTCGCCTTCGCTTCCAGATGCGTTGCGGCAATCGTCATTTCACCGCCGGGAATGCTTGCGTCGTTGATGTCCGCGAGCAGCATCATGCGGCCGCCGCGCCGCACTTCACGGACGATCTTTTCACCAAACACGATTCCCGCGCCCTTGCGCTTCCCTTTTTCCAACGACGACACGCCGTCCTTCTCGTCGGCATACCAGTCATGACCTTGATTAATGAAGCGAACGATGCGGACGTTGTTCAGCGGAAACCTGCTCAGGATCGCGGTGCCGTGCAAAGCGAGCGTGCGCGTCTTGTCAACGGCGAGATTGCGAAGCATCTCTTCCTTGTCGGCGCTCGTTTCGCCTTCGAGTGTCTCGATGCCGAGGTTGAATGGATCGACTTCGACGAACTCGACGGCGTACGCGTAGTTCATGCGCATCGCGCTGGCGAGCTCACGCGCGACGTTACGATAGTTGGTCCGTTTGAGTCCCCAATCGACTTCGTTCAGCACGATGACGTCAGCGCGGGTCAGTGCTCGCGCCTGTTCGGTGATCTGGGCCAGGTTGAACTTTGACGCGCGTTCCGCTGGCGGCAGCCGGCGAAAGAAACGGTGATCGTTGGTGAGCGCCGCCTTGACCGCGTCAAACTCGAGCCCGCGTTCGATGTTCCACGTCGCCACTCGCACGAAAGATTCGCGAGCCGGGGCTGGACGAGTGCCGAACGAGTTGTTGACGAACGGCGTCGTTAACAGTCGCGTTAGTTTGGCTGCGAGCGGCGGCGCGGGCTGTGCGTTTTCGTAGAGTTCAACCAGTTCGTTGTAAGTCAGCAGCGGCGGCGCGCCTTGCTGCGCATTCACGGTGGCGCTGGTAAATGGGAAAAGCGAGAGAAGCAGCAACAGAACCAGGCATCTGGCGCGCAAGCGCGCCGTGAGCACACGAGCAGTCACAGGCGTGTCCTTTTCGAAACCGATTTGACTTCATGGAGAGGGCAATCTTCGCAATTGTCGCTGCTCGGCGCAAGCTTTAGCGGTATTTCGATCGGTAATTCAGAGGCCTGTGCTCTGTAAGAAAACGTCCCACGCCCAACGGGCCACCTTCGTCTTGTTGGAATCCTTAACCTTAGCTCTATATTTGAACTCGTTCCCGTATCTATCGATCTGCTTTGAAAGCTTGTACTCAAGTTCGATGGTGTTGAGTCCAATAGTCTGGAGGTGTTGAAGTTCGCCGGGTTCAGAGACTCCGTTGTGATTTCGGTCTTGCCAGAGTCGCAGCTGCTCGAACACGGCGTCGTTTTTGTCGATTACGCCGTCCCCATTCCCACCCTTTTGCGATTTATTGAACTCGGCTAACGCAAGAAAGCCGTTCTTAGCAGGCGAAGCAGGTTGCGGCGTGAGATCGCCAAACAGTTCCTCTCCGTTGTCGATGACGCCGTTACCATTTCGGTCAAGAGCCAACCAGGCATCGTCGGCGCCCGTCGCTGTCCACGACAAGGGATCACGCGTGCCGTTTCCATTGAGGTCGAACATGACACCGGCTGCCACATCAGTCATGGCAAACCCATCGCCGTTTACGTCAATAAGAATCGGTGACCCGCCGCACACGTCGCATCCCCAGCAAATGCAATAATGTGTGTCATAGTCGCCGCCGTATTGCAGACACTTACTCTTAAACGTGGTGCTACGATCGCAAACGCCTCCACTGAACAAAGCCAGGCCGGTGTAGCAACCCGTGCTGAAATAATTGGCCCAGTCTGGACCACCACCGCACATGCCGATCGCCGGAGATGAGCCACAGCTGGAATTCGTGAAATTCCAGTAGTAGCCGAGGGACTGGCAGGTCGATTGATCAGACACGGCTTCAGGCGGGAGAGGAATGCACTCTTTGTAGGTGCATAATGGAAAGGGCTGCAACTGATTGCTGCTGCGAAAATATCCCGGCGGACAGGGGAGCGGTGGCGGCGGCACGATACCGGCATGTTCACAGGTCTCTTTATAACAGCACCCAAACTGCTGGTACTCATACATGCCATTACATTTTGGATTTGAAGGATTAGAACAATCCGCCGGCCCTACGGCGTTCGCATCGGTGCAATACGTACAGGGTTGCGGTGAGGGTGTTGGAGAAGGCGTAGGGGTAGGAGCTGGCCCAAACCCACACTCATGGACATTGATGACCTGGCAGAGATATGGAACGCTCCCGGCGATACATTCGGTTGTTCTCAGTTCAAGCTCCTTACAGAAGCCATTGATCTCGTCAAACGTGGGACGGTTTTGGATCCGACATGCGTTCTTTGTCATATCATTGTCGTAGCACACATAGCCAGTCCAAGGTACGACCGGGGTACATTGCGGGAACATGCACGTTCAAGCGACTCCGCCTCTGTCGATTCAGCGGAAATGACACTACCGGAAAACAAAAAACTAGCCGACCTAACGGTCGGCTGCTTAAAACTCCAACGGCTCTTTGAGTGCTCGTCTAGTCGGCCAATCACGCTTTCGCGCGGTCTGGCTCGCGCCTTTCGTGATTGCGGTAGCTTGTAGTCGGCTACGGCTGATTTTGGTCTGCGTGCCCGAGGATACACCTCGGTGCCGAAGTAACCTGTTCCATCACCAAAACTTAGAACCTGAATTTCAGCAGTAAACTTAGTTGATTCGGGCCAGCGCTTTTCACGTACCCCCTTTTCCCAGTACGGCACTTCACCTATTCCCAAATGTATGGTTTCGCCTGGTTTAATCGGAACGTCATCGCTGGTCGCTTTGGTAACAATATCGCCCAACTGCGGCCGCCCATATGTTATCGGGTATACCATCTCCAAACCATTATCAACCCTCACATTAGTGCCCATTGTTATGTTCAGGAAATAAATTGGTTTGTCTCCCGTGTTTGTGATCTCAAGTTCGAATTCCCGGAGCCACTTTTCGTTCTTCAGATCCTTGAACGACTCCTCTTTCTCCTTTTTGATCTTGATCTTAATCGGAATGTGAGGCGGGATCTTGTTCTCGAAGACTCTTTCCTGGAACGCGGCATTACTCGAGATGACGCGTGAGCCGGTCATCAGAACCCCAACTACTGAAATTAGCAGTGCGGCGGCGAGGGTTTGCGCTAGCGCGTTCGGCTTACTTATTGAGCTATTCATGAGGTCACTCCTTGAGGACGTTTTACTTTACAATGTTGCCGCACTTTCACAAACTGCGGCAGATAATCATTTATGGTTGCGTCTCCCGCTGGCGGATATGGTTGAGTGCCGAAGTAGCCTGTACCATCGCCAAAACTGAGCAACTGAATTTCAGCAGTAAGCTTCGTCGATTGCGGCCAGCGCTTCTTACGCACACCTTGCTCCCAAACCGGAACTTCACCCAATCTCAAAATCTGTGTCTCACCTGGCTTAATAGGAGCATCATCGCTGGTCGCCTTGGTGACAATGCTGCCCAATTCGGCTCGCCCATACGTCAGCGGGTACATCAACTCCAAACCATCTTCTCGATCTTTCACGTTAGTGCCCAACATTATGTAGAGGAAGTAAATCGGCTTATCTCCCGTATTTGTCACTTCAAGTTCAAACTCTCTGAGCCATTTCTCGTTCTTCAGGTCTTTGAACGACTGCTCCTTTTCCTTTTTTATTTTGATCTTTATGGGAATGTAAGACGGTATCTTGTTCTCAAATACCCTTTCCTGGAATGCGGCACTACTCGAGATCAGGCGCGAGCCGGTCATTAGAGCACCAATCACTGAAATTACCAGTGCGGCGGCGAGGATTTGCGCTAGCGCGTTCGGCTTACGTGTTGAATCATTCATGAGGTCACTCTTTCAAGACTTTTACTACAGAGCCTCGGCGGCATTACCTCTCGGGCAATGCGTGAGTAGCCTTGCGCATAAGTGACTTCCGGCGACTTCTTTTTGGACGACGGGCGCCTGCGAGTCTGCTTTGTCTGCCATCGAGGGTCTTCGATAGTCCCTGATATGTCAGCCCGAGTTCCCGCGCCGCGCGAGTTACGCTGCCATGGTGCCGCTCCAAAGCTCGGGCAATCAGCCGGGCCTCGAAATGATTGACCTCTTCCACCAAAGTTCCGCCTACCAATTCGTCCTCTACGTTTTGTGCCTTCTCGAGTTCGTCGAGCACTATGTCACCGCACAGCCGCAAAGCTTCCAGTTCCGATTGACTGGCCCGCGCGCCCACATATTGATCCGCCCTGCGGTATGCGGCCAGCAGTTCCGTTCGGGAAAGCACGTACTTAAGGGCTTCTATCATCTTCAGTTGGCCCATGGCGGCTAAGTGAGAATCGCCTGCCGCGGCCGCCACGTCCGAAGCTCGACTGAATGTCTCGCGAGCGCGATCGTACTTGCCGCTGCCCGCAAAGATGCTGCCCTCCGTCGTCAGCGCCTCAGCAAGTAACGACGAATCTTCGCCTTTTTCGAAAGTGGCTACCGCAGCGAAGATGGCCCGTTCCGCTTCCGCGTACCGCTTTTCCGCAAGGAAGACTCGCGCCCGTGTTTCGTTCACCTGGGCCACCATGCGCGAGTCCTTCAGTGAGACGAAGCTGCCTCGCGCTTTGTCGAGATGCGTCAGCGCCTCCCCCGTTCTTCCCAGGAGCAACAGAATAAATCCGATGTTGTTTTCTACACCTGCCAGGTGCCGAACATGACCGGCGTTTGCAAGGTGCATGCTCGCCGCGCTGTATTCGATTAGAGCCTGGTCCAGGTTCTCTGTCCCGCCCAGTCCTCTATATGCGAGACCGCGTTGGTAGTAGTAAGCGCCATGCATCCAATCATCTGGAACATCAGCAAGCAAATCCGCCGCGGCATTTAGCAGCGCAATAGCCTCCTCATAACGACCCGACGAAATCTCGACGGTCGACGCATTAGTCAAAGTGCGCAGCCTTGTTTGCGGCGTCTGCGCTGCGTCTACAGCCTGTCGAAACAACGCACGTCCTTCATCCTGCGCTCCCGAACGCCAGTAGCATAGCGCCAGGTCTCCCATAACTTCGGCCCGTTTGTCCTGCTGGCCCAGCGACTCAAACAGCGTGATACTCTCGGTGAGCAGATCGCGCGCGAACTCCTGCGCTCCAGCAATCTGGTTCGCGCTGCCGAGCCATCCGGACAAAGACCCAACTCGCCATAACACCTCCGCCTGTGTGTCGACGGAAAGCTCAGCCATCCTCGGGCGATCGCCAATCCTCGTCCACAGTACTCGCAGGGCGAAGCGCGCACTTTCATAATCGCCAGCGCGTTCGAGCTTGAGGGCATCTTCGCACGCTCGTCTGGCCTGCCAGTCGCGCGCCTGCCGCGTTTCTTTTGGTTTATTTGTCAGCTCCATGTGCGCCTATTGATGGTATCTTGTCGTTCAGTTCAGATTGCTTCCACACCAAAGGACTGAAAACAATGAACAGACTTCGATGCTTTTTCCTTACAGCAATAGTGGTCATCTCTAGCTCGATACTAGCGTTGGGAGGAGATATTCAGGGTCCGGTTAGAAGCGAACCACCCCCGCCTCCCACACCATCTGCATCAACAACCAGCGATCTGACACAGCCGATGTCGACTGAAGAAACTCAGCTTATGTGGCAGGACACCGCAATAGCTGTGGTAGAGCTCCTGCTCACAATCATCTAATCGCTCTGGGCTACAGTTAATTGCCCTTGGTGGCGCTGGTGCGGTGCGCAGGAGGTCGCAGTGTGCGCTGAGTAAGGGCGTGCAAAATCCTACTCCAGTCTCGCGCGTCGTGACAATCGATAATCCTAACGTCGCAAGCATCCTTTACAACTCGATCGCCCTACTCTCACCTGCAAGTAAAAACTAAATCGCATTCCAGAGCCAGAGGCTGCTACGCCGCAACGTCTGCTGCTGTATGAAATAACATACACCGTTTCTTGCAACTACACTCATTTACTTCCGCTCCATACAGATAACGTTCCGCGCCCTTCACAACGGCAGAAAGCTTTTGCTTGACCATCCATCA
>DASURS010000084.1:0-3372 GCA_036279935.1 Pyrinomonadaceae bacterium
TCGGGCTTTTTCTTACCAAACGGTTCGCCATCGCCTTTGATGACGATCACCTGAACGCTGGCCGTCACTGAACCAGCACGCGCCGTCAGCGTCGCCATCCCTGGCTTACCCGCAAGCGCCTGCCATCTTTCTTAACGAAGACGACTTGCGTATCGCTTGATTCCCACTCAGCTTGCAGTCCGTGAATCGCTGAGCCCTCTATGTCGAACGGCACGGCAGTGAAGATCATCGACTGCCGCTCCTCTAACTGCACGGAGCCTTTCGGGTTGATTTGCAGTCGGACCAGCCGATTGAGTTTGTCGACTGTCTGTTCTGGTGGTGGCGGCTTTACGCCTCGCGAGTCAGGGACCTGCGGCGGAGATAGGGTTAGCCAATTCAGAATGCCATCCCACATCCGCTCTGCATCGCTCAGGGCCATTGCCGATGCAACGGGAGCCGGACTGAATAGCAGATATATCGCTAGGACCAGGGCAATCAGTCGAGTTATCACACAAGGCTTGAAGAGGGTAGAACCACCCGGCCAGTGACTAGGTCTCGTAACCCAACGAGTCAATAAGTTCATGCCTTGCTCCATCGCATGTTCAGAAACAGACGCGTTTGAGAGGACAAAGTGGGAATCCTTGTTTAAACAACAATTTCGAAATTCGACAGATCGGAAAAATCTGGAGCGGGCGACGGGATTCGAACCCGCAACCCTCAGCTTGGGAAGCTGATGCGCTACCGTTGCGCCACACCCGCTCGCTTCGAGGAGCCAAAGATTAACACGTTACGGATTCGCCGTTAAGCCCTCCGTCATCAGTTCCGCCAGCAGACGATTGAACTGCGGCGGGTCCGGAAGATCCGAGCCTTCCGCCAGCAACGCGTACCCGTAAAGCAGCTCCGCATACTTGCCTACCTTCGGATCTGCATTGTCTTTCTCATAACGCTCACGCATCTTCACGACGATATCGTTGCGCGGGTTCAGTTCCATGATGCGCTTCTGTTTCGGCCGTCCACCCTCACCCATTTGCAGCAAACGTTCCATCTGCGGGCTGTAGTCCATCTCCGACCCAACGAGACACACAGGCGAGTTCGTCAAACGGTTCGTCAAGCGCACGTCCTTGAGATACTGATCGAGGTGCTGCTGGATCGACTTCAAAAGCCCCGCACTCTCTTCCTGCTCCTTCTTCAACTCCTCCTCGATCTTCGCGCGCTCCTCCTCGCTGCCGAGCTTCACCGTTCCCTTCCCGACTGACTTCAATCGCTTCCCTTCAAACTCAGTCAGGTGCTGGACCAACAGCTCGTCAACCGTGTCGACGAGATAGAGCACTTCATATCCCTTCGCCCTGAACGCCTCGAGATGCGGCGAGTTCTCAACAACCGTGCGCGACTCGCCGGTCAAATAGAAGATCTCTTCCTGCTCGGCCGGCATCCGCGTCACGTAATCCTTCAACGTCGTCAACTTCTCCGCGTCGTGCGACGACTGAAACAGCAACAACGGAATAATCCGATCCTTGTTGTCATAATCCGTCGCCGCGCCTTCCTTCAACGCGCGCCCAAACTGCTTCCACAACTCCAGATACTTCTCAAACTCCTTGTCGAAAATCTGCTGCAACGCGTCGAGCGACTTCTTCGTCAGCCACTTGCGAATCTGCGTGATCTGACGGTCCTGCTGAAGCATTTGCCGCGAAATGTTGAGCGGCAGATTGGCGGAGTCGACGATTCCCTTCAAAAACCGCAGGTAGTGCGGCAGAAGCTCCGAGCACTTCTCCATGATCAGCACGCCCTTCGCGTACAGCCGCAGCCCGAAATCGTACCCCTGATAAAACAGATCGTACGGCGCTTTCGACGGGAAGAAGACGAGCGCCTGATACTCCAGCAACCCTTCCGCGCGCGCCGAGAAATAGTGCAGCGGCTCGCTGAAATCGTGCGAGATGTGCTTGTAAAACTCGTCGTACTCGCTCGGCTCGACCTCGCTCGAGGGCCGCGTCCAGATCGGCTTCATCGAGTTGAGCAGTTTGTCTTCGACGATGTGTTTCGGCTCGACGCCTTCCTTCGGTTTGCCTTCTTCGTCGCGCTCGATCTCTTCGCGTTCGTCCTTGAAGATGATCGGGTAGCTGACGAAATCCGAGTGGCGTTTGACGACGCGGCCGAGTATCCACTTGTCGGTGAAGTCGTCGATGCCGTTCTCATGGTCCACCGGTTTCAGATGAAGCGTGATGGACGTTCCGCGAGTTGGTTTCTCCGCGTCGACGATGGTGTATTGACCGTCGCCAGTCGATTCCCAGCGAGTCGCGTGTTGCTCGCCGGCGCGTCGCGTCAACAGCGTGACACGATCCGCGACCATGAAAGCCGAGTAAAACCCGACGCCAAACTGCCCGATCAGTTCCTCCAAAACACTTGCGGACGCACCCTCGCGAATCCGTTCGCGTAACTCGCGCGTGCCTGACTTCGCGATCGTCCCAATGTGGGCGATCACTTCGTCGCGACTCATCCCGATGCCACTGTCGCTGACCTTCAACGTCCGCGCATCGCGATCGACTTCGAGACGAATCTCTTTCGTTGAATCTTCAGCCGTCAACTCCGGTTTGGTGAGTGACTCGAACCCGAGACGATCGAGCGCGTCGGACGCATTTGAGATCAACTCGCGAAGGAAGATCTCCTTCGTCGTGTAGAGCGAGTGGATCATGATGTCGAGCAACTGCTTCGTCTCGGCCTGGAATTGATATGTTTCAATCTGCGGCGCAACCATAACTGTCTCCCAAAACTCCTTCCTGTTTATTTCAAATACGATTTAACGATCTCGTCCCAGCGCCCCTGCGCTTTCAGAATCAACTCGACGACTTCGCGCACTGCTCCGCGACCACCTTTCGCGCCGGTCACGTAGTGAGCATGCGCTTTCACTTCGGCGGCGGCATCCGCGACAGCGACGGCCAAACCGGAGATCCTCATCAGCGGAAGATCCGTTAGATCGTCCCCGACGTAAGCCGTTTCGTCATGGCTGACGCCTGCCTGGGCCAACGTGTCGGCAAACGCCTGCCGTTTGTCTTCATGACCCTGCCACAGAAATGAAACGCCAAGTGATTGAGCGCGTCGTGCGAGGGCGCTCGATGTGCGTCCCGAGATTATACCCGACTTGAGCCCGGCGCGATGCAACAGCTCGATACCGAGACCGTCGCGCGTGTGGAACGTCTTCTGGTCTTCGCCGTTTTCAAGAATCCAGATGCGGCCGTCGGTGAGTACGCCGTCACAGTCCATCATCAGCAGCTTGATGTTCGCTGCTCGTCGTTCTAGTTCTGAATTGTCCATCAACGTTATTCTGAAAGTTTCCCGCAAAGGCGCAAAGGCGCAAAGGAAAGCCTTAAGTCATTGACAGAACTCTCATTTTCACTT
>DASURS010000085.1:0-4551 GCA_036279935.1 Pyrinomonadaceae bacterium
CCAATCGGCAATCGACAATCGGCAATCGACAATCGGCAATCGGCAATCGGAAAATCTCCTATGTCTAATTTCCTCGACATACTGAAAGAACGCATCATCGTCTTCGACGGCGCCATGGGCACGAACCTTCAGGTCCAGAACCTGTCGCTCGACGACTTCGGCGGACCGCGCTTTGAAGGCTGTAACGAACACCTGCTCGTCACCCGTCCCGACGCCGTCGAAAAGGTCCACGCCGGCTTTCTCGACGTCGGCTGCGACGTGATCGAGACGAATTCGTTCAACGGCACTCCAGTCGACTTCGCCGAATACGGCATCGAGGACCAGGCCTACGATATGAACGTCCGCGCCGCCCAACTTGCCAAACGCATCGCGTCCGACTACGCGACGAAAGCTAAACCGCGCTGGGTCGCCGGCTCCATGGGACCAGGACGCAAGCTACCCACGCTCGGTCACATTTCATTCAGCGAACTGCGCGACGCTTACTCCGTCCAGGTGCGCGGACTGCTCGACGGTGGCGTCGACCTGCTGATCGTCGAAACTTGTCAGGATCTACTTCAGACAAAAGCAGCGCTCGGCGCGATCTTCGCGCACTTTGAAGAGACACGCCGCCGCGTGCCCGTCATTGCGCAGGTCACGATCGAGACCTTCGGCACGATGCTCAACGGCACCGAGATCGCCGCCGCGCTCACGGCACTCGCGCAGTTTCCCATCGACGTCATCGGCACAAACTGTGGCACCGGCCCGCGCGATATGAGCGAGACCGTCCGTTACCTCTGCGAAAACGCGCCGTTCCCAGTCTCGTCTCTGCCAAACGCCGGACTGCCTTCCGTCGTCGAAGGCAAGATGCACTACGACGAGACCCCTGAGAGTTTCACTGCTCAGGTGACCCACTTCGCGAACGACTTCGGCGTCAACGTCGTCGGCGGCTGCTGCGGCACGACGCCCGCGCACCTGAAACTGCTCGTCGAAGCTGCGCAACGAATCACGCCGAAGCAGCGCAATCCAAAACTCGTCCCCGCAGCGTCGTCGATCTACTTCCAACAGCCGTACGTGCAGGACGCTTCGTTTCTGATCGTAGGCGAGCGCGTGAATGCCAGCGGCTCGAAGAAAATGCGCGACCTGCTCAACGCCGAAGACTGGGACGGGCTCGTCGCGCTAGGCAAAGAGCAGGAACGCGAAGGCGCACACATTCTCGACGTCAACGTGGACTTCGTCGGCCGCGACGGCGTCAGCGACATGCACGAGCTCGCATCGCGTCTCGTCACGAACGTGAAGATTCCGTTGATGTTCGACTCGACCGAGTGGCAGAAGATGGAAGCCGGCCTTCAACACGCAGGCGGCAAGTGCATCCTCAACTCGACTAACTACGAAGACGGCGTACCGCGTTTTCTGAAAGTGATCGATCTCGCGAAGCGCTACGGCGCGAGCGTCGTCGTCGGGACCATCGACGAAGAAGGCATGGCCCGCACTGCTGAAGACAAAATGAAGATCGCCACCCGCGCTTACAGACAGGCGACGGAAGAAGCCGGCCTCGCAGCGTCAGACATCTTCTTCGATCCACTCGCGCTGCCGATCTCGACCGGCATCGAAGAAGATCGACGCAACGCGCTCGAAACGATCGAAGCAATCCGAAGGATCAAGCAGGAGCTTCCCGGCGCGTTCACGATTCTCGGCGTGTCGAACATCTCGTTCGGTCTCAGTGCAGCGTCGAGAATCGTGCTCAACTCCGTCTTCCTGCACGATGCAGTCGAAGCCGGGCTCGACGCCGCAATTGTCAACGCCAGCAAGATCGAACCGCTCAACCGCATCGGCGAACAGGAACTGAAAGTCGCGCGTGAGTTGATCTACGACCAGCGCAAGTTTGAAGGCGACGTTTGCGTCTACGATCCACTCACCGAGTTCACGAAACTCTTCGAAGGTGTAAAAGCGAAGGCGACGAGCAAGGCGTCGAAAGGCGAGACCGTCGAGGAGCGGCTGAAGAACCACATCATCGACGGCGAGAAGATCGGACTCGAAGACGAGCTGAAACGCGGTCTCGAAAAGTACTCCGCGCTCGACATCATCAACAACATCCTGCTCGACGGCATGAAAGTCGTCGGCGATCTCTTCGGCAGCGGCCAGATGCAGCTTCCGTTCGTGCTGCAATCAGCCGAGGCGATGAAGGCCGCCGTTCGCTTTCTCGAACCGTACATGGAGAAGAAAGGAAGTGCGACGGCGAAAGGCACGATGGTGCTCGCAACCGTGAAGGGCGACGTTCACGACATCGGCAAGAACCTCGTCGACATCATCCTGACGAACAACGGTTATAAGGTCCACAATCTCGGCATCAAGCAGCCGATCGAAAGCATTCTCAAGGCGTACGACGAAACCGGCGCCGATGCGATCGGTATGAGCGGCCTGCTCGTGAAGTCGACGCTCATCATGAAAGAGAACCTCGAGCTGATGAACGAGCGCGGCATCAACGTTCCCGTCGTGCTCGGCGGCGCCGCGTTGACGCGCCGTTACGTTGAAGACGATCTGAAATCGCTCTATAACGGCAGGCTGTTTTACGCGCGCGATGCGTTTGCCGGCCTGCACACGATGGATCAACTCGTTGGCGAAGAGGCGAAGGAAGAAGGGGAGACGGGGCGAAGCGGCGACGCGGAGAAGGCCGAGGATGTCGAAGATCTTGTCGGCGAAGAGGCAAAACTCGGAATCCGAAAGCCGTCGCGGCGGCGCGGGACCGGCGACACGACCCACACGACGCGTTCCAGCGTTGATCCGGACGCGCCGATTCCCAAAGCGCCGTTCTTCGGCACGCGCATCATTGACGATATCGATCTCGAAGACGTCTTCGCTTACATAAACGAGAACGCGTTGTTCAGAGGGCAGTGGCAGTTCAAGCAGGGCAAGATGCCGGCGGACCAGTACAAAGCATTCGTGCGCGAGAAGGTGAAGCCGATCTACGAAGAGCTTCAGGAACGTTCGACACGCGAAAAGTTACTCGTGCCGAGAATCGTCTACGGTTACTTCAAATGCCAGTCGGAAGGGAACGATCTGATTGTCTACGACTCGGACGGCCTCAACGAACGCGAGCGCTTCACGTTCCCGCGGCAGCCTGCTGCGAAGCATCTGTGCCTCGCCGATTTCTTCGCCTCGCGCGAATCAGGCCGCATGGACGTCGTCGCGTTTCAACTCGTCACGGTCGGACGCCGCGCCAGCGAGTACGCGCACGAGCTCTTCAAGGCCGACAACTACACGGACTATCTCTATTTCCATGGTCTAAGCGTCGAGACTGCCGAGGCGCTCGCGGAGCTGTGGCACCAGTGCGTGCGCCAGGAGCTGGGCCTTGCTCAACACGACGCTGGCGAGCTGACGCAACTGTTTCATCAGCACTATCAGGGATCGCGTTACAGTTTCGGTTATCCTGCATGTCCGAACCTCGAGGACCAGGCAAAACTCTTCAGGTTGCTGGATCCGGGCCGGATCGACGTCAGCCTCAGTGAGGAGTTTCAGTTAGAGCCGGAACAATCGACATCGGCTATTATTGTTCACCATCCGGAGGCAAAATACTTCTCGATAGAATGATTTGGTCTTTGGACTTAGGTCTTGGGCCTTTTGATACGCTTTGATTCGTGTTTCCTGGAGCTTGAACTTGATCACTGTTGAGTCGCAGTTGGAGCAAGACCTAAGACCAAAGACCGAAGACCAAAGACCAACCCCCACTGCGGATGAGCTTGACGTCCAGTCCCCGTTCGAGCGTTTGTCTCTTCGCGTCGTCGAGCGGATGAACCGCGGCCGCTGGAAACGGTTCTGGACGTGGTGTCAAAGCACCATGGGCGCGGGCTGGATTCACCTTTCCACCTACAACATCATGAATGTCTACGGCCTCGAACACGTCGAGGCCGCTGCACGTGAACGCCCATTGTTGCTGGTTGCGAACCATCGTTCATTCTTCGATATGTACGCGGTGTCGACCGTGCTGTTTCGCAATACGAGCTGGCGCAAGCAGCTCTTCTTTCCCGTGCGAGGAAGGTTTTTCTATCAGTCGCCGGTGGGACTCTTCGTGAACCTGATCATGGGCTGGTTCTCGATGTATCCGCCGTTCTTCTCCACGGGCGATCATCCGCTTCCGGAGAAGCGGCCTTTCGACAAGTACGCGTTCCGCGTGCTGACGGATCTGGCGCGCACCGGCCCGGGCAATATCATCGGCTTCCATCCGGAAGGTACGCGCAACAAGAACGACGACCCTTACTCCTTTCTGCGCGCGCAGCCGGGAGTAGGGAAGTTGATCATGGACGCGCGGCCGCAGGTGATTCCGGTGTTCATCGCCGGTTTGTGCAATAGCCTGCCGCGGCAAGTGATGCGAAACTGGAATCGCGAGGAGGTCATTCGCATCCATTTCGGGCCGCTGCTCGATCTGTCTGAGCACTTGAACAAGCCCGATCGCCTGCGCACGCATAAGGAGATCGCCGATGCGACGATGGAAAGCATCGCCCGGCTGGCCGAACAGGACCGAAGGCTGATTGCCAATTTCCAATTGCCAATTGCCAATTGATTTCAATTGCAAAT
>DASURS010000086.1:0-18154 GCA_036279935.1 Pyrinomonadaceae bacterium
AACGGTTCGAAGGTCCATCCGTTCGTTCACGTGAACGGCGGGTTTCTTTACTTCAACAAGTCGGTGCCGATCGAGGACGCGGGCCAGTTTGCGTTTGTCGGCGAGGCCGGCGGCGGCGTGCGTATTTTCACGTCAGACAAACGCGCGGTCAGTCTCGGCGTCAGGTTTCATCACATCTCGAATGGAGATCGATCGGGATCAAACCGCGGTTTGAATCAGTTTGTGATCTACGCAGGATTTTCGATTTTCAGGTAATGGCTTCCGCGAAGACTCAACCGGCGCGCGGCATGCGCGACTTTCTGCCCGAAGACGTTCGCAAACGCGAATACGTCATCGGTGTGATCAAGGAAGTGTACGAGCGCTACGGTTTCGAGCCGCTCGAAACGCCGGCGGCGGAGAACATCGAAACGCTGATGGGCAAGTATGGCGACGAAGGGAACCAGCTCATCTTCAAGATACTGAAACGAGGCGTTCACGAAGGCACGGGTGAAGCGGATCTCGCGCTGCGTTACGACTTAACGGTGCCGCTGGCGCGCGTCGTCGCGGAATATCGAGACAAGCTGCCGAAGTATTTCAAACGGTATCAGATTCAGCCGGTGTGGCGGGCTGATCGGCCCGCGCGCGGGCGTTATCGCGAGTTTTACCAGTGCGACGTCGACGTGTTGGGCTCTCGCTCGATGATCGTCGAGGCGGAGATCATTTCCGCATCGAGTGAAGCGCTGAGGCAATTGGGATTCACGGATTTTGTCGTGCGGCTCAATCACCGCAAAGTGCTGACGGGGATTCTCGATGCGGCGGGCATTCCGGCTGAGAAACATGGAACGGCGCTGATCGCGTTGGACAAGCTGGACAAGATCGGGCGCGAGGGCGTGTTGCGCGAGTTCGAAGAGCGTGACGTCTTGAGAGGAGACGCCGCGAACGAATTGCTTCGGGTATTCGAAACCACGGATTTGGAGCGTCTCGAGACGTTTATCGGATCAAATTCGATTGGGCTCGAGGGCATCAAAGATTTACGCGAGATCATCCGTCTTATTTCTTCATCCGTGGTTCAGATAGATCCATCGTTGGCGCGCGGGCTGTCGTATTACACCGGCGCGATCATGGAAATTCAGGTGAAGGATCTGGCGGGCAGTCTCGGTGGTGGCGGCCGATACGACAACCTCGTCGGCATGTTCCGCGGTCAGGACATTCCCGCGTGTGGCTTTTCGCTGGGGCTGGAGCGAATCATCGTCGTCATGACCGAGCGAAACATGTTTCCTGTAAACTTGGTGCGTTCGCCGGCCGACGTCATGATCGCGATCTGGGGAGAAGCCGCGCAAGACGCGTTGAGTCTGGCCAGTGAATTAAGAGCGGCTGAGTTAAGGGTAGACGTTTATCCCGACACCGGCGTCAAGCTCGGAACACAGATTTCATATGCTTCCAAACGCGGCGTTCCATTCGTCGCGTTCATCGGAGAAGACGAACGCGATAAAGGACTCGTAGTCCTGAAGAATCTAAACACCGGCGCACAGGAAATACTGGATCGGGGAGAAGTTGCTCACGTTGTGAAGAATGAGGTGCGCAATGTCAACTGAGGCAATCCTACAGAACTATCACGAAGACGCGATCAAGGCGCTGAAGGCTTACAAGAAACTCGCCGACAAGGCGATTGCGCAGGTGAAAGACGACGAGCTCTTCGTGACGCTCGACGAAGAGTCAAACAGCGTCGCCGTCGTCATGAAGCACATGGCGGGCAACATGTTCTCGCGCTGGACCGACTTCCTGACCTCCGACGGCGAGAAGCCCGATCGCAATCGCGACATGGAGTTTGTCATCAACTCCGGCACGACGAAAGCCGATGTGCTCGACTACTGGGAGTGCGGCTGGGCCTGCGTCTTCGCCGCCATCGAGCCGCTCACGCTGGCAGACTTCGAAAAGGTCGTAAAGATACGCGGCGAGGATCACACGATCGTCCAGGCGATCAATCGCCAGTTGATGCACTACTCGTATCACATCGGCCAGATCGTCTACCTCGCCAAGCACTTCCGCTCGACCGACTGGACCTCCTTGAGTATTCCTCGAAATCGCTCGGCGGAGTTCAACGTAAGCAAATTCGATCAGAAGTAAACGATATGAACGCCGCGATTCATCACGTCAACGTCACCGTTCCCCGATCGCTCGAAGCCGAGGCGAAGCACTTTTACGGCGTCGTCATGGGAATGACCGAAGTGCCGAAGCCCGAGGGCTCGCGCGGACGCGGCGGCGCGTGGTATCAACTCGGGCCGGTGCAGCTTCATCTCTCCCTCGAAGACGGCGCGGGCGAACATCTCAGCAAGCGTCACGTTTGTTATACAGTCCACGATTTAAGCGAGGCGGAAGCGCAATTCCGCCAGGCAGGCGTCGAGATCATCCCCGACGATCTTCCCACTCCGGGTTGGCATCGTTTTTACGTGCGCGATCCGGGCGGCAATCGGCTGGAGATCGCGCAGGCCGTTTGAGCCGCAAAAAGGCACAAAAAAAGGCACAAAGGAATGTTGGATCACCTCGGTAATTTGGAACGCACTCACTCGTGCGGTGAGTTGCGCGCGGAAAACATCGGCCGGCAGGTCACGCTCATGGGTTGGGTCGCGAAGCGGCGCGACTTCGGCGAACTCACATTTGTAGATCTTCGCGACCGTGAAGGCATCACTCAAGTAGTTTTCAACGCGGAAGTCGCGCCCGACGCGCACGCCAAAGCGAAAGACCTGCGCGGCGAATACGTGATCGCCGTGAAAGGCGAGGTCGTTGCACGCGAGGAGAACACGCGCAATCCAAGGATCACGACGGGCGACGTCGAAGTTCACGCGCAGGAGTTGTTCATTCTCAACGACGCGCGCACGCCGCCGTTTCAGCTCGACGCTTCGGCCGACGCGCTCGCCGCCGAAGATCTTCGTTTGAAGTATCGCTACCTCGACCTGCGCCGCCCGCAGCTACAGGCGACTCTTCGCCTTCGCCATCGCGTGCTGAACGAGATCCGCCGTTACATGACGGAGCAGGGCTTCACCGAGATCGAAACGCCGATCCTCATCAAGTCCACGCCCGAAGGCGCGCGCGACTACATCGTTCCGGCGCGCATTCAGCCGGGAAAATTCTTTGCGCTGCCGCAGTCGCCGCAGCTCTTCAAACAGTTGTGCATGATCGGCGGCGTCGACAAGTACTTTCAGATCGCGCATTGCTTCCGAGACGAAGACCTGCGCGCGGATCGCCAGCCGGAGTTTACGCAGCTCGACGTCGAGATGAGTTTTGCGCGGCTCGAAGACATCTACACTTTGATCGAGGGATTGTTTGCCAGCGTCTTCAAGCTGGTCAACGTCGATCTGCCGGTGCCGTTTCCGCGGTTTACGTTTGACGAAGTGATGACTCGGTTTGGATCTGACAAGCCGGACCTTCGCATTCAGGGTTTGGAATTAAAGCAGCTTGACGTGCCCGCGTTGTCGGAAGATCAAGTCAAAGGAATCGTAGTGCCGGATGGCGCGAAGCTCTCGCGCAAGGTCCTCGACGAGCTTCAGGAGTTTGTCAGGCGTTATGGCGCGAAGTTTCTGGCGTGGATCAAGCTGGGTGACGAGCTTACATCGTCACTGCTGAAAGCATTAGGTGCCGAAAGTGTAGCGCAAATCGCCGCTCAAGCCGGCGCGAACAAAGGCGACGCCGTGCTGATCGTTTCCGGCAAGCCGAAGGTTGTCGCCGCCAGTCTCGGCGCGTTGCGCAACGAAATCGCCAAGCGCGAGAACCTGATTCCCGCGAACGTCTACGCGCCGCTGTGGGTCACTGAGTTTCCGATGTTCGAGTTTCACGAAGAGGACGGCCGCTACTACTCGATGCACCATCCCTTCACTTCGCCCGTCGACGAAGACTTGCAGCTACTCGAACGCGCGGTCGAAGGCGGCGAAACGAACCTGCTCGGACAAATTCGCACGAAGGCTTACGATCCGGTCATCAACGGCGTTGAGATGGCCAGCGGATCGATTCGTATTCACCGGCGCGACGTGCAGCGCCTCGTCTTCAAAGCGTTGGGCATGACGACGGAAGAGGCCCGCGAACGGTTCGGGTTCTTCCTCGACGCGCTCGAGTACGGCACACCGCCGCACGGCGGCATCGCTCCGGGCATCGACCGCCTGATGATGGTGGTGGCGGGCACCGATAACATGCGCGACGTGATCGCGTTTCCGAAAACCGCGTCCGCCGCTGACCTGATGATCGATGCGCCCGGCTCAGTCGATCCGAAACAGTTGGAAGAACTGCACCTGCGTGTAGTCGAAGATTAGGTATAGACGCAGTTTGAAAGTTTCTCTGCGATACGCAGAGACCGCGGAGGCCGCGGAGTTCAAGCTAAGGCACTACTGAAGATTAGGGGTAGTTACACTACCGATGCCAACCATTCAGTTGCGGCGCGAACACCTCGAGGCGATGGTCGAATACGCCCGTGAGGCGGCGCCGGCTGAATGTTGCGGATTAGTCGGCGGCATCGGCGAAACGCGCGCCGCCACGCTCTACCCGTTGCGCAACGTCGCCGCCAGGCCCGAGCTCGGTTACGAGGCCGCGCCGGAAGACCTTTTCGCCGCTCAGCGCGCCATGCGAGAACGCGGCGAGGAAATGCTCGCCATCTATCATTCCCACCCGCGCGCCGCCGTTCCCAGCCCATCCGAAACCGACGTCAGACAAGCGTACTATCCTTCAGCAACGTATTTGATCATCGGTTTAGGCGGTGATGGTCCAGTGGTGAAGGCGTTCAATATCTCGGAGAGAGAACATCGCTGGCAAGTGGTTGAGTATGAGGTAGCAGACGAGTAAGATTGAAAGCGCAATTGCTTGGCGAGGCGGAATGACAGTGGAAACGAAGAAGAGCAAGTACGACACAAATCCACTCGATCCTGACGTTGAACGCAAAGCCGAAGAAGCCTGGGGCGACGACGGCAGCGCGGGCGGCGGGGCGACGCGGCCCGTAGGCGGCCCGACCCGCCAGGTCGGAGATCCGCAGCCTCCGGCTCCGCAGCCGCAGGAGAGCGCGCGCCAGAACGTCTATTCGGAGGCGCCGACTCGTCGATACGACAACCCTCCATTGGAAGCGCCTTATCCGTCGGTGTTTATACCGCCGACTTACGCACCGCCGCCCGCGCCATATCAGCCACAACAGCCGCATCCCGGTTATCAGCACCCGCTGACCGCGCGCCCGACGTCGCGATCCATACCCGGCATCGGCATTCCCGAGAAGTGGGCGCTGATGATGCCGTACGCGCCTTACGTAGGCCTTGTAGTTGCGCTGCTGGAGCTGTTTTTAACTCCGCGCCGAGAGCCGCGCGTGCGATTCCACGCGTCGCAAGCGCTGGCGCTGCATATTGCGTTTCTGGTCATTCAAACGCTCTTTGGCGTCATCGCGACCTTCAGCGGCAGCGACTTCGGCAGCGTGGTTTTCAGGGTTGCCTCAACTATTTTCCTCGTGATTTCCATGGCTCGTGTATGGAAAGGCGAGCCGCATCGCATCGCCCCGCTTGCTGAACCCGCCCAGTGGTTTAACCAGCATATCGAGCCGCGTAATAACTGATGGCATTGTCATTGCAAGGCTACGCTTGTGAGTTGGCGATCGCGCCAATTCGGCGGTAAAGACGGAATAGAATCAATACCAAATCCGTGTTTTCTGTTGCGTTTTGGTGCATTGCCGAGGGAAAGGATTCAATTGATGACTAGAAACTTTTTATCGAAGCGGAGTCTGATAGCGTGGCTGACGCTCGTCGCGATTACGGTGCTGCCGTTTTCGGCGCTGGCGCAGACGCAAATCAAGTATCACAGCAACAAGTACAGTGTTCAGGACGACGTCCAGCTCGGACGCCAGGCCGCGCAGGAAGCCGAGCAACAGTTTCCATTGATGCGCGATGCGCAAATCCAGAGCTACGTGGAGCGTGTTGGCAGCCGTCTGGTGAGCGCGATTCCGTCGCAGTTTCAACATCCCGAATTTCGCTACACGTTTCGGGTCGTCAACGCGCGCGACATCAACGCGTTCGCGCTTCCCGGTGGTCCAATGTACGTCAACCGCGGCATGATCGAAGCTGCGCGGACCGAAGGTGAGATGGCCGGCGTGATGGCTCACGAGATCAGTCACGTCGCGTTGCGTCACGGCACGGCGCAGGCGACGAAGGGACAGAAGTACGGCTTGCTCGCCGGGATCGCGGGCATCGCCGGCACGATCCTCGGCGGCCAGGGCGTGGGCCAACTGGCCCAGGCGCCATTTGCCGTTTACCTGTTGAAGTTTAGCCGAGAATACGAAACGGAAGCCGACGTGCTAGGCGCGCAGATCCTGGCCCGTGCCGGTTACGATCCGCGCGATCTGGCGAACATGTTTCAGACTATTCAGCGTCAGGGCGGTGGTGGTGGCGGCGGCTTCCTGAGCGACCACCCGAGCCCGAACGATCGTTACGAGCGCATCAATCGCGAAGCGCAAATGCTGCGCGTCAACGAGGGCCAGCGCGACTCGCGCGAGTTCGCGTCGATTCAACAGCGGCTTCGCGGCTACGGCAGCGCTCCGTCGATGCAGGAGATCGCGCGCAGCGGACAGCGCTATCCAACCGGTGAAAACACCGGGAACTATCCGAACAATGCGCCGAGCGGCCGCGTCGACTATCCCTCGACACGTTTTCAGAACTACTCGATCTTCAACGGCGGCGTGCAGGTGAGCGTGCCGAGCAACTGGCGACAGATCAACGAGGGCAGTGCGGTTTGGTTCGTTCCGGAAGGCGGATACGGCTCGTACAACGGCCAGCCTGTTTACACGCACGGCGCGAGTCTCGGCGTGGCCCAAACGAACAACCGCAACCTGCAACGAGCGACTGAAGAACTCATCAACAGTCTCGCGCAGG
Source organism: Pyrinomonadaceae bacterium (assembly GCA_036279935.1). Lineage (GTDB taxonomy): Bacteria > Acidobacteriota > Blastocatellia > Pyrinomonadales > Pyrinomonadaceae > PSRF01. Next base: position 6,870 of record DASURS010000086.1, read on the forward strand.
GAAACAACAACATGAGGATGAACGGCGGTTACCAGCGTACTACGCTCGATGGACGTACTGCATTGTTGTCGACCTTGAGCAACGTGAACGAAGCGACGGGCCGAAACGAGAACGTGCGGCTAATCACGACGCAACTGCGCAACGGGCAACTGTTCTACATGGTTGCCGTCGCGCCGCAAGGTGAGCGTAACTTCGAAGCTGCGTTCAATAACGTGTACCGCTCAATCCGCATCAACGATTAGCCACAAAAGGCACAAAAAGAACAAAAGGCACAACAAGACAAAGAAAGACAAAGACACAGGTGACAGGGCATATGAAACCCCTGTTACTCTGTGTCTTGTTCCTTTTTGTTCTTTTGTGCCTTTTTGTGGCTACCTTTTTGCGCCTCGACTTTTGCCTCCTGCCACAGCTCTTCCAAATCACCGATTGAAGTTGCATCAAACGTCTGGCCGCGTTCCTCAAGCCTCGTTTCAATGTGACCAAAACGCCGGCGAAACTTCCGGTTCGTCAACTTCAACGCCGCTTCAGGGTCGACCTGTAGATGTCGCGCGATGTTCGTCGCCGCGAACAACAGGTCGCCGATCTCTTCTCTGATGCGAGCATGGTGCTCTTCGTCCTGCGTCTCCCAATGGTCCTTGATAGCGACGCGCAGCTCCTCGATCTCTTCCTGTAACTTGTCGAAGATATCGTCGACGTTCTTCCAATCGAACCCGACGCGCGCGGCCTTCGTCGAGAGTTGATGCGCCTCCATCAACGCCGGCGCTTTCGACGACACGCCATCGAGCAGCGATCCTTTCGCCTCTTCCTTCTTCCCGGCGGCGCGGCGTTCCTCGGCTTTCATCGCTTCCCAGTTCAGCAACACGGTCGCCGAATCTTCCGCGGTGACGTCGCCGAAGACGTGCGGATGGCGGCGCACCATTTTGTCGTAAATCGCGGTGGTCACGTCGTCCATCGTGAACTCGCCGCGTTCCTTCGCCACCTGCGCGTAGAAGACGATTTGAAACATCAGGTCGCCGAGCTCGTCGCGCAGCTCGCCGGGCCTGCCCTCGCGTGCCTCCTCGACTGCTTCAAACGCCTCGTACGCTTCTTCGAGCAGCATCGGAGCAAGCGTGGCATAGGTCTGTTCGCGGTCCCATGGACAGCCGTCTGGCGAGCGCAGACGTTCCATCAAAGCTACCAGGTCGTTGAATGTTGCCGGCATGCACTTAGTCTACGGTGATCCGCGTTTTTATGGGAACACGGATCATGGTTTAATAACCGCATGAGCGAGGAACAGCCAAATTTTAAAGTAACTGACCGCCGGCTTTTTAATGCCGACGGGACCCCGCGCGACCTGCCCGCGGAGGAACCGACTGAAGCGAAAGCGGCAGCGCCGGCGGACGCCTTTGAGCCGCCGCCGCAGGAAAACTCACAGTCTGAGCCTGAGCCGCCGCCTCCGCCGCCGAGCATGTCGGATGAGAACCCGGATTTGACGGAGGAAGAGCTGGCGGAAGCGCGTGATCCCGCGAGCTTCATCAGTTTTGTGATGTCGATCGCGTCAAACGCGGCGTCGGCGTTGGGAATGATGGAACATCCGGTGACGCACCGTCGCGAAGTTGATCCCGAGTTGGGCAAGCACTGGATCGACATTCTCGGCATGCTTCAGCGGAAGACGTCGGGAAACCTGAGCTTGCAGGAACGAAACATGCTCGAGGGCCTGCTCGCGGATCTGCGCATGCAGTACGTGTCGATAATCAACGCGGCGCCGAAGGCCCGCACTTTCACGGGAAGCGATATCACCGGAGGAAGGTGAGTTCTTTGAGATCTCAGATCTGAGATCTCAGATCGCAAAGCACGAGAAATGAAACTCACCTTCCTGGGCACAGGCACTTCGACGGGCGTCCCATCGATTGGTTGTGAATGCGAAACCTGCACGTCTGACGATCCTCGCGACAAACGTCTAAGAGTTTCAATCATCATCGAACATGCCGGCAGCACGATCCTCGTCGATACGTCCTCCGACTTTCGACAGCAGGCGCTGCGGTATGGTCTGAAGCGGCTCGACGCCGTTCTCATCACACACTGTCACGCAGACCACATCTTCGGCCTCGACGACATCCGCCCGCTCAACTTTCGTTTCGGAGCGCTCGGCGTTTACGCGAACGAGCGTGCGTGGGTAGACATCCGCCGCATGTTCAAATACATCTTCGAGCCTTCACACTTCGGCGGCGGCTTGCCGATGGTGATTCCAAACATCGTCGCCGCCGGCGCAGGCTTTTGCATCGGAAAGGATCTCGAGATCACACCGCTCGAAGTGATTCACGGGCGTCTGCCGGTGATGGCGTATCGCTTCAACGACTTCGCCTATCTCACGGACCTCAGCGAAATCCCACCCGAAACAATGGATAAGTTGCAGGGACTCGACGTGCTCGTGCTCGACTGTCTGCGTTTCAAAGAACATCCGACGCACTTGTGGGTCGACAAGGCAGTTGAATACGTCGAGCGTCTCAAGCCCGGGCGCACGTTCCTTACGCACATCGCGCACGACATCAAACACGCACGCGACTCCGCGCGTCTGCCTTCCGGTGTGGAGTTTGCTTACGACGGCCTGGCGGTTGAGTCATTGCCGATTGCCGATTGCCAATTGCCGATTTGATTTCACGGAGCAAGCGCTAAACACCAACATCAGCAGGAGTCAACGCGAATCGCCAATCGGCAATTGGCAATCGGAAATCGACAATCTCCTATGCGTCTCTTTCACGGAACTGACAACGCCCAGATACAACGCCCAACAGTGCTGACGTTGGGTGTGTTCGATGGTCTGCATCTCGGGCATCAGTTGATCATGCGCACGGTGGTCGAACGCGCACGGGCACTAGGCGCGGTGCCGACGGTCATCACGTTCGATCCGCATCCGCGCGCGGTGCTGCATCCTGAGAGTGCGCCGCCTCTGCTCCAGACATTCGATCAAAAAATGGAAGCGCTGAAAGTGCTCGGCATCGAGCAGACGATCGTCCTGCGCTTCACGCCCGAGTTTGCCGCCGTTCGCGCGGAACAGTTTCTCAGCGACGTCGTGACTGAGCGCTTGCACGCGCGTGAGGTCTATCTCGGCAAGGGCTTCGCGTTCGGTCACAATCGAGAAGGCAACATCGAACTGCTGCGACGGCTCGGACGCGAGCTCGGTTTCGTCGCGGGCGAAGTGCCGGAGGTAAAACTCCGCGGACGCCGCGTCAGCTCGAGCAAGATTCGCGAACTGCTCTCCAGCGGTAAGGTCAACCTCGCGCGCCGCATGTTGGGCCGTCCTTACGGCGTCGAAGCCCGCGTCGAACATGGCGCGGAACGCGGTCATAAACTGGGGTTTCCAACGGCCAACCTGCACCCGCACAACCGCGTCATACCCAGGAACGGTGTTTATGTGACCGGGACTTTGATAGATGGGCAATGGCGGCGCAGCGTGACCAACGTCGGCTTGAGACCGACGTTTGCGGACGCCACGGAACCTTCGGTTGAGACCTTCGTAATGAACTGGGACGGTGATCTTTACGGCGATGTAGTAAGAGTTCGCTTCCTGTACCGTATCCGCAACGAGCGGAAATTCAGCTCAATAGATGAATTGAAAACTCAGATTTCGAGGGATGTAGCGCGCGCGGAAAGCTATTTTAATCGTGCGGGCACAAAGCACGTTTTGTCAGTTTTGTAGGAGGAGTCATTTTCCATTTCTCATTTTCCATTTGTCATTTTCCGTTTGCGATTTTTCATTCGCTGATCGCGGCGCTTCTAAATGGAAAATGAGAAATGGAAAACGGAAAATGGAAAATAGTCAGGTTAAGAATGACGACTAATCAGGCACTTATTAAACGAACCGATATTGAACCGGTAGAACCGGCGCCCGAGCCGCCGAAACCGGCTGCTCCGGTCCCACCGTTGACCGAAGAACTGGTCGACCAGTTGCTCGCCGGACGCGGCGTGCGCGGCTGGCTCCGCGCGGCGCGAGTGGCGCGCGTGCTGGGCCTGTTCTCGCTTTATCTGTTTCTCGACACCTACGAAGTCCGCGCCGACTTCAACAAGCGCGCCGTGACCCGTTCCCGTGAGCTGGCCCGCGAGCGTGGCGGTTGGGCGCGTTTCACTGCCTGGCTGAAAGCCGGACTTTACACCGCGTTCGATCGCTTCATCCGCGTTCTGCGCTACGTAATCTTCCGCGGCGCGGAAGGCTCAGCGAGAAAAGAAGCGCGACTCGAAAAGCAGGCCGTGTGGATGCGCGAGTCGTTGATCGACCTTGGCCCAACGTTCATCAAGATCGGACAGGCGCTCGGAACGCGCGCGGATCTTCTGCCGCTCGCGTACGTTAAGGAGCTCGCGACGTTGCAGGACCAGGTTCCGGCTTTCTCAACTGCCGACGCGTTTGCGCGCATCGAGTCAGAGCTCGGCCGCCCTTTGCACGAACTGTATCCGGAGATCGATACCGAGCCCGTAGCCGCCGCGTCGCTCGGACAGGTCTATCGCGCGCGGCTCGCGACCGGCGAAGAGGTCGCGGTCAAAGTTCAACGTCCGGAACTGCATTCGATCATCAGTTTCGACATCGCGATCCTGTTTCGGCTCGTGAAGCTGACCAATCGTTTCATCCCCAGTGCAAACGAGAACGCCGACTGGGAAGGAATGCTGCACGAGTTTTACTCGACCATCTTCGAAGAGATGGACTACGTGAAGGAAGGACGAAACGCCGACAGGTTTCGTTACAGCTTCCGCACGTGGCGTGCGATTCGTGTTCCGAAGATCTTCTGGTCACACACCAGCACGCGCGTATTGACGCTCGAGTTCGTGCGCGGCACTAAAGTCGTCGACCTCGAAGGGCTCAAGGCAAACCGCATCTCCCCCGTCAAAGTCAACCGGCTGCTGATTCGGACGTATCTCAAGCAGTTGCTCGAAGACGGCTTCTTTCACGCTGACCCGCATCCCGGCAACCTGCTGGTGATGGACAGCGGCCATCTCGCGTTCTTCGACTTCGGCATGGTCGGTCGCATCAATCCGAAGCTTCAGGCGCAGATGATCGACGCGTTCTTCCACGTAGTCGGCCGCGACGTGCACGGCCTGGGCCAGGACATCATCAACCTCAACTTCCTCAAACCCGGCGTCGATCCGGAAACAGTCCGGCCCGTCGTCGAAGGTCTTTTCAAACACTACCTGAACCTCAAGCTCGGGGAAGTGAACTTCAAGGAGCTGACGTACGACCTCGCGGAAGTGATCTACGAGTATCCCTTCCGGCTGCCGTCAAACTTCACTTACATCATGCGCGCGTTGATGACGCTGGAAGGAATCGGCGTCGTGACGGATCCGGGCTTCAGCTTCTTCGAGACGGCGAAACCGTTTGCGAAGGAGTTCATGCTCCGCCGTGAAGGACGGATCTTCCGCCAGTTAATCTTCGACAAGTTGACCGGGCGAGAGAACGGCGACAGCCGTATCGCGTGGTCTAGAGTTTGGAAGCTGACGAAGATGGCGGCGCAGATGTACCTGGAGAGGTAGTAGGCGACATCGTCGCAACCTTCGTTGATAAAAAGAGACTGATAGCTGCAATAAACAGGATCAGGGCAATCACAGCGATCCGCTGTTTCATGTCGGCTCCCCAAGGTTCGTTGTAGACAGCAAAAGCGCGCGAATTATATCCGTGTTCTCCTCGGGGTGGGCGAAGAGAACACGGATGTGAGAAATTCGCTAGAATTAACGGGTCACTTTTTCCCCATTCGGGGCGGGAATGTTGAGCCGTTCGCGGAAGAGGTTCAGCAGCAACAGCGTGCCGATGCCGCCGCCGCCTTCAGCTCCGCCACCGGTTGCCATCACATCAGGCGTAATCCGGACGCCCTTCTCGCCGATCACTTTCAACGTCTCAACCAGCGCGACGCCCTGGGCGCCGAGCGCGTTGACCTGTTCGTGATAAGCGACGCCCTGGGCCTCACCCATCAGACGCACCTTCTCGGCCTCGGCCTTACCCGTTTGCAGGATGTAATGGGCCTCGCCCTCGCCTTCCGACTTGCGCTGCTCGGCGCGTTTGCCGGCGATCTCAACGCCTACAGTCGCCGCCATGAGGTCCTTCTGATTGTCGGCATGTGCGCGCGTCTTTTCGAGTTGAATGCGCTTCTCTTCGGCTTCACGCTGGGCGTTGTACATGTTCTGTCGCTGCTCGGCGAGAATCTTCTCGGTCTGCGTCTTCATCAACTCTTCAGGCAAGTGAATGTGGCAGATGAGAACGTTCACCACGTCCACGTGATACTTGAGCAAGTGCGCCCGCACGCGAGCCTCGGCGCGTTCCTGCTCTTCGTGACGGTTTTGCAGGTACGCCATCGCCGACGACTCTGACGCCTGGTTGCGGAAGATCGAGTCGATCAGCGGATGCATCACGTTCTGGATCAAACGCTCGATGCCGCCAATCTTCGCGACCATGAACGGCGCGTCTTCCGGTTTGACACGAAACACGACGCGCACTTCCAACTGCATCGTGAAACCGTCTTTCGAAATGACTTCGAACGGGTTGAACGTGTTGGCGACTTCGCCGGCGGTCCATTCGACGGTCTGGTTCGTCGTCGGAATCACGATCGGCGAGATGGCGAGCGTGTTGACGTAGTAGCGTCCCGGGCCGACGACGGCTTCCTGAATGCCGCGATAGCCTTCGGGAACGACGTACGCCTCATGCGCGCCTTCGTCGAGACGTCGATCCGCGGGATCGCCCATCATCAAGTCGAGCTTGATCTCGTCAACTGTGCGCTTGTCGTCGATGACGTCGAGACGTGCGGACGACTCTTCAATTTGTTCCTTCTCCTCGCGCTCCATGCGCTGGCGGACTTTCGACGCCATCTCACGTCGCACATCTTCTGAAGGATCCTTGCCGACGTTCGACACGACGACGGCAACTTCACCGGGTTTGATCTCCTTCGCCGTTTCCGGAATGACCTTGAACAGCAGCGGGTTGATGTAGTAGGTGCCGGGCAGCAGGATGTCCTTTTGTGGGCCACGCTGGCCGCCTTTGCCGATGAACTCGTGTCCGTCCTGGAAATTGTCGTGGCCGGCGAATGACTCGGCTACGTAGTCGCGCGGGTTTAGCGGTGCGCCGTCGAGAGCTTCGACGAGACCGATGCTGTTTTCGTTGATGACGGTCGCGTCGAACAGTCGCACGTTGAAGAGTCCGGGTTTCACTTCAGACGTGTTCTCGATCGATCCGGACTGCACGAGGATGCGGTAAACGCCGGGCGTCAGGATGTCGACCTGCGGTCCTTTTTGTCCGGCGGAGGCGATGAATTGCTCTGCGTCCTGGAAGTTGCGGTGATCCAGGATGGCTTTGCCGAGCAGGCGGCCGGGATCGAGCGGATCGCCGTCAGCGGCAGTTATCACGCCAACTTTACCTTGCGGAATCATCGTCGCCTTCGCGATGGAAACGCGGAACAGGTATGGATGGATGGGCCACAGTCCCGGCGGCAACGTTCGCAGTTGGATGCCTTTGACGCCGCCGCGTTTGATGAACGCGATCGGATCCTGGAAGTTGTTGTGAGCGTTCTGGGCGCGATCGGGAGCGAAGATGCGGCCTGGAGGCATCGGCTCGCCGTCGACTGCCTCGATGATTCCCATCTCGTCGGCGCCGATCTCGATCAGAGGCACTTTGCGGACGACTTTTTCAAACGGAAACTTGATCAGATGCAGTCCCGGCTTGAGCACGTCGGCCTGAATGCCGACTTCGCCCTCGGTGGCGACGACGCGTCCGGGAGGCATTTTGGCGCCGAGGTAGCGCCGTTCCTTGATGGCGATCTCACGCGCGCCTACGTTGACGAAGATACGCTTCACGATGATGAGGAACGCGATCAGGAGAACAAACAATCCGAGGAAGATTGGAATGACTGATGTTACGTCAAGGTTTTCCATGGTGTGTCTTTCTCAATCGACCGGAAGGCCTGGTCGATTGTTAGTCAATTGTGGTTCGTGGCCTCAAGTTCACGAACTGCGTTCGCCAGAGTTTGCTTGAGAACAAACCCCGCACCGGAAGTCCGAGTGCGTGATGAGAGGACCCAGTATTCACTATTAAAGAGGGTTTGAAGATCCTTTGCGGAGATATCGGACAGACTACCGTCCCGCCACGACATGAGCACCAGTTCGATCGCTCTTCCGAATGTTTTTGCATTGTCGGTAAGCGCGGCGACGTGCAGGAGTTTTGTGGTCGAGTTTCTGTCCGGAGACTGCTGGAACGCCCGAATCGCGGCGACCGCCTGTTCGAAATCCTCCGTGTCGACCTGAGGGTCAAGCTGAGCCGTCTTTTCTGGAAGCTGATTCGGCGCTGTCGCAGGTCTAAGCTCATTGATTGCGAAGTCAGAAAACAGGCCCTGACCTGCCGGAGGTGGCGGAGGCAGTTCGATAGTATGCGATGTATTCGCGGGTTTCTGCCAGTAGTAGATGGCGATAGCGACTAAACCGAGTAAAAGAACCGAAGTAATGAGAAAGGTGACCATCGCGGTCGCAGTGTATTTATACGCCGATCTTCATCGATTTGTTGCGAGCGAGTTGAAGAACAGCGGGTAAGTTGCCGTTGATTGGGCGCGGTATTGCGGGCGGAACCCGAACAGAATTACACGCCCTTTGCCCATCGTAACTTCCACCAGCGCAGCCTTGCCTTTGATTTTGTCGCCGCCGAGCAACCAGCCGGAAAGGAGCGGATCATTGTCCTCCGGGTAACGGGCGATGACGCGGACATCGGACGCCGGAATATCGCCGCCGGCATTATCAACAACCTCAAACACAGGCGAGTTCTCGGCCCAGGCGATCGTCTCCTTCGGCATGCCGGCGGTGATCGGATGCGTGGTGTCGAGCTCGATCCGCAGTATTGACCCGGGAACGTAAAAATCCGTTCGCGGCAGACCCGCGGTGACGTCGCGCAGCGGCAGTTTCAACTGTTCGATCGCGAAGTCGGAAGCGCGATTGAGAAAGACGGCGGTGCCGCCCTGCACGATGAATGCACGTAACTGTTTCACGCCTTCAACGCCGAGTCCGCCAGTCAGCTCCGGCGGCATCGAGCCTGTGCGATAGCCGTCGAGGATGTTTCGCGGCGCCTGGTCGGGAAAGAGGATCACGTAAAACTTGCCCGTGACGCCCGGTCCCAGATTGAAAGTGGTTTTTCCTGCCCGCAGATCCTTTTCGTCGAGCGTGCGGTAGGAATATGACTTCGACTCGAATAGCCATCGCGTCCAACCTTCGTCGTACGCCGGCATTGCCGAACGATACAGTGCGAGAAGTTGAGATGCCTGCGTGGATACGGTGACGTCGGACTGCGGAAGGTCGAAAGTTTTTCGTGAAGGTCTGAACGGAGCCTTGACCGGCTGAACAGCTACGTTCATCAACAGCGGAAGCGTGTGGGCGGTGACGTCGTACGGCGCAATCGGATGTCCCGTTGAATCTCTCAGGTCGGGGTACCGCTGCACTTCAAGCAGGGATTTAGCGAAAGCGCCGTAAGGCTGGTCCATCCGGACGAGCTTCTTACCGTCAGGCAGATCTGTGATTTCCACGCCGCCTCTCGCGAGAATATCGAAAAACATTCCGTTGTTTTTGTTCGGGGGCTCGATGACATAACCGTACAGCTCGCCTGCGCGTCGCGCGCGGACTGCGTCTTTCGCCACGCCGTAGAAACGTTTCAGCCACTGCATTCGATACTCAGCCGCATGCTTCAACAACAGAAACGCGGCCGTCGTCATCGTCTTCGTGATGTCGCCGAGACGCCATTCACCGCCACGCCAGACCGGTCCGAAGTTCGGTGATTCCTTTTGCGGATCGTAGCCTTCGCGCGAGCGCAGCTCGTCAAACTTGAGCGTGATCGGCGAAGCGATTCGCGCGGACGCGGTTTCGGAAAGGATGCGAACGCCGCCGTGGTAGTGCGAATAGGCGCGCGACGGAGTCCAGGCGTCGTAAGTCGAATTGGTAGTAATGCCCTGGAAGCCTTTGGCGCGCATCTCGCCGGCCATCCAGTCGCCGAGTTGCGTGTAACCTTCGACGATCTGTCGCGGAACGTTTGGCTCGACCGGCGCCATGTAGGGCGGCAGGAACAGACGTGAACCGAATGCGCCCTGTTGGTGTATGTCGTGGACGATCTGCGGCCGCCACACGTTGTGAATCTTGTCGACCGTGAGTCTTGTTTCGGCTTGCGTGAACGCGTACCAATCGCGGTTGTTATCGTGGCCGGTGTACTTGTGATAGAGCTCCGGCGGATCGGTTCCTTCGTATGGCGTGCCGAGTGTTTTGTCGTACCAGTCTTTGACGATGTCGACGCCGTCCGGATTGAGCGAAGGAACGAGCAGGACGATTGTGTTGTCGAGAATGCTTTGGATTTCAGGTTCGCTGGACGACGCGAGCCGGTGTGCGATCAACGTGCTCGACAGGTAAGAACCCACTTCGGTCGAGTGAATGCCGCAGGTGATGAGGACGATGGTTTTGCCGCGCGTCATCAGCTCCGCCGCTTTGCGGTCGCGTCCGGTGAGCGGACCGAGCTTTCGCGGATCGGCTAGTTGCGCTTGGATTTGTTTGAACTCGTCGAGCCGGGCGAGGTTCGCGGGCGAGCTGATCGTCGCCATGACGAACGGCTTATTCATGGACGTCTGACCCAGCGTCTCGAACTTCACGTGGTCGCTGGCCGCGTCGAGGCGATCGAAATACTCGACGATCTGGTTCCACGAAGCGAGCTTTCGGTCCTCGCCAGGGACGAAGCCGAAAACGTCCGCCGGCGCGGGGATCGGGGCCTGTGCCGCCTGCGCTGCCGCCTGATTTTGCGCAACCTGAGACGTGGTAATCGGTATCGCAGACAGCAGGGCGAAGACGAGCAACAGCGACGCTAATGTTTGGCGCATGGGTTTACCGAGTGGACAACGTCGAAGAACCTGGTGAGTTTATCATTAGAACAAGTCAGAAGGGGGTCGCCCATCGGATGTCTCTCCCGCAAGCGTTAGGTTAGTGGAAGGGAATTATTGAATTCCAATCGATGTGCCTCCCGCAAGCGCCAGGTCGTTGGAAAAGGGGCGATTAACGCGCTTGCCGAGGGGAGGCTGCCCGTGTAAAGTAGCGGGCGTTTCATTCCCCACGTTCTCCTCGTTTTACAAACTCTATTGGAGGTCAGACCGAATGTCTTCTGAAAGCGTCGGTGCGAATGAGTTTCCGGACGTTGTATCAGTTCAAAGCGCAAAACCTGACGAAAATCCGCTCTTAGCGACGTTCAAACCGTACATTCCCGCCAATGTGACGGTCCGCGAGCTGACTGTGCTGCCGCTCGTCATCGGCACGTTGCTGGG
>DASURS010000087.1:0-6655 GCA_036279935.1 Pyrinomonadaceae bacterium
TGGATCTTTTCCTTGTCCCCTGTCGTTACGTCCAGAATATACTTCGCGAGTTCATTCGGATCTTTTGGTGGCCGCTTGTCTGGCATGAACCGATCTTAACATGCGCCCAGATGGCCCGATCAACCAATGTGATTGTTCAACAGTGAAAATGCATCACTACCCAAACTTCCTATCTATTGACAAGCGTAGTTATTAGGCATAGAAGTGATGCTCCTCCTCAGCCCATCGCCCGACAGCTAAAGCTTTTCCCGCGCCTCAATCACCTCCTAATCACCAGGGAGTTTTCTATGAATTCAACTCGCAAAATCCAATGTGGGCTCGGACTCGTGTTTCTGTTGCTCTGTACCGCGCGCGTGGGCGCGGCACAGACTTGCGCGGCAACGTGGAGCTCTACCTCGATCTACACAGCGGGCATGACCGCCAGCCTTAACGGAATCAACTACACAGCAAACTTCTGGACGCAGGGTCAAAACCCCGCCACTAACAACGGCGGGCCAGGCAGCGGTCAGCCATGGACCAGCAACGGACCATGTAGCGGATCGGGAGGTGGCGGCGGCGGATCGTGCGCTCCAACCTGGACCTCGACGACTGTCTACACCGGCGGGATGACGGCAAGTCTCAACGGCGTAAACTATCAGGCTAACTTCTGGACGCAGGGACAAAACCCCGCGACAAACAACGGTGGTCCGGGAAGCGGCGCGCCATGGACCATTATCGGAACATGTAGCGCCTGTACAACTGTTCCCAGCGTGCCTACCGGACTACAAGCCTCGGGCACGACAAGCAACAGCACGAACCTGAGCTGGAACGCTTCGACAGTCGCCGTCAACTGCGTGCTGACCGGCTACACCGTCTTCAGAAACGGCGTTGCCGTTGCCACGACGACCAGTCCAAACGCGACCATAACCGGCTTATCTCCGTTGACGACTTACACATTCAGAGTTGCAGCCAACGATGCTGCGGGAAGCTCCGCACAAAGCACCGCGATCAATGTGACCACACTCAACGGGCCGCCTCCGCCGCCACCGTCGGGGAAAGTCTTCGCGCCTTATGTGGACATGGGCCTGACAGTCGATTGGCAACTGCTAACCATTCAACAGCAATCCGGAATCAAGGTCTTCACGCTCGGATTCGTCGTCGGTAATGGCGGCTGCACGCCGACGTGGGGCGGCGTCGGGGCCACTGTCGCGAACGACACGCTGCCCAACGGCACGACAATACTCTCGCTGGTCCAGGGCATACGCGCGGCCGGCGGCGACGTGATCATCTCCTTCGGCGGAGCTTCGGGGACTGAACTCGCACAGGGATGTACAACAGTCTCGAGTCTCCAGGCCGCTTATCAGGCGGTCCTCACTAAATACAGCGTCAACTCGAGCACACCGGTGCGACTCGACTTCGATATCGAAGGCGGGGCAACAACGGACCAGACTTCGATCACTCGTCGCAATCAGGCGTTGAAGGCGCTGAAGGCCGCGAATCCGGGTCTCGTGATTTCCTACACGTTGCCGGTCCTGCCGACGGGATTAGTGGCGAGCGGCGTAAATATTCTGAACAGTGTGAAAGCTGATGGACTCAGTCTGGACGTCGTTAACGTGATGGCAATGGACTACGGTTCGGCCAACGATAATGGAGGTCAGATGGGACTCAGCGCGCAACAAGCGGCGAGCAACACTCGTAATCAGGTATTGGCGGCGGGGTTGACCGCCACGATCGGAGTGACACCCATGATCGGAATCAACGATGTCAACACCGAAATCTTTCAACTCACCGATGCGCAATCGCTATTGAACTTTGCGAATGCGAACAGCTACATCACCCGACTCTCGATGTGGTCTGTCGCGCGAGACAATGGCAGTTGCGCGGGACAGGGTTTCGCTTCGCCGGTTTGCAGCGGCATCGCCCAGAGCACCTGGGCGTTCGCGAATATCTTCAAGCCGTTCCAGTAAGCTGCTTATCGCCGGGTGAGTTGACTCGACGCCTTCGAACTCACCCGGCGTTGCAATTTAGCGTGCGTCGCTTAGCTTTGATTCGAAAGCCACCGACGGCAGTTGATGGTATTCCGCAAAGCGTTTTCATTGAACAAAATGAGAAATGACAAATGTCAAATGACATATGACCAATGACAACCCGCGCTACAGGTTTTTGCATCACAGCACCGAAATCGCAATCCAGTATTCGCGATCGTCAAGAGAGTACTAAAGCAAGAGTGATCCCCAGGCTCTCCTAAAAACCGAAACAAAAAGTGTCGCTGCGCTGAAACGGATCAGTTTCAATCTGTCGCAGTGTGTCTAGCGGAGGCAGCTATGAGCCGTCGATGGTTTCTTCCCCTCTTGTGCTTTGCCTTGCTCGTTCTTTCGTTCGTCGAACTCACACGCGCGCGTGAAGAACTCAGAGTCAACGAGACCAGCAGCAGAATTCTTCTCGCAAAGGATCCGGCTGAAGTTTTACTCGCGATCGAGAATCCGTCGCTCTTCGCCGTACCTGCAAACGTTCAACTCGAGCTCCTGAACCCGCGCAACAAGCTCGTCGCCACCACAACTCAGGCCCACTCGATAGCCAGCGGCAACCAAACGATCACGCTGTCGCTGCCGTTTACCTTCCCGAGCTCCAACGAAAGACAAAGTAAGCAGTTACTGCTGTATCGACTGCATTATCGGATCAGCTCGCAGACGTCTCCGGCTGAAACGCTCGCCGACGGGATCATCTCGCTATCCGAGATGAAGCCGGATGTCTTTGAGCTTCGCATCGCGGCGACTGAGATGGTCCGCGAAGGAGATCGATACCGTGTCCGCATTCGCGCAATCCAGCCGACAACACAGGAGCCGGAGCCGAATGTTCGCATCGATACACGGGTCACACTCGACGCCGACAAAGACGTGAAGCTAAGTGGTACGAAGCTCACCGACACGAAAGGCAATGCCGTATTTGATTTTGAATTGCCGCGGCCCGCTCTACGATTTGCCGAACCCGCCGGCGGTGCGCTTCACGTGACCGGCAGCAAAGGCGCGATCGTTGTTGAGGCTAATGCCGACCTTCTCGTCGATCAGAATGCGCGCGTCCTGGTCACCACCGACAAGCCGCTCTATCAACCGGGCCAGACCATGCACATCCGCGCGCTGCTCCTCACGCCCTCAAGGCAGGCGCTCGCAAACCGTGATACCTACTTCAAAATACAGGATCCCGAGGACACGGTGCTGTATCGCGGTGTCGTCACGACTTCGCGCTTTGGCGTCGCCAGCACCGATTGGCCCATTCCGGAAAACACGCGACTCGGCGAGTACCGCATACTCGTCGGTGTTGAAGGCGGCGACGATCAGGCGTCGCAAAACGTTCGCATCAGTCGTTACGAACTGCCCAATTTCAAAGTCAACGTCGATCTGGATCGAAAGTTCTATCTGCCGGGCCAGGACGCGACCGTCACAGTCCGAGCCGACTACTTATTCGGTCAGCCCGTGTTGCGCGGCAAGGTACGCGTCATTCGCGAGTCTGAGCGCGAATGGAACTATCGCGAACAGAAATGGGAACTCAAGGAAGAGGCTGAACAAAAGGGCGAAACGAAGGCGGACGGATCCTTTGTGGCGAAGCTCGATCTGACGTCGTATCACCAGGATCTGAAAGACTCTGATTACCGCCGCTTCGACGACATCACGTACGCTGCTTACTTCACCGACCCCACCACCAACCGAACCGAGCAACGCCGTTTCGACGTGCGCGTGACAAAGCAACCGATCCACGTCTACGTCGTAGAAACTTACGACTGGAGCTACAGCAGTGAACTGCCGCTGCAATTCTACGTGTCGACGTTCTATGCGGATGGATCTCCAGCGCGCTGCAAAGTGAAAGTTACGCTCAGCGACGACGCTGACGATCCCGAGATCACAAAACGGGTCGCGACATTGACGACCAGCCGCTATGGCCTGGCCCAGGTGAGCACGCGTTTGCCGAAAGAACTCGCGAATATGACTTATGTGGGCGTCTCTCTTTCCGCGTCGGACTCCAATGGTCGAAAAGGGGCGAACACAGAAAAGTTTCATCTCGACAACGACAGACACGTGCGCGTCGAGACTGACAAAACAATCTACCGTCCCGGCGAAGCAATCAAGGCCGTCATCACGGTCACCCAGCGGCAGCCGGAAGAACGAGTAATCGTGGATCTGGCGGGAGAGGCCGGCCTGATTCGTTCCGAGCGCGTCCGACTGCGCGGCGGTCGCGGCTTGATCAATTTCCCTTTCAGGACGGAGTTTAAGGATCGTATTAGCCTCGTTGCCTATCCTGAGTTTGCGGAATCCCGGAGCACGGTCGGAACACGCACAGTTCTATACGCACACAATTCCGAGCTGAACGTCAAAGTTCGATCTTCTCGAGACACGTATCGTCCCGGTGAAGACGCACAAGTCGACTTCAGCGTGCGTTCCGCCGACGATCGCTCCGAAGAGAGTGCGTTGGGCGTGGTCGTGGTGGACCAGGCGATATTCGAACGGTTCCGTACTGATCAGGAGTTCGGCGGCAGTGGCTACGGCTCGAATAACGCGATCGAACGATTCCTCGGCCTCGAAGATCAGTTAGCGGGCGTCAGCTTACGAGACCTTCAGCGTCTCGACACATCGCGTCCGATCCCCTCCGATTTGGATCTCCTGGCGGCAGTGCTGCTCAGGAACAACACCAATTACTACCCGGATTTCCACTCCAGTGAGGGATTCGAACAGGATGCCGCAAAGTTGTTCGGCGACTCGATCAGAGATCAACTGAAACCACTGAAAAACGCGCTCTCCGATCGCTACGCGCAGACGATGAAATATCCCGCAAACGAGACGGAACTGCACGATTCGCTGTCGCAGTCGGGCATCGATCTAAACAGCGTGCGCGATCCGTGGGGCATGCCCTACCGTGTCAAGTTTTCCGTCGACAAGCAAGCCGACACGTTGACGTTCTCCAGCAGCGGCCTCGACAAGCGCGCCGACACTCCGGACGATTTTGTCGCCGACCAGATGAGCTGGGCCTATTTTCGTCCGGTTGGCGAAACGATCGACCGGGCCATCGCGCGCTATCACCAGCGCACCGGTAAGTTCATTCGCGACGCGGCAACATTGCGCGATGAAGTGTCAACCGAGGGATTGAATTTGGACCAGCTCTACGACCGCTGGGGCAAACCGTATCGGTTGGACTTTGACGTCAACGAGGGCAACTTCGTACTCAACATCCGCAGCGGTGGTCCTGATCAGCGATTCTCACCAGACGAGCGGTATCTTCCCGACGATTTCATCATTTGGAGATCTGCGATTGACTACTTCGCCGCGCCACGCGCGCGAATCGCCGATGCTCTCGCTCGATATTTCAACCGAACAAAAACATTCCCCCAATCCGATCTGGAGCTGGAGCACGCGCTGAATGGTTTGGGTGAGTCTTTCGCAAGCTTGCGCGATCCATGGGGCCGTCCCTACTACCGCATCTTCAAGAGTCAATCCGTTTATGCAGATCGTGTACTGCTCGAGAATCGCGCAACTTTAGGCGGACCTGTGTCGCTGCAAACGAACATCACGCCTGTGACACGAACGTTGGGAGTTATCGTGCTGCGAAGTATTGGACCTGACGGGCAGGCTGGAACGAGGGACGATTTTTCTGTCGCGACTTTCAGCGGCGTCATCGCAGAACAGGCGCGCGGCGCCTCCGTGCCGGTCGCACTCAATACCGGAGTGGTGCTTTCCGGAAGTAAAGGCGTTGTCCTTGGTGGCGTGATCGATCCCGCAGGCGCGGCGATTCCCGGCGCCACCGTCAAAGCGAGGAGCTTGCCCACTGGCCCAATCTCCGAAACATCCACAGATGAAAACGGGAAGTACAGTTTTCCCAGTTTGGCGCCTGGATTGTACGAGCTCACCTTTGAAGCTCCTGGTTTTAAGATAACCGTGATCGATCAGGTTCTCGTCCGTACAAACAACATCATTGAAGTGAACGCGACGCTCGAACCGGGCGCCGTTTCTGAGACAGTGAACGTGACGGCCGCTGCTCCTCAGTTGATGACTCTGCAGTCGGCTGCCCTGAAGAATACAAGCGTTCCGGGCATTGGGACCAATATCGTGACAAAGTCCGGCCCGCAGATATCAACCCCGCGTTTGCGCGAGTACTTCCCCGAAACACTCCTCTGGCAACCTTCGATCGAAACGAGCAAACGCGGACGCGCCCAAATCAATTTCAAACTCGCCGACAACATCACGACGTGGAAGATGGTGGTCATCGGTTCCACTGAAGACGGTCGAGTCGGAACTGCTGAAAGGGAGATCAAAGCTTTTCAGCCGTTCTTCGTGGAACACGACCCGCCGCGCGTGCTCACCGAAGGCGATCAGATTTCCCTGCCCGTCGTCGTGCGCAACTACCTGTCACAAGCGCAAAAGGTCGAGCTCGAGATCAAGCCGGAAACCTGGTTTGCGCTGCTTGGACCAGCACAGAAGCAGACGAATGTCGCCGCCGGCGACGCGACGCGCGAGACGTTCGATTTCCGTGTCACCGCATCTGTGAAGGACGGCAAACAACGCATCACCGCCCGCGGCAGCGACGATCAGGATGCGATCGAAAAGCCGGTCAGCGTTCATCCTGATGGCGAAGAGTTGTCAGTGACCGACGGCGACGTTCTCGCCGAGGAAAGCGCGCTCGAATTGGA
>DASURS010000088.1:0-15830 GCA_036279935.1 Pyrinomonadaceae bacterium
CTCATGAGTGATCGACACGATCGACCACGAAAAAGACCTGTTTGGGGTTGTAGTTTGGAAAAGTCGGAGGCGGTTAGGCGCCGCCACCGCTCGAATACACTTCGAGCGTTAGGACGAAACTCTGGCAGGAAAAAACAAAAAGACCTGCTACAGAGTTACGTCAGCGCCGTCCAGCGGATGAGGAAGAGAACTTTCATTCCTTTAATCACCATTTCGCAGAAGCCTAGCGGAAGGTGGTACGTTTTGCAAGAACAATTGTTCCGTGCGTTTAGCGTTTTCCGTGTGCGATCTTGATCGACTCGGGAAGCGCGCGCAAACGCAGCATCGCTAAGACGCCGAGAAATGGTCCCGGCGCGAGGATCATGAAGGCATAACGCCAGTTGTCTACTTTCGGAATCAACTCGATCGAGATTGTGGTGAGCAGGAAACCGATGCACATCTGGATCGTTAGCGCGGTTCCGATGTACTGCGGATCGCCAAGCTCGGTTACACATGATGAGAATTGTGCTGAGTCGGCGACGACCGTCGCGCCCCAGATCGTGGCGACGAGCAGCAGCAGGATCGGGTTGCCGCCGTAAAGCAGTCCGATCACCAGACAGCAACTGCCACTCAACGCCATTGCCCACGAGGTGACCGTCGTGCGGCCGACGCGATCCGCGAGCAGGCCCGCGACGACGCAGCCGATCGCGCCTGAACCGATGACGAGAAACGATCCGAGCTCGGCAAGCTGGGGATTGCCACCGTGGGTCGCGAGGCTGGCGCGAAGCATTACGGGTATCCAGATCCACATGCCGTAGAGTTCCCACATGTGGCCGAAGTAGCCGAGACTCGCGAGCCTCACCCCGCGATTGCTGAACACTCTGACGACTTGTGTCACGTCGAATCGCGCGGGCGGCAGTGCGTGTGGTCCATCCGCGACGAAGAACTGCACGATCAGGGCGCCGATCACCGACAGCAGCGAAACGAACAGGACGTTGGTGCGCCAGTTTGCGCTGCCGATCGCGTTGACGAGATAAGGCATCGCTTTGCCAAGCGTCAGTGCTCCGACCAGGACGCCGAGCGCCATTCCGCGGCGTTCGCGAAACCATGTCGCCATGATCTTCATTCCCGGCGGATAGACGCCTGCTAAACAGACGCCGGTCAGGAAACGCAGGAGGATGGCTGTCTGTGGATCTTTCACGTACAGGCCGAAAATCGCGTTTGCCGCGGCGCCGAGGAATGCTGATACGGCGAAGAGGTGGCGAGTGGTGATGATGTCAGGAAGGTTCAGGGTCGCGCTGAGAAGTGTGCCTGCGACGAAGCCGAGTTGGACGGCGATGGCGATCCAGCTTACCTGTTCGCCGGTGAGGTTCCATTCGCTGGCGAGTGCGGGGACGACGGCGGAGCCGCTGAACCACAGCGACATGCCGAGCAGTTCTGCGGCGGCGAGTAGTGTTAGTGCGCGCCACCGTCCGGGGGTTTGGGCCACAGATTTTTTAGATTAAGGAATTCCTATTTTTCTGAACTCACGCGAGATCGAATAACAACAACTCTGACGGTTCGTTTGCGGAGATCTGCAACGAGCTTTCGCCCATGACCATCGCGCCGTCGCCCTGTTCGACAATCTTGTCGTTCACGGTGATCGAGCCGCGGGCGACCTGGATCCAGCCGTAGCGTGTGGCATCCATCGTCCGCTCGACACGCTCGCCAACACCGAGTATCGACGCAAACAACGAGACGTCCTGGTGAATCCTGACGGAGCCTTCAGCACCATCAGGCGACGCGATCAATTTCAACGTCCCTCGCCGCTCATCCTCGGAAAACGCCTTCTGCTCATACTCAGGCTCGAGATTCAGCGTGTCCGGCAGTATCCATATTTGCAGCAGATGCACACGCTCTTCCGGCGACGCATTCTTCTCACTATGCCTCACACCCGTCCCAGCCGACATCCGCTGCACATCACCCGGCCGAATGATCGACCCATTCCCCATACTGTCTTCGTGCTGCAACGCACCTTCGAGGATGTACGTAATGATCTCCATGTCGCGATGTCCGTGCATCGGAAACCCACGCCCGGCCGCGACAAAGTCCTCATTGATCACCCGCAAGTTGCGAAAACCCATGTACCGCGGATCGTAGTACTGATCGAACGAAAACGTGTGATACGTATTCAGCCACCCATGATCGAAATGGCCCCGCTCGTTTGCTCCCCTGATCGTAATCATCTCAATTATCCGTGCTTATCTGTGGTTCAAACCCTCTTCATGCGCGACAAACACCGTGACGAGCTCATTCAACCCCTCGGCATCCTGATCGTCGAACCTGCCGATTGCCTGACTGTCGAGATCAAGCACGCCAAGCAGCCGCTCGCCATCAAACAACGGCACGACGATCTCCGAATTCGAAGCGACGTCGCACGCTATGTGCCCCGGAAACTCGTGAACGTTCGGAACGATGATCGTCTCGCACTGCTGCGCCGCAACGCCGCACACGCCCTTGCCCATCGGTATCCGCACGCACGCCGGATTGCCCTGAAACGGCCCCAGCACCAACTCCTCGCCCTGTAGAAAATAGAACCCGGCCCAGTTGACGTTCGGCAACGAATTGAACAACAACGCGCTGAAGTTTGCGGCGTTGGCGATCATATCGTGCTCGCCATTGAGCAGGCTCAACAACTGCACCACGAGGCTCGCGTAAAGTTTCTGTTTAGGGGTTTGCCGAGCGCCGGGCGCTCGCTTCTTAGCCGCCTGCCTCTTCTTCGAGGCCGGCGTCTTCTTCGCGGTCGGTTTTTTGTTCATTACAGGTGTCATCGTTGATGTCCAGGGGATGTGGGCCGGATGCTGATTACCACCGATTTAGAAACAGGCGTGTTGCTCTTCTCGGCGACGTAGCGCACGGGGACCAACACGTTCGCTTCCGGAAAATACGTCGCAGCACAACGACGCGGAATATCGTACGGCACAACTTCAAACTCGCGCGCAATTCGCTCCTCGCCTTCGAAATGACTGACGAGATCGACTGACTGTCGCTCACTCAGACCGGCCGCGTCCATGTCTTCTCGATTCAGAAACACGACGCGACGTCCGTTGCTGATGCCACGATAGCGATCGTTCAGGCTGTAAACCGAAGTATTGAACTGGTCGTGGCTGCGAATCGTCATCATCAGATACTGGTCCGAAGCGAGATTGTGTTCGGGAAGTGGGTGGATTGTAAACGCTGCCTTGCCCGAAGCGGTATTGAAAACGCGATTGCGCGCCGCGTTCGGCAGATAAAAACCACCGGCCTCGCGAATCCGTGCGTTGTAGTTTTCAAAACCGGGAACCACGCGCTCGATGGCGTCGCGAATCTTATCGTAATCGGCGGCAAGCTCTTCCCAATCGACAGTCGTTCGATGTTCGAGCGTCGCTCTTGCCAGCCGCGCGACGATCCGCGGTTCGCTCAACAGTTCATCAGACGCCGGAGCGAGTGTTCCACGCGACATCTGCACGACGCCCATCGAGTTTTCCGTCGAGACAAACTGTGGCCCACTCGCCTGCGCGTCGATCTCCGTGCGGCCGAGACACGGCAGAATCAACGCACGTTCACCGGTGATCAAATGCGAACGGTTCAGTTTTGTCGAGACGTGGGCCGTCAGGCGGCAGCGACGCAACGCAGCGGCGGTGAAATCAGTATCGGGCGTGGCGGAGAGAAAGTTGCCGCCGAGGGCGAAGAAGACGCGACCCTGTCCTTCGTGCATGGCGTGAATCGCGTTGACGGTGTCGAGGCCGTGATTGCGCGGCGGCTCGAAACTAAACTGCGCGCCGAGGCGGTCGAGAAACGCTTCCGTCGGACGCTCCCAGATGCCCATCGTGCGATCGCCCTGCACGTTGCTGTGACCACGCACCGGGCACAAACCCGCGCCGGGTTTTCCCACCTGCCCGCGCAACAACATCAGGTTCACGATCTCCTGAATGTTTCCGACGGCGTTGCGGTGCTGCGTCAGTCCCATGGCCCAACAGAAGATCGTCCGCTCCGATTCGACAAAGATCTGCGCCGCCTGTTCGATCTGCTTTTGCGCCACTCCGCTCTGTTCGACGATCTCTTCCCACGACACAGCCTTCAACGCCGTGGCAAACTCGTCGAAACCGATAGTGTGACCGGCGATAAAATCACGATCGACAACACCATCACGCGCAAGCACGGCTTTCGACAGCCCTTTCAGCAAGGCGACGTCGCCGTTGATGCGCACCTGGAGAAACAGATCCGCCAGCACAGTGCCCGATCCGAGCCAGCCCGCGAGCTGCTGCGGGTGCTTGAAGCGCGCCATCGCGACTTCCGGAAGCGGATTGATGTGAACTACCTTGCATCCGCGCCGTTTCGCCTGCTGGAGCGAGCCCAACATGCGCGGATGATTCGTTCCGGGATTTTGACCGATGACGAAGATCGCGTCCGCCAACGCGAAGTCTTCGAGCGTGACTGTTCCCTTCCCGACGCCGATCGTCTCGCTCAGCGCCGAGCCGCTCGACTCGTGACACATGTTCGAACAGTCCGGCAGATTGTTCGTGCCAAACTGCCGCACGAAGAGTTGATAAAGAAAAGCGGCTTCGTTACTGGTGCGGCCTGACGTGTAGAAGATCGCCTGATCAGGATAGTTCAGCGCGTTGAGCTCGCCGGCAATCAACTCGAAAGCGTCGTCCCAATTGATCGGCTCGTAGTGCGTCGCCCCGCGCGAGAGCAGCATCGGATGCGTGATCCGTCCCTGCGCCCCGAGCCACTGGTCGGATTGCAGCGCGAGATCCGCAACGCTCCACTGCTGGAAAAACTCCGGCGTGACGCGTTTCGTCGTCGCTTCCTCTGCAATGTGCTTCGCGCCGTTTTCGCAAAACTCGAAGTGAGAACGATGCTGATCAGGCTCAGGCCACGCGCAGCCGGGACAATCGACGCCGAGCGGCTGATTCACTTTGAGCATCGTGCGAGCGCCGCGAATCAGCCCCGTCTCCGCCGCCAGCGATTTCACCGCGGCAATGACCGACGGCACGCCACCGGCGCTCTTCGTTTCCTTCGACATCGTTGCTCAGATTATGTTAAAAGCCTGACGACGATCAAACTCAAGGACAAAACTATATGACCAATTCGCGCCCCTTCCGGTCGCTCCTGACGCTCGTTCTCTATCTCGCAGTTTTCGGAACCTTCGCAAATGCCCAGATCAAACCGGCACGCGATCCAAACCAACCCATCGATCAGGAATACACAAACAAGATTCGCGAGTACACCACCGCGCCGTACTTCAACTCGCCGCTGACCGATTACCTGCCCGCTTCACCGGACGTGCCCACGCCGAAAGCGGTGCTCGGCGACGTCGCGGGCGCGCCCGGCAAACTGCCGTACGCGGAAGACGTCTACAAGTACATGCGAATGCTCGAGCGCGCGACGCCTCGCGTGAAGGTCTTCTCGATCGGAACGACTGAAGAAGGCCGCGAGATGATCGCCGTCGCCGTGGCGTCCGAACAGTTGCTGGCGAAGCTCGAAGAGAACCGCGCGCGGCTCACGAAACTCGCCGATCCGCGCTCCATCAACATGGACGAGACAGAAGCGGATCGACTCGTCGCCGCGTCGTTTCCCATCTACTACATCACCGGCACGATCCACTCGCCTGAAACCGGTTCGCCGACCGCGCTGATGGAGCTCGCGTATCGCCTGGCAGTCGACAACAGCCCGTACGTGAAAGCGATTCGCGACCAGATGGTGACGCTTATCACGCCCGTCGTCGAAGTCGACGGCCGGAACCGCATGGTCGACGTTTACAACTGGCACCTCGCGAACCCGAACAGCCACTGGCCGCAGCTCGTTTACTGGGGACACTACGTCGCGCACGACAACAACCGCGACGCGATCGGCCTGTCGTTGAAACTGACACGCAACGTCCTCAACACCTACCTGCACTGGAAACCGCAGGTGCTGCACGACCTGCACGAGTCGGTCCCGTATCTCTACGACAACACCATCGGCGACGGCCCGTACAACGCGTGGGTCGATCCGATCCTGACCGACGAATGGCAGATGATCGGCTGGCACAACGTCTCGGAGATGACGAAGTTCGGCATGCCCGGCGTCTTCGCGCACGGCAACTTCGACACGTGGTCGCCCGGTTACCTGATGTTCATCGCGGCGACGCACAACGGCATCAGCCGTCTCTACGAAACGTTCGGTAACGCCGGCGCCGACACGGTCGAACGCACGCTATCGCCGGGCGAATACCAGCGCACGTGGTATCGCCAGAACCCGCCGCTGCCGAAAGCGAAATGGTCGCAGCGAAACAACAACAACTACCAGCAAACGGCGCTGTTGACGACGATGCACCAGTTCGCCAACAACGGTAAGCTGTTTCTCAAAAACTTCTACCTGAAGAGCAAACGCTCGATCGAGAAACCAAAGAACGAAGGTCCGGCGGCTTACGTTCTGCCCGGCGACGAAGTGCGCAGCGGCAATCAGGCGGAGTTGCTCCGAACGCTCCAAACGCAGGGCGTCGAGATCAGCAAAGCCACCGCGCCGTTCACCGTCTCGGTCAAACGAAAAGCGGGCGCGACGCCCAACGGCCGTCCGGCTGCGACTCCCGCGGCGTCGCCGACACCCACGCCGAAGACTGAAGACAGAACCTTCCCCGCGGGCAGTTACATCGTCCGCATGGACCAACCCTACAGCCGCATCGCCGACGCGCTGCTCGATTACCAGTACTGGGCGCCGAACGATCCGCAACAGGACATCTACGACGACACCGCCTGGACCATGGGTGAACTGGCGAACGTCGAAGTCGTTCGCGTGGTGGACGCGAAGGTATTGCAGGCGCCGATGGAGCGAATCACCAACGAGATCCGCGTACCCGGCGGAATCAGCGGTAGCGCCAGCACCGTCTACCTCGTCAATCACAACGCCGATAACGCGCTCGTCACGTTCCGCTATCGCTTGAAAGACGTCGAGATGGAAGCGGCAGAAGAGCCGTTCGACGCCGCCGGACGCAAGTTCAGCCGCGGCTCGTTCATCATCCGTCGCGCATCTGCGGAGGACGTCCGGCGCGTCGCGAACGAGCTCGGCATTCAGGTCTACGCAGTCACGGATGCGCCGTCAGTCAAAACGCACCCGGTCCGCGCCGCGCGCATCGCCCTCATGCACACATGGCTCGCGACGCAGGACGAAGGCTGGTTCCGCCTCGGCTTTGATCACCTCGGAGTGCCTTTCACGTACATCAGCACGCAGGATGTCGCGCGCGAACCGAACCTGAAGAGCAAATACGACGCGATCCTGTTCGCGCCTGTCGGACGCGGAACGCAGGCCATCATCAACGGCCTGCCGATGTACGGCAATCCGTTGCCGTGGCGGAAGACCTCGTTGACGCCAAACCTCGGCGGCATCGACGAAACCGACGACATGCGGCCCGGCCTCGGATGGACCGGTCTCCAGAACCTGCAAAAGTTTGTGAAGGACGGCGGACTATTCATCACCGTCGACGACACGACTGACTTCGCCGTCAATCTCGGCTTCACCGCCGGCGTCACCGTAAACCGCTCGTCACGTTTGCGCGCCGTCGGCGCGGTCCTGCGGACGAAGACTGTCGACGCGAACAGTCCCGTAGCGTACGGATACGGCGACTCGCTCGCGATGTACTGCTCGAACGGTCCCATCTACAACATCAACAACGGTGTTGGCGGACGCGGCCCGCGCTCGACTCAACGAGCCACCGGACGCGGCACGCCTGACGATCCGGACATTGTCCAGGGACGCCCGCCCACGGAGATGCCCGAACCACCCGCGCGCGTCGAAATCTGGGAAGCGCCGCCCGTCACCGACGAACAACGGCGCAATGCCGTCGGTTTGATTCCGCCGGATCAGCGTCCCCGCGTCGTGCTGCGCTACGCCGACAGCCGCGACTTGTTCGTCTCGGGATTGCTGGACGGAGGCGACGAGATCGCGCAACATCCCGCGATCATCGACGTTCCTTCTGGCAACGGACACGTACTGTTGTTCTCGACTAACCCGATGTGGCGCGGACAGACGAAAGGCAGCTACTTCCTCGTCTTCAACGCCATTTTGAACTGGGACAACCTGAACGCCGGCCGCAAGCTCGACGCGAAATAAATTCCAGCTCCCAACCTGATGGGCCAGAATTCCACAGATTTTGTGGAATTCCTGGCCCATCAGCCCATTCTGATCGCCTCACGTTCAAAACCTCGTAAAAACTTCTTGCGTATTGTTGGCTGATTTTTGTACTTTGAATCGTCGGCCCAGGTTCCTCACGTCGGCGAAAACACAAATTATGAAATTCATTAAGGGTTGCTTCAGGCGGCCGGTACTGGCCGTATGTATTGGTCTGCTTCTTTTCAGCCCTTCCAGGGCGACGGCGCAGACCGGCGTCATCAGCGTGGCGGACTTTGGCGCCGCGGGTGACGGCGTCACCGACGACGGCCCAGCGTTTCAAAGCGCACTGGACGCACTCGCCGACGCGGGTGGCGGAACGTTGCTCGTTCCCGCAGGTCGTTATTTCATCGCCACGCCCGTCGTCAAAGACTTCTCGAACGTCAACAACGCTAACGTGATCATCCAGGGCGTGCCGTCCGACACGATGCCGGCGCCGCCGGCAGCGACTGGCAATGAGTTAGCCGCTAGTCTCGATCTCGTGTCGGAAATCATTCCGGCAACGGGCGCGGTTGACAGCATGTTCACGCTCACGAACCTACGCCGACTGTCGGTCGAGCATCTCGCGTTCACCGGCAGGGAAACGGTCGTGTCGGACGCTTTCATCACGCTGTACCTGAGCGACGTCACACACGCGACGATCAATCACTGCGAGTTTTACGGCATCAGCACGTTCGGGGCGATTCCCGCCCTCGGCGGCGGGAACGTGATCCGCGCGCTGCGCAGCGATCTCTCGATCGAGCAGACGGTGTTTCTCGGCAACGCGGCCAACAGCGGCGGTTACGCTCCGATCGTGGAAAACCTCGAGTGGTATGGTTTCCACATCTCCAATTCAATCTTTATCGATTACGGCCTCCGCTCTTTCTTCGGAAAGATGGGGCTCGGCGCGCCGCTCTCGTGGATCAACATCGGCCCAGCCGCGCCGAGAACGCCGGAGTCGTCGCGTCGCGAGGTCGTGATTCGTGATACGTTCCTCGACGAAGGCGGCTGGGTTGGAATCACCGCGTATCCGCATCGTTGGGGCACGCCGGTCGAACCGATCGATCTGCTCTACATATCGGGACTGAAGATGAACGTGTCGAACCTCGGCACGGCGGGTCACCAATTCTTCGACGTAACCAACGTCATGATCGAGAATTCGCATTACGGCTGGAGCCACAACACCGGCGCGGCAATCGACATCAACCGCACCAGCAACCACGCTATCCTTGACAAGTTGACGTGCATCGACGAGGCCGATCGAATTCGCACGGACGCCCAGACGAATCGATTGACGGTGATCAACTCCGTGTTCGACGGGCTTGACTCGCTGGCCCAAACCACTAGCGTCCTCGAAACAGAGCCTGACGAAGATCCGGTGCAGTATGTGCGCGATCAGTATCTTTCGCTTTTGGGTCGCCAGCCGGATCCGGCCGCGCATTTCTACTGGTCTGATCTCCTGATTCGTTGCGACGGCAATCAAAAGTGTCTCGACGCGCAGCACGCTGAGTTGCACGATTATCTGAACGACAAACCGCAGGTGGAGTTCTCGTACGCGGGCACAGTGCTTGACGAAACCGGCACTCCGCTGAGCGGCGCCCAGTTGAAACTCACGGGCTCGCAGTTCGCCACTGCGATTACGGATGATGCCGGTAAGTTTCAGTTTTCGAACCTGCCCACCGCCGGCGTCTACAGCGTCACTGTGAATCAGCGCCACTACACGTTCGCTACAAGCAGTCAAACTTTTGAACGCCCGGCACGCGACGTAAAGGTCGTCTTCCGCGGGGTCTTGAATCGACACTCGATCAAGGGCCGCGTCGGGAAATTCGACGGTACGGGTTTTAGCGGAGTCGCTGTTCAGGCAGGCGAATCGACTGTGATGACCGATGCGAATGGAGGCTATTCATTTGAGAACCTCCCGGCGGGTAAGGACTACGTCGTATCTGTTTCTTCCTTCGGCGAGTTCCTGTTTGGTCCGGACCATATTGTCATTGAAGACCTGTCCGCTGATCGCACCATCAATTTCATCGGGAGGATGCGGCCCGAACTGCTGAACATTGAGAATTCCGAGAACGCGCTCGTCCTTAATTCAGTTAGCTTTGTTTCCGCGCCGTTTTCGATTTCTGACTACCTCGGGTTTGGCGATGACGGGCTGAATCGGGTGATGATTTTCGCCAAGAACCTCGAAATCATAACCGACGTCAGGCAGATCGCGGTTGAGGCCGAAGACCCGGACGGCAACACGTATCCGCTCCAGGTCGAGTTCATGGCGAACGTTCCGGGTCTGAACTGGTTGAAGCAGATCAACGTTAAGCTCGCGCCGGAGTTGAACGGCAAGTGCGTGCGGTTGAAGATTTCCGCCGCCGATATCGAGAGCAACAGGAACGCCGGCGTTTGCGTTGCCGCGAGTGCGACGAGTCCATGATGTTCGTTCGCGAATGGATGGGTATTACAGCCACAAAAAGGGTGGCTAAGTCTTGCGGCGGATGGAGTAGAGACGGTGTTCGGTGCGGATTAGAAGACGCTCGCCGACCAGAGCGGGCGACGCTTGCGCCATGTCGTTCAGCTCGTTGACATGCAGCAACTCGAACTGCTCGCCGGTGGTGACGACGAACGTCTGCCCTTCTTCGCTCAGGCAGAAGAGTTTGCCGTTGTAAGCCCACGGCGTGGTCGTGAAGTTCGTTGCGGCCGGATCGATCCGCGTCTTGTACGTGTGTTTGCCCGTCTTCGCATCGAAGCGGTTCAGGATTCCGGTTTCGGTCAGGGTATAGATCGCGCCGTTGTAAGCAACTGACGACGGCAGATAAGTCCCGGCGCGCGGTTGCGACCAGACGATGTACTTGTTCGACGTCTCATTCTCTTTCAGCGAGATGTCGCCAGTCGCACCAGGCGCGATCGCGAACAACGATCGCCCGCGTCCGGCATTGATGTAAAGCAAACCTTCGTAAGCGAACGGCGTCGGTATTGGCGTGAACGCCATTCCGTTGAGACGCCACAATTCCTTTCCGTTCAGGTCATAACTCACCGCGGTCTGTGGTCCAATGGTCACGATCTCGGTGCGCAACGGGTGACGCCAAATGTACGGCGTGGCCCAGCCGGATCGCTGTCGCGGCTGTCCCTGTCCGCCGAGGTCGCGATCAGTGCGCCAGACCTGCTTCCCTGTTTGCTTGTCGTAAGCGGCGATGTATTGCTGTTTCTCGTTGTCGGCGACGACGACCACTAAATTCCCGGCGAGCGCGGGCGAACTGCCGGTCCCGAAGTCGAGATAGATCGGATTCGCTTCGAGCGGTGTGGTCCAGGTTTGATTGCCCTTCAGATCGAACGCCCACAGTCCCATGTTCGCGATGTAAACGTAGATGTTCTTCCCATCAGTAACCGGCGTTTCTGACGCGAAGCTGTTCTTGCGATGACGGCCGCCCGGCGGACGCCCGGCATAAAACTCTTTGGTCCATTCAACCTTCCCGCTCTTGAGGTTGAGGCAGTAGAGGACGTAATGCAGGTTCACTTCGTTCGGAAGCTCGATGTCGCGCTCGGTGACTCGCTTGATCACCTCCTCCATCGACAGCCCCTGCTTCTGCAACTCTGCGACGTACTCGTTGCTGTATTCCGTCCCCGTCTGCGGCGGCTTCGACTTGCCGTCCGTGGTGACTGTCGTCAGATACACTTTGCCGCCTGTAACAATTGGCGACGACCATCCGCGCCCCGGAATCTCCTGCGCCCACTCGACGTTCTCGGTCTTGGACCAGCGATCCGCGAGCCGTGCGTGCTTCCCGACCGGGTTCGACTCCGGACCGAGAAACTGCGGCCACGCGGTGTCCTGTCCATGGACCGTGAAAGGGATCGCGAGCAGCGCGCTCACCACAACGACACGGTGCAAAAAAGTGTAGGGGAGTTCAATTATTCGTCGCATACATTCGCCTTGAGCAGTCGGATTAAAAGATAGGCGCGGAGTATACGACACAACCCGCGATCAGGTTGCGCAAAATGTGATCGATCACACGATGCCGTCAACCATCTCGGACCGCACGGGCGATCGAAAACGCAGCAACGTCTTCGTGTCGCCGCTGCTTTCGATCTCGAGCGAAGCGTCGGCGCCTTCGTCGGTCTGTTGCAGCCAAACTCGCGTCGGGCCCTCGACCATGTGCGTGACGTGATCGGTCGCGGATTTCGTCAGGCTGATCACGATCGACTCTCGATCGCTCGCTTCCGAGTTCAAACTGACTCCTTCGAACGACAGGTCTTCACCCTCGTTCTGCGCGCCGAGATCCGGCGCTAACATTTCGAGTGTCGCGCGCCAGCCTTCATGCTGACGGCTGAACGAGTTGAAAAAACTGTTCCAATCTTCGCGTGGTATTTCTTGTGTAGGCATTTCTTAACTCCGTGATGAGATCTTACCACTGGTTGCTGATGAAACTGATTCTCGCAAGCGTTTTTCTGTCCTGTTTCGTACAGACATCAGCCCGTGTCAGCGGGAACCATGCTTCCAAAAAACAAAGGGAAGTTCAAACCATGGCTAAGTGTGAAGTTTGCGGCAACGACTACTACTTGTCTTTCGAAGTTGTGACCTCGGGCGAGCGGCATACGTTCGACAGCTTTGAATGCGCGATCCACAAGCTCGCGCCTGTTTGCGATCACTGCGGTTGTAAGATCATCGGGCATGGCATCGAGGCCAACGGCACGTTTTACTGCTGCGCGAACTGCGCTCGTCACGCCGGGGTCGAAGAAGTGCGCGATCACGTGTAAATTGTGGTCGATGAAGAGACGGCGCGTGGCAGTCAACGACCTGATGCAGTCGAGCTACGTCTATTTCTGCACTGAGCCCGTCGGGCGAAACTTCCATCCTGATTTCAAACCTGAACTGACGCCGCGCGAACTGCTCGAGATGGGCGTGTTTGGCGGGAAGTACATGACTGACTGCGCCGGCGAGTTTCCGCCATCGTGGTTTCGCCGCGCGAAGCTCTGTCGCGAGCGGCACGATCCGAAGTTGAACTATTTCGGCGTGAATGCGTCGAAACCGCTTTCCTACTGGAAAAAGAAAGGATGGATCTATCACGAAGATCCGCGCGGCTGGTTTCAGTGGTATTGCCGTTATTACATGGGCCGGCGCTGTCCCGACGACGAGCGCCAGATCAAACGCTGGCTCGCAATGCGTCGTCATATCGCCCAGATCAGGAAAAACTGCCCGAAAGGTGACGAGGAGTGCCGCCCGCGTCAACGGCAGGCGTTGCTGCATTGGGCGTACGACTCACGCCGCATATGATCGAACACGAGCTTCGGCGACCGCGCAGCGATGAAGAGTGGCGTGAATTTCATGCCATTCGCCGCAAGGTGCTATTTGAGAATCGCGGCAAGCTCGAGGCATATGACGAGAACCATCCCGATGATGCCAAACCCGGAAATCATCCTCTCGTACTTCTTTACCACGGCACGATGGTTGGCGTGATGCGCCTTGACGTTACTGAAAAGATGGCGTGGTTGCGGCGAGTCGCGATTCGAGAAGACTTCCAACGACGCGGTCATGGCCGGGCTTTGCTTCAGCTCGCGGAAGAGTTTGCGAGAGCCCAGGGTTGCATAGAGATCGTCTCGAATGCCGCTGTTGAAGCCGTCGGTTTCTATGAACGTTGTGGTTACGAGCGTGACGAGTCAGCGTCGCCACCATCGAATAGCATCCGAGTTCGAAAAATCATTTTTTCGGATCCGCAAAGCAACTCTTATCTCACTCACCGAATCTCTGACCAACAGAAATAAGGTCCAACTGGCTCCCCGCTCGCAACTGAAGTTCAAAGACAATTAGGAGAGAGTGATGAAAGTCTATCGTTTCGTCGAGAAGATTCTTGTCCTGGGACTGCTCTGTTTGTTTTCCTGGACGCCTGTTTCGGCGCAGCAGAGCGGATCGGCCGCGTCCGTTTCGCGTAGCCGCGCCATCGTCAACTCCGGTCCGTCTGCGCCAGTTTCCTCAAGCGGTAGTTACTATCCGCCGCCACCTTATTCCGCTTATAACTCGCCTCCCGTTTTCAAGATCCCTGACGAAGTCGCAGTCGAAGAGTTTGTTAATTACCACAAGCATCGTTTGCCGTTGCCCAAGTACGGCCAGGCGGTCGCGATGGACACGCGTTGGGGCAACGCGGAGATCTCGCGCTCGCAGCGTGAAGCGGTGCTGCAAATCGGTTTCACAACTGCCGAAGTGAACGAGCGCACCGATCTGCGTCCGCTGAATCTCGTGTTCGTTATCGACAAGAGCGGTTCGATGGCGGCAGACGACAAGATGTCGCGCGTTAAAGATGGATTGCGAACGATGTTGGGCCACTTGCGGCCGGACGACGTCGTCTCGATCGTGACGTTTGATAGTTCGGCGTCCGTACTGTATCCCGCCGGCCGCATCGGCGATGGCGCCGGCCTGCGTTACGCCATCGACTGCCTTGCGCCGAATGGCGGCACGAACCTTCACAGTGGGCTGATGCTCGGTTACGCCGAGGCCAGAAAGCACTTTCGTGCCGGCGCGACTAACCGCGTGATTCTACTGACCGACGGCATCGCGAATGAAGGCGTTGTCGATCCGGCGCGTATTGCGGCGGACTCGTCAGAGTGCAACGTACGCGGGATCGATCTCTCGACCATCGGAGTTGGGCTCGAGCTCAACAACGATCTGCTGCGCACGCTGGCGCGGTCAGGGCGCGGGCTCTATCACTTCATCTCCGACTACAAAGACATCAACAAGGTTTTCGTGAACGAGGTGCAGAGTCTGATGTCGTCGGTGGCGAAGAGGGTTGAGGTCAGGATCGACTTTGGGCCAGGGCTCCAGCTCGACAAGATCTACGGTTACAAGCCCGTGTATGGCGGCGGAAGCGTCACCGTTACGATGGACGATATGAACAATGGCTTGACGCAGGTTGTGATGGCGAAGTTTCGTGCGGGTGACGTGAAGAATACGCTGCCCGTGAAGGTGCGGCTGTCGTATTTCGACGTCAAGCGTAACTGCATGGTTGAAGAGGTGCAGGAGCTTCGGCTCGTGCCGGCGGAGAATGAGTCGTGCGATCTGCTGGCGGATGTTGAGGTCAAGAAAAACTACACGATTGCCGAGCTTGCAGATTCGCTGTTTCAGATGACGGCGCTGGCGCGAAGTGGAAACTATGCGCATGCGCAGAACGCGCTCGATGCTTCGGTTACGACGGCGTATCGGAGGTATCCGAACATGGAAGATCAGGATATTAAGTTCATCCTGGATATCGTCGAGGGTTATCGTCGCGATCTGCGGGTCTACAACGAGTTTTCGCGGCGGCCTGATTGCGGCGGTTGTCGGTAATTCATGAATTGTTTACTGGTGATCCGGCGTAGGTGCTACTCCGTGAAGTAGAACCTGATCAGGGCCATGCCGAAGGCAAGCGCGTAGGCATACCAGAAGTTTTCCAGCCGGATCACCAGTTTCCGCTGCCGCCGGCGAATCCGACCAATCAACTCCATCGCCAACCCCGCCAGCACCGGCGTGATCACGAGACTGATTCCGTGCAGCGACTCGCTGCGAACAAACGCTTTCGGGAAGTAAATCAGACTCAGTACACCGACAATCGCCCCGACCACAAACAAGATCCCGCCGGCAAGCAGATTGCTCCCTATCCGGTTGATCCACGGAACGCGCGCCCCCGCATGAATCAGAAAATCGATAAAAAGCTCGCCAAAAAGCTGGAGTAGAAGTTCTAATATGA
>DASURS010000089.1:0-60653 GCA_036279935.1 Pyrinomonadaceae bacterium
CTCCGGCACTCGCGGTCAACAGTCATCATCATCAGGCGATCGAAAATCTCGGAGCTGACCTGGTGGCGTCGGCATGGAGCGCAGACGGCGTGATAGAAGCGCTCGAAGATCCGCGCTCGGATCGGTTTGTGGTGGCGGTCCAGTGGCATCCGGAGCTCGGCTGGCAAACCGACGAGTTTTCTCAACGGCTCTTCAGCGCGTTTATGGCCCATGTGCGCGAAGCGGTTGAAGACCTTTCCACCGCAAGCGTCTGACTCCAGGATTGAGGGAAGGGAACGCAACGTGAACAGCGACAGCCTCGGCCTGGCGGATCGTGTTGCGCTCGTTACCGGAGGCTCGCGAGGCATCGGCAAAGCTGTGGTGCTTTTACTCGCTTCGCACGGTGCAAAAGTCGTGGTGAATTACGTCAGCGACGAACAGTCAGCAGTTGCGACTGTCGCCGAGGCGGTAGCCCGTGGTGGCGAAGCCATCGCGATTCAAGGCGACGTTTCGAAAGTCGGGGAAGGTCAGCGCGTCGTTCACGAAACCGTCGAGCGGTTTCAGCGACTGGACTTTTTGATCTGCAACGCAGGCATTTGGGAAGGCGGGCCGGTTGAATCGATGCCGGAAGAGCTCTGGGATCGGACGATGGACATCAATCTCAAAGGCACATGGTCCGTGTGTCGCGCGGCCGCGCCGGTGATGAAGCAGCAGAAGTTCGGACGCATCGTGCTCGTGAGTTCGACGGCAGGCCAGCGCGGTGAAGCATTTTATTCGAATTACGCCGCATCGAAAGGCGGTCAGATCGCGTTCACTAAATCGCTTGCCAGTGAGCTTGGATCGTCGGGCATAAACGTCAACTGCGTCGCGCCGGGTTGGGTCGAGACAGACATGACGAAGGACGTCTTCTCCGATAGTGCCAGCCGGGAAGCGATCCTCAGGGCGATTCCAATTGGTCGGGTCGCGACGCCTGACGACATCGCCGGACCGATCGCGTTTCTGTGTTCGAAGTGGGCGGAGAACATCACGGGAGAAGTGCTCAACGTTAACGGCGGATCCGTTTTGTGCGGTTAGGAGATCTCACGTATGACTTTAACTGTAGAACGCGAGCGCGAGAAAAGAGATTCGAAGCGGTCGCTGCAGCCGGTTCAGGTAGGACTTGAACTGCTGCTTCAAGATGTTCCTGAAGTGTTGCGCGGCCGGCGTGTTGGTTTGATCTGCAATCAGTCGTCGGTCAGCCATGCGTTCGAGCACGCTGCGGACCTCCTGCATCGCCACCCTGAGTTTCAACTGACCGCGCTCTTCGGACCGCAGCACGGAATCCGCGGCGACGTCCAGGACAACATGATCGAGACCGCGCACGGAATGGACCGCGCCACCGGACTGCCGGTGCATTCGCTCTACAGCGAAACGCGCGAGCCGACCGAGAAGATGTTGGAAGACGTGGACGTGCTCGTCTTTGATATGCAGGACGTCGGCTGTCGCATCTACACCTTCATCTACACGCTGGCAAACTGCATGAGA
The DNA here is from genome assembly GCA_036279935.1 of Pyrinomonadaceae bacterium. Lineage (GTDB taxonomy): Bacteria > Acidobacteriota > Blastocatellia > Pyrinomonadales > Pyrinomonadaceae > PSRF01. Next base: position 1,504 of record DASURS010000089.1, read on the forward strand.
GTGGCAGGGAAGTTGGGAAAGCCGGTTGTCGTTTGCGATCGTCCGAATCCGATCAATGGCGTTGACGTTTCCGGCAACATTCTCGAATCGGAGTACGCGTCGTTTGTTGGTCTCTATCCGCTGCCGACGCGTCACGGGATGACTGTCGGCGAGCTTGCGCGGATGTTTCAGAAACAGTTTGACGTTCAATGTTCGTTGGAAATCGTTCCGATGCAGGGGTGGAAACGGAAATTCTGGATGGACGAGACTGACGCGCCCTGGGTGATGCCCTCGCCGAACATGCCCACGCTCGATACGGCGACAGTGTTTCCGGGCGCGGTCCATTTCGAAGGCACGCAGCTTTCCGAAGGACGAGGAACGACAAAGCCTTTCGAGTTGATCGGCGCGCCTTACATCGATCCGGATGCTTATGCGAGAGCGCTGACAGACCTCGCGCTGCCCGGCGTCATTTTCCGAAGCTGCGTATTTCAACCGACGTTTCAGAAGCACGCGAAGGTCAGTTGCGGCGGCGTTCAGATTCACGTGGTTGATCGCGATCGCTTCGATCCCGTCGCCGCTGGAATAGCAATGGTTAAAGTCGCGTATGACATGTACCGGGACGATTTTCGTTGGAAGGAACCGCCGTACGAATACGTATTCGACAAGAACCCCTTCGACGTGATTTGCGGTACGAACAAGATCCGTGAAGCCATCGAACGAGGCGACGCGCTCGACGCGATCACAAGCGGATGGGAAGCGCTGGCCGAGGAGTTCGAGCAACTGCGCGACCCGTATCTGTTGTACCGTTAAGGTGAAGTGTTAAAGGTCGTCACGCCGACGGTTCAAGTTGATGCTTAGCTTCGGTTGAATGGCCGCTGCCGATTAAGGTAAAACTTCAAGCGATAGTTGAGCGAGATGGAGGGAGAATTTGGTCAAGTCTGAGCGAATGGAAGTTGAGCGCGTCGAGCCCACCCCCGGCAGCGCATGGTTGATCGGTCTTGCCGCGTGGTTTGTTCCCGGCATCGGCCATCTGCTGTTACACAAATGGGGGCGCGCCGCGCTGATGGGTGGCGCTGTGTGGGTCTGCTTCTTCGTCGGTCTCGCGCTGGGCGGTCACCTGTTCTATGTCTCGATGGAAGGCGCGACGTCGTTCCTGCAATGGTCGGTGGTGATCCAGGTGCCGCCTATGGTTGCCGACCTCGGCGCGGGGATACTCTACATAGGCTGCTGGCTGTTCGACGTCGGCTTTCGCGAAGATCCGGCGCAGGCCGCTCGCGCCACGTACGAATACGGCACTACGTTTCTCCTGATCGCCGGACTGCTGAATTACCTGACGATGCTGGATGCCTTCGACATCGCAGTCGGGAGGAAATCTTGAAACATTTCCTCGCCATGGCATTGTTTGCAGCCCTCGCTGCGGTGGTGTTCGGAGCAATTTCGAAAGACACGCCACGAGAGCGTTTGATTTACGGAGTGAAGGTGTTCGCCGAGTTCATGGCCATCGGTCTGGTGCTGAGTTGGATTCTTCGCTTTATCCCATGATCCTTCAAGATGGCTTTATTCGAAACTGAGGCCCTGGTCCTACGCAGCTATAACCTCGCCGAAGCCGACAAGATTGTCGTTTGCCTGAGCCGCTCCGCCGGACTCATTCGCGGCGTCGCAAAGAACTGTCGAAAACTCAAGAACCGTTTTGGCGCCGCGCTCGAGCCTTTCACGCTGATCAATCTCACGTACTTCGAAAAAGAGAACCAGGAGCTCGTGTCGTTCAGCCAGACCGAGATCCTGAAATCTCGCTTTAACTTATCTTCCGACGCAGCATTGCTCAGCGGCTTCTCTTACATGGGCGACTTGCTGATGGATTTCTCGCCCCCGCGACAGGCGAATGACAATCTCTATCGCATGGCGCTGGCATGCTTCGAGGCGGTGTCGCAGTCGCCGGCGGATCTGGAGTGGGTGTTACGGTATTTTGAAGTTTGGCTGCTGAAGCTGGAAGGATTCTTACCTGACCTGCGCCGGTGCGCCAACTGCCACAACGAGTTCAGCACTGAGGAACCGATTTACTTAAGCTCCGACTTGTCGCTGCGGTGCGTGAGTTGTAGCGCTCGGCGGGGAACGGTTGTCTCGAAACACGTCCAGCAACACTTAAGAGCGACTGAGAAACTATCGCCGGCGAAGTACGCTGACGAAACGAGGGAAGTCCCCGTTGAGACAAGAAAAGAGCTCGCTCAGTTAACGTATCAGATCATCAGCCGGATCCTCGAAAGGACGCCGCGGGCCCGCCCAACGTTCGTGCAATAGTGTTAAGGCAAAGCTTTAAGTCCAGAAGCTTCCTGATACCGCGATACATCGTCGCGGCGATGGCGCCGTACATCGGTCTGTCGTTGTTGTTGCTGACGGCGATCCTCCTGGCGCAGCAGGCGAGCCGGCTTGCTGAGGTCATCATCTACACGGAGCTTCCGTTTTCGTTCATGGGGAAAATCGGCGCGGCGCTGTTGCCAGGCGTGCTCGTCTTTTCTATTCCTTTGGCCACTCTCGCCGGAATCATCATCGGTTACTCGCGCATGGGAAGCGACAGCGAGATCGTGGCGATGCGTGCTGCCGGCGTCGGGTCGTGGACCATGATCTGGCCGGCGCTGCTAATCGGACTGCTTCTCAGCGGCGTTACGACTTACCTTCATTTGAAAGAAGCGCCGGAAGCTGCGCGCGATCTCGAACGCATCGCCTTGCAGGGCGCACTTGCGAAACTCGATTCGCCCGTCGAGCCGCGAACGTTCAGCACCTTGCCGCGCTATGTGATTTACGTTCGTGATGGAGACAAGGCGCTGGGTACGTGGGGGCGCGTCTTCATCTTTGCGCAGGGCGACCGCACGAACGACGTTTACACCGCGCGATCCGGACGAATCGATGCGTCGGGCGATCAATCGGAGCTGGTTTTGACGGACGTGCTCGCGACGAAGTTTCCGACGTCGAGCGAGCCGAAACCAGCGGCGCCCGCACCGGCGAATGGGCAGGCGCAGAAGTCGTACGTGGTCGAGCGTTTCAATCAGTTGAGGTTTTCCATTAACACCGGCCGCGCCGATATCGTCCAGCGTCTCAATCAACGCGACACAGCCGCCGATTCAATGGATTGGCAGGATCTGCGAGAACGCACCGTTAGCGGAACGGTCGAGCAGCAAAGGGAAGCCTCGCGAATACTCAATCGCCGGGCAGCGCTCTCGATCGCGCCGTTTGTGTTCGCGCTAATCGGAGCATCGCTCGGTTTGCGTGTGCGTCGTGGCGGCCGCAGCGTGGGCGTGTTGTTGAGCCTGATCGTTGTGATCGTTTACTACCTGCTCTCGCTTCTGGGCGAGTCGCTCTCGCGCGTCGGCACGGTGCCGGCGAGTGTTGGGCCATGGCTGGCGACCGTGTTCATCGTCGCCGTTGGCTTGCTGTTTTTGCTCGTGCAGCGGATTCCATTCTTGCCGCAAAGAGGCACAAAAGCGGCAAAGACATCCGATCCCGTGCAAGCAAAATCGGTGGAAATAACGTCCCGGTTCGCTAAGACGTTCGCCTTCCCAAACCTGATGGACGCGACACTCCTGCGCGCGCTGGCAGTGAGTTTCATCGTCTGTTTCGTAGCGCTGGCGGCGATATTCAACATCTTCACGCTGTTCGAGCTTTGGCGCTTCATTGCCATGACGCAAGCGGGCGCGGAACTAGTCGCGCGTTACCTGTTTTTCCTGATGCCGCTCATCGCCGTCGAACTGTTCCCGGCGACGATGTTGATTTCGGTGCTGGTCACCTACGCGCTGCTCGCGAGAAGACACGAAGCGATCGCGTGGTGGGCGTCGGGACAGAGCGTCTATCGTTTGATGTTGCCCGGGTTCTTCTTCTCTCTCGCGATTGCGTCGGGATCGTGGCTCATACAGGAGCACTTGATGCCGGCCAGCAATCTCAAACAGGACGCGTTACGCGCCAGGATTCGCGGTGGTGAAGCTCGTGCGATCACGCGCACCGGACGCCAGTGGCTCGCATCAACCGATACGCGTCGTTTCTATTCGTACGAGTTTGCCGACGACGGCAGTCTCATGGAGCCCACGGTTTACGAACTGGACGAAGACGCCGTACACCTGGCCCAGGTCGTGAGCGGCAAGCGCGCGTCGTGGGTTGATCCCACGCATCTCAAGATCGTCGATACGGAAACCCTTGCGTTAAAGGGGATGGAAGTCGAACGGCGTTCAGCGCCCGAAACGATCTTCGCCGGCGTCGATGCCCCAGCGGTTTTCAAACCTACGATCGATAAACCTTCACAACTCAGCGCCACTGATTTGCAGCGCTATCTCGACGCCGCCAAGCAGCGCGGAATGGACGTGTCGACGATGGCGGTTGCGTTGCAAAGAAAGTACGCCGGTCCTTTCAGCATCATCATCATGGCCTTCATCGGAATGCCGTTGGCGGTTTCGTTTGGACGGAAGGGAACTGTGATCGCGTTGTGCGCGGCCGTTGTTGTTGGTGTTGCTTACTGGGCTGTTGGCGGAGGGTTTCAGCAGCTAGGGAATCACGGCTTGCTGCGTCCTACTGTGGCAGGCTGGTCCCCGCTACTGATCTTCGCGGCAGCGGGGACCTATTTTCTTTCGCGAGTGCGTACGTAGAGTTTCCCGCAAAGGCGCAAAGGCGCAAAGGGAAAAACAAGAGTTAAGAATTAGTGCTCCTTTGTTACGATTCTTGCTTTTTCCTTTGCGCCTTTGCGGGAAAGTTCTTACGTGCCGGTTTCCCAGCTCGAGATGTATTCGAGTTGTTCGGCGGTCAAGGTGTCGATGGCAACACCCAGCGCTCGCAATTTCAGACTCGCAATCTCATTGTCCACTTCCTGCGGCAGCAGGTGTACGCCGGGCGAAAGTGTTCCTTTGTTCTTCACCAGATACTCAACCGACAGCGCCTGATTCGCGAAGCTCATGTCCATGACGCTTGCGGGATGGCCTTCGGCGGCGGCGAGATTGATGAGACGTCCTTCGCCGAGCACCATGATCCGTCGCCCGTTGGACTGAACCTTGTACTCTTCGACGAACGGCCGAACGGTCGTTGGATCGCCCGCCATCTCTCGCAACGCGACAAGATTGAGTTCGAGATCGAAGTGGCCGCTGTTGCAAACGATCGCGCCGTCTTTCATCTTCGAGAAGTGCTGGCGGTCAATGACGTGACGATTTCCAGTGACCGTGACGAAGATGTCGCCAATCGACGACGCTTCGGACATCGGCATCACGCGGAAGCCGTCCATCACTGCCTCGACAGCTTTGATCGGATCGACTTCGGTGACGATGACGTTCGCGCCCATGCCGCGTCCGCGGAGAGCAACGCCTTTGCCGCACCAGCCGTAACCGACGACCACGAGGTTACGTCCCGCGAGCAGGATGTTCGTGGCGCGGATGATGCCGTCGAGCGTCGATTGCCCCGTGCCATAACGATTGTCGAAGAAGTGTTTTGTTTGCGCGTTGTTGACGGCGATGGACGGGAACGACAACACGCCGGCAGTCTCCATCGCTTTCAGCCGCTGGATTCCGGTGGTTGTTTCTTCAGTAGAGCCGATGAGCTCTTTCACCTGATCAGCGCGCTCTTTGAGAAGCGTCGCGACGACGTCGGATCCATCGTCGATGATGATGTCCGGGTGCGTATCGAGCGCGGTGCGAACGTGCCGGTTGTAAGTCTCGGTCGACTCGCCTTTGATTGCGTAAACTGGAATTCCGTCGGAAACAAGCGCCGCGGCAACGTCGTCCTGCGTCGAGAGCGGATTGGACGCGATGAGCACTGCTTCAGCGCCTCCGGCCTGCAACGCTCGCGCGAGGTTCGCGGTTTCGGTGGTGATGTGGGCGCAGGCAACGAGCCGAACGCCGGTCAGCGGTTTCTCCTCGCCGAATCTTTCGCGGATCAGCCGCAGCACTGGCATCTCACGCTCAGCCCAGTCGATGCGCTGCTTGCCCTGACTTGCCAAACCAATATCTTTCACGTCGAATTCGACGGCAGGTGATGCACTCATACTTGATCTATTCCTTTATTGAATGAAGGTTTCAGATACCCGCACTGGCGCGCAACGTTTCGGCTTTGTCGGTTTTTTCCCAGCTAAAGCCGTGTTCGTCGCGACCGAAATGGCCGTAAGCCGCCGTCTTTGTGTAGATTGGCCGGCGCAGGTTCAGGTCCTGGATGATGCCGCGAGGCGTCAGCTCGAAATTGTCGCGGACGAGTTTCGCCAGCGCTGCTTCGCTGATGCGGCCGGTGCCCGCTGTATCGACGAGCACGGAAACCGGATCGGCAACGCCGATGGCGTAAGCAAGCTGCACGAGACAACGATCGGCGAGCCCGGCCGCGACGATGTTCTTCGCGACGTAGCGGGCCATGTAAGCAGCGGAGCGGTCGACCTTCGTCGGATCCTTTCCGGAGAAGGCGCCGCCGCCGTGCGGAGCGTAACCGCCGTAGGTGTCGACGATGATCTTTCTGCCGGTGAGACCGGAGTCGCCCTGCGGTCCGCCGGTGACAAACCTTCCGGTCGGGTTGATGTGATACTTCGTGTCTTTGTCGAGCAACTCCGGCGAGACGGTGTGTTTGATGACTTTGTCTTCGATTTCCGAACGAAGTTGTTCGTTGGTGACGCTCGGATCGTGTTGTGACGAGATAACGACAGCTTCGACACGGAACGGCCGCCCGTCGCGATATTCAACCGTTACCTGAGATTTACCATCCGGCCGCAGGTACGGAAGCTCACCCGATTTGCGAACTTCGGAGAGCCGGCGCGCCAGCAGGTGCGCCAACTGGATCGGCAACGGCATCAATTCGGGCGTCTCGTTGCAGGCAAACCCGAACATGAGTCCCTGGTCGCCGGCGCCGCCGGTGTCCACGCCCATGGCGATATCGGGCGACTGGCGGTCGAGCGCTGATAAAACACTACAAGTGTCGCAATCAAAACCGTACTTGGCCCGTGTGTAACCGATCTCACGAATCATTTCGCGCGCGACTCGCGAGTAATCGATCACGGCGTCCGTGGTAATCTCGCCCGCGATAACGACAAGGCCCGTGGTCACCAACGTTTCGCAAGCGACACGGGCCATCGGATCGGCGTTAAGGGCGGCGTCGAGCACCGCGTCTGAGATCTGATCGGAGATCTTGTCCGGATGTCCTTCGGTAACGGATTCGGAGGTGAACAGGTAACCTGCTTCGGTGGTCAAAACAACTCCTTTTGTGCGTACAGACTCAATTTTGTTGCAGAAAAAGACCGCGTAATTTAACAGTCGCCGTTCAGGAGTGTCAAGGAACGGCCATTTCGGTTGTGGTAACTATATAAAACAGCCCTCTGCGAAACCGAATAGAAAAGCCCTCTAGGATGTCACACCCGAAAGGGTGGACAAATGGAGGGACTTTTAGTGATGAGGAAGCTGGCAATGAGTTTTTGCACTCCCGCTATTGTGATCAGATCAACCAGAAGTTTGCCGTGGCGCCACGTGCGCGAGCTGATTACCATCGCTCCGCCGCAGGCTATCACCTGGCCAGCATCTTCTGTATCGAAGAGGAGCGCAGCGTCACGACTGATGGGACCGTGCGCTTTGCGAATCAGTACTACCAACTGCAGCCCTTGCACAAAACAGCCGTCGGCAAGGGCACGGTACTGGTGGGGCGCTATCTCAATGGTGAGTTACACTTTGGCTATCGCGATCGAGATCTGCCTTACACGCTCTTACCGGAACGGCCCAAACCAAAAACTGTCATTAAGAAGAAAAACAAAAACCGCCGCGGCGCTCAGGTCATCGAACAGTACGTGCCGCCAGCCAATCATGTGTGGCGCAGTTTTCAATTTGGCAAAGGACCGCCTTGGGCTCGCTGAGCCCAAGGCTACTCAGAGACCAGAAACTTAAACTCAGAGGGCTTTTCTAAATAGTTAAGGCAGAGGGCGTTTCTAAATAGTTCTGACAGGAACGGCCATTTCTGACAGGAACGGCCATTTCGTACGGCTGCCAACATACATATTCCAACCTTCAATAAAACTCCCGGCCAGTAGCGCGCATCCTAAGCAGCGTAGCCTCGCAAACACTCAACGGTGTCCGCCTTTAAACAGCGTGACCCTCTCAAGGCCCAGAAAATCGAAAAACCATGACAAGACCACATTCGTTGATGGAAGTGACGGGTGCGCTTTCAGAACGCGCCCGCAATGTGCGGTTCACTTTCGGCGACGACACGGTGTTGGTGGCGGTCCAGCACATGCTGGCTCAGACCGTCGACCTTTTTCGAGCGCTCGGAGAGATAGGCCTAAGACCCGAAAACATTTTCGCTTTAGGTAAGATCTATTCGAACAACGCCCCCGTTATCGCAGCTATTCGCGATCTTGGCGTCACGATTGTCGAAAGCACCGTCCCTCAGCCCGGAAATTTCGATGAGTCCTTCGAACAGGACATCAAACGTCTTTGGGAAGTCGTCGCCCAAAGCCTTAACCACCGTCGCATCAAACGCATCATCGTGTTGGATGAAGGCGGACACTGCGTCACCAACACTCCTTCGGAGTTATTGGAGAAATACCTCTTCGCCGGCGTGGAGCAGACCTCGCGCGGCATCTTCATGTTTGAAGAGAAGCCACCGCCCTTCGCGGTTTTCGCCTGGGCCAGGGCCGCGGTGAAGCTCCAGATCGGCGGTCATCTCTTCTCGCATTGCCTGATCGAAAGGCTGCGGAACAAGTTTCTGCGCGGCAAACCGTTGCGTGGACTGGAGATCGGGATCCTTGGACTCGGAAGCATCGGCAGGGGACTGGCCGACCTCGCTTCACGCGAGGGCAGCCGTGTTTTCTTCTATGACCCGCGTCCGTGTCCGCAGATCCTCCGTTATCTTCAAGACCGAATTACGCGAGTCGAGTCGCTCGAGAAGCTGATGCAGCGTTGCGATTACGTCTTGGGCGCATCGGGACGCAACCCGTTCGATGGCAAATGGCCGTTGGCCCACCGTCCGGGTTTGAAGCTCATCAGCGCCTCGGGTGGTGATCACGAGTTTGGACCAGTCATTCGTGACCTCAGAAACGGCACGAGTTTCAGAGTCGAAGACGAATCCTGGGACGTCGCGTCGGATGACGGTCCTTCGGGGCCGATCTCGATCGCGTACCTGGGCTTTCCCTACAACTTCGTGAGCCGCGCGGAGGCTGCCGTTCCGACCCGGATCGTGCAACTCGAAACCGGCGGTTTGCTCGCCGGCTTGATCGAGGCGCGGAGTTACCTGACGCTCGTCGAAGATGGCCACGAACGAAACGCGGGCATTCATCGCATTTCACCTGAAGCTCAACGCTTTACGTTTGAGACGTGGTTGCGGGCGATGGAGGACCACCGGATCGACGTTCGCGAGATCTACGGTTACGAGGCGGCGTTGTTTACGGCGACGAAGCGAAACAATTGGTTCGCGGTCCATTCGGAGCCCGGAGCAAGTAAGGGCAACGGATCGATCAGCCGGCTTGAACAGGTGATGACCCGAATGGTGAATCGCCAGTTTCGAGCGGGATTGTGAACGAGATTTCCGTGCCTCGTGAAGGCTTCGAGCAAATCTGAACCTGACCGCCGGCGGCATGCGCTCGTTCCTGCATTCCCACGAGCCCCAGCGTGGCCGCGCGTGGTGCGCGTTTGCGCAGGGCGTCGGGATCGAAACCGATCCCGTCGTCTCTCACCACCATCTCGAGCAGTTCGTCCGTTCGCGTTAACTGCAGCACTACATTCGTTGCACGCGCGTGACGAACGACGTTCGTGAGGGCTTCCTGCGCGATACGGAAACAGGCTGTCTCGAGCTCGCGCGAGAACCGTTCGTTATGATTGGGAAGTTCAATAATCACCTCGATGGTGACTCCGTATCGCTTTGCGTAACGGTCGACGAACCAGCACAGAGCGGTTGCAAGGCCGAGATCGTCCAGCAGCGGCGGGCGAAGATCGACTGACAGATCGCGCACCAGGCGAAGCGCTTCGTCAACGGCGTCGACGTTGTCCTTGATACAGTGCGACGCCTCGGGATCGGGGCAGACTTGCTGAACGGTGTGCAAGTTCAGCTTGACGGCAGTGAGCGCCTGTCCGATCTGATCGTGCAGGTCGCGAGAGATTCGGCGGCGCTCGTCTTCCTGCGCTTCGATTAACTGGCGCGAGAACATGCGCAACGTATCCTGCGTTCGTTTGCGCTCGGTTATGTCGCGCGCGGTGCCTTGCACGCCGACGATCGCGCCGTTTTCGTAAATCGCGCGGCTGCTGACTTCAACGGGCACACGCCGGCCGTCCTTGGCGATCACTTCGAGCTCGTAAGTCGTCTCGCCGTTTTGCGCCAGGTTTGAGAAGAGACAGTCGCGCAGGTACGGGATGTGTTCCTTTGCAATGAACTCGGTGAAGTTACGGCCGAGTATCTCATGGCGCGCGTAACCGGTGAGTTTTTCAGCGGCGCGGTTGACGGACGTGTAGTTGCCCTTCCGATCGTGCACGTAAATCGCGTCACGAGCATTTTCGAACAACTCGCGATAGCGTTCTTCGCTTTCGCGCAAGGCTACCTCCGCTCGCCTTCGTTCCGTGATGCGCTCTTCAAGCTCCGCGACGTAATGCTGGCTCTGTGCGAAGAGTTGCGCGTTTTGGATCGCGCTCGCCGCGCGCGCCGCCAGCGTCTCCGCCAAACGCGCGTGCTCCGGTTTGAAGAACTCCGGCTCAATTTTGTCGACTGAATACAGGCCGATGACTTTGCCCGATGCGACGAGGGGCACGCCCATCCAGTTGCGGACGTGATCGGCGCCGGTGACGGTTTGCCATTCGGGTTCCGCGTCGGTGTCGGGAACAACCAGGCTCTGTTTGGTCAAACAGATGCGACGGAGCAGGGGATTGGTATCGCCGTTGAAGGCGATGGCGCGAGTGGTCTCGATGTCCTGAAAAACTTCGTAACGTCGCAATGCGCTGACGACGAACATGGATTCGCCCTGGCGGAGCATGACGTTCGCGCTGTCGTAAGGGACAAGCTTCGTCAGGTAATCGAGTAGGGTCTCGAGAATTCGGTCGAGACTGAGGTTCTCCGTCAGGGCGATGTTTGCATCCCGGAGTATTTCAGTCTCTCGGCGTACGGCTTGTTCACGCGCCAGCAGTCCGGCCAAATCGAGGACCATTCTGGCACCTCCCAGAGTCAATTTCGTACACGTTGACCCGTCGTAACGTGAGGTTATCGGGAGGCACGTCACTCGCACGGTTAAGGCGACGTCGTGGGACATCGCCTTATCGCGTTTCCGTCATGTCAACTGAACGCTTACAGATTCTAACACGGCCAGAGGAACAACTTGAGCACGTTGCTCGGGGCTGAACTGTTTCCGGAACGATCGACAGCCCTGACCTGGAAGTAGTTGTCGCCATGAGTATTGGCGTAGACAAAGTCAAGATCGATACCGGCGCCGACTGGCAACGGGCTCAGAATGCCGTTGACCCAGATCTCGTACTCGATCTGATCCTGAGAATCGGCGTTATCGGTGGCTTCGATCCATCCGAGCCAGACCTCGCCGCAAGTGTCATCCTGGACGAGACGCAGGTTCGTCGGCGCGGAAGGCGGCGTCGTGTCACTGCTCGGCTGCGTAGTGGCGCTGACGGTGTTGCTGGTGCTCACGTTGCCGCCGGACCAGTCGGTGGCGTTGACGGTGAATGAGTAAGTCGTCGACGGCGTCAGGTGCCGAACGATTGCCGAAAGACTGCCGGCGGGCGCCAGCACCCAGTTGAGCTGTCCGGTGTATGGCGATCCGTTCAGGTTGACGCTGTAGTTGCAGCAGTTGCTCGTGACGTTGTCAGTCGGCTTTGTCCAGGTCAGTTGCACTTGCGATGGATTCAGGACGGTGGCCGTCAGCGCGGGTGTGGACGGCGGCGTCGTATCGGCGAGCGTGCTGGTGCTCACGACGTTGCTGTCGGCGGATTTATTGCCGGCGGCGTCGACGGCATAGACCGAGAAGGTATATGGGCTATTCGTCGCGAGATACTTTGCCGTGTAAGTCGTTTGTGACTGGCTGACGGTCGCGAGTGAGTTATAGGCCGAGTTTTTGAGGTTGGTGATGCGGACCTTGTAAGACAAGCTGCCGGAGTTGTCGGTTGATCCGGTCCATGACAGTGTTACGGAAGTTGACGTGACGTTGCTGGCGTTAAGGTTACTTGGCGTCGTTGGCGCTGAGCGATCTCCTTTGCCGCCGGCCGCTGACGTTTGCCCTCCCGTGAAAAGCGATCCGATAACCAGAACCAGCGCCGCGGTCCCAACCAGCAGCGGTGCGAAATGCCGACTCGTCATGATGTTCTCCTCCTGACACTGACGAACAATTCAGCCTAACGTCACTGTGGGTTCAAATACCTTGAGGCTACACGAATGCGACGCGATGTGAGAGCAAACCACGTCCTGGGCTAACGAATTTCCGCTGGAAAGGGAGGCCGGAAGCTTATCAGATTCTCCGGAGGGTGACTATTGCTATTAGCGCTTATCTTTATTGAAATTCTGTGACGTGATCGACGAATCCAACAATGAAAAAACTCTGCGATGCCATGATCGCCCATTTGCACCGTTCCAGCACGATTCGCCAATAAACAGCAAAACTCGCCTATAAGAACCGTTTGAGATCGATCCTCATTGAGTTATAGTCTGTCGCCTTCCCAAGGCCCACTAGTTCAAAACCTCCCCAGCCCAACCAGACGCATTCTCCCTTGCCCAACAACTGAACGATCCGCCTTCGTGCGCATTTACCCGATGGTCGTACGCAGTTTATGGACATGAAGTAACTGAAATGAAGACTCACTTCAGGTGATCGCCCGCCTGGATGGCTCCTCAACCACAACCAACACTCAATCAGAGCAAGCGCTCAACGAGTGCGGTGCTACTCGTGCACCGGAAAGGAGAACATCAGAATGCGAATCCACAGACTACTACCAGTCCTCGTCGTGCTCGTTCTGTTGGCACTCACGACGATGACTTCCATTCACCACAAACTCATCGGCATAGACGCCGTAACAGTCTCTGCACAAAAAACCATTGCACCCAACGCAGAACCCGTACCGATCGACGCGCAGAACGATGGCATGAGCTCGATCGTCGCCGCCGATACGTCGGCCGAAACCGACACTGATCTCTATCTCGATGCGGACGAAGTCGAGAAACGCGCGGCCGCCGAACAAGCCGGCGATTCCACAGCGGTGGCCGGCCCGATTCCTGTGTCGTTCAAAAACGTCCCGATTCCGTTGCCCGGTGGCATCGATCATGTCGTCGCCGGAGTAGCCACCCGAAATTCAGGGACGGGAGTTATCAGACTGCGAGGCGTGCCGCCCGGTTCAGTGTTGCTTAGCGCAGTGCTGGTTTGGGGCGAGATTGCCGCGGCGGCCGCGAACCCTTACAACGTCGGCTTTGGACCAGATTGCTCCACGGGCGCGACGTTTTCAGTTCCCGCATCAGGCGCCACGGCACAGCCATGCTGGAACGGACAAGGACAGTTCTTCTCGTATCTCGCAAACGTCACCAGCCAGATAGTTCCCGGCATCAACGGCGACTATCGTGTCAGAGGACTGCGTAGCGCGATCACCAACGGGCGGTGTCCGTGGGGTGACGGCAACTGCGCTGGTCCAGGCAACGCGCTGCCACTTTCCGAGGGCGCGAGCCTGATCGTCTTTTACTCAAATGCCTGCATTCCGCAAGCGGCGCAGATATACGTCTCGCTCGGTCCGCGGATGTTTTTCGGTCCACACTCGGTCGTGCATGCGACTGGGCTGCCAATCAATGGCAATCTGCCTAATCTGAAACACAGCAGGATCGGAGCTGACGGTCAGGTGGGTGTCGCGAACTGCGGTTTGCGATCGATTCCGGCTATCAGTGATGAGCGAACGTGGATCGAGAACCCGGTAACGCTGGGCTCGATTCAAATCAAAGGCGACGGCGCCGGTCTCAATCGTGACTCCGATTGGAACGGCTACGACGGCGAACCGTTGAACAAGCTCTGGGACACGCACACGGACGTCTTTGCGAGCAGCAGTTTTCTCGCGAATGGAGGCGGTCTTAATTACCGCGTGCGTTACTTGTCACAGGGTGACTGTATCGTGTGGGTGGTCCACATCCTCGGCGTCCGCTGAAGCGTCTTTGAAACGAAGGTTTTTCGAGTTGCCAGGTACTTTGTAGTGGCTGATTGGACAAGGGGGTTTCCCTTGGCGTTTCCGACTCTCATCCGCTGCGAAGCCTGGTGTAACGGCGCGTATCTTTCGGGGTGCGCGCCGTTACGACTGTCGGGCGTCTCACTGCTTCAGCGGTCTATACTCATTGTGGGCGGCCCTAAAAAGATAAGTGCACAGTGTGTTGGAAAGAATCAACTCAGATCCAAAGAAGCTGAAAGGCTAGACCATTACTTCTTTGAAAGCCGCCAAGAACAGTTTCATTTCCGGGCCGGTGCCGATGGTGACGCGCATGAAAGTTGGCAGGGCGGGGAAGAGACGTCCGACTTCGACTCCGCGACTTCTCATCGCGTTGAGGACGGGTCGTACCTCGCGGCGCGTGTCGATCATCATGAAGTTTGCGTGCGACGGGATGTAGCGATAGCCGAGTGTGTCAAGCTCCGTACAGATTCCCTTCTTCACTTCGCCGTTAAGTTTGCGGCCGCGAGCAACGTGCTCCGTGTCCTTCAAACTTGCGCGCGCCGCGACGAGGGCCATGATGTTCACGCTGTCGAATATCTGATGGGTCCTCATGCGCTGGATGTTTGCCTGTTGCGTGACGCAGTAACCGCAACGCAAACCTGCCATGCCGTAGATTTTTGAAAACGTGCGCGCAACTATGAGATTGGGATACTGCTTCACGAGCGGAATCACGCTTTCATAATCTTTCGTCTCGACGTAATGGTGATAGGCTTCATCAACCAAAACGATCGTTGCAGGCGGAAGCTTGGCGAGAAAGTGTGCTAAGTCGTTTTTTGGGGTTATGCTGGCGGTGGGATTGTTCGGATTGCAGATGTAGATCAGTCCGGCGCCAGTCGCAGCGAGCAGTATCTTCTTCAAGTCGTGACTGAAGTCTGGTGTGAGATCGATCTTCACGACTTCGGCGCCGGCAACAGTAGCATGACGGGCCACCGCTTCGAAGGTGGGGTTAGCGACGACGATCTTTTTGTCTTTCCCGGTAAACGCCGCAGCGGAGAGTTTCAGGATCTCTCCGGAACCATCGCCCAAAAGAACCTGGTCCACCGGAACATTGTGCAGGCGTGCCAACTCGTCAGCCAACATGTCTGCATACTCGTCCGGATAACGCCAGGCGAGACTGAAGCCATCAGTCATCGCTTTCAACGCTGCCGGTGACGGGCCGTAAGGATTCTCGTTCGAGCTAAGGCGGACGACGGTTGTGCCTGACGTCGACGCTCGCGTTACATCCGCCGGACGTAATGCCGCGTAAGCCGCGCCCGTGCTTAGTATTTTCGAAAAGTCGCGCCGAGAAAGAGTTCTACTTAGCATGTGATTACTCCAATATGGTGGCAGCGTCAGCGGCGTGTGGATCGGGGAACGGTCGGCTTATATCATCAATCCCGGCAGACGGCAATTTCCGTTACTCACATTTTTCATTACTCCACATTGTCATTACTCAGTTCGCGCAAACTTACGCACCACTTGCGTAAAAGTCCGCACGACGCGCGTTGTAGCAGCGGCATCGATAGACATACTTTCGAGCTTCGCTCACTGTTGAACGGAACGTCCGTTGCTCTGTTTGTGGCCGCGCTTAACATCACAAAGACATCCCCCTTACATCACAAAAACGCGACCTTACATCACAAAGAAAGGCGGACTCATGATCACTCAACCCCGTCGCACCAACCTCGCTTCCTTCAACATTTTCCAACTCCTCGTCTCTGCCTTACTGCTAATCTCGCTCGGCGGGATCGCCGCCGCTGACGAAGTCGGTGAGAGTCTCAAGGTCGAGCGCCTGACGTTTCCTGTGACGCTCTCCAACGGCAGTGCCGCCGACGTCGTCGGCTATCTCTACTACAAAGGCAGCTTCCGTGACCGCACGCTGCTGGTCGCCATCCACGGGGCCACATACAACCACAAGTATTGGGACGTGCCTATCATCAACGGGCACGAATACTCGTTCGCGCGCTACATGGCTGAGAGTAAGTACGCCGTGCTCGCCATCGACCAACTCGGCACGGGCGAGAGCACGCGTCCCGATGACGGCGACCTGCTGACGGTCGACCAGACGGCCTCGACCATCCACCAGGTCATCACACAACTCCGCACGGGCGAAGGCGGCGTCGGCTACCCGTTCGCCCGCGTCGTGACGGTCGGCCACTCGCTCGGGGCCATCAACGCTATCTACGAGCAGGGGACTTATCACGACGCCGACGCCGTTGTCTCGACCGGGATGGGTCACGTTCCGCACGAGTTGCCGATTCCCGCGGAGCTCATCAATGGGATGCTTCAGTACGAATACTCTGCACTCCCGCCCGAGGTGCGCACCGCAGCCTTCTACTACGCGCCGGGCGCCGACCCGGACGTCATCACTTACGACAACAACATCCTCTCCGACTTGCTTGCACGCGGGCAGCTTTTGACGGGCATCATCGCCATGTTTGATCCTGCGGCCACGCGCGTCGGCGCGACGACCGGCCCTGTGCTGGTGCAGTTGGGCGAGTTCGACGTGCTCTTCCCGGCGTCGCTCGGCGAGGGCGAGGCGGCCTACTTCACCAGCGCGTCAAGCGTGACGGTGCAGTCGCTCGCAGGCGTCGGCCACGATTTCAACACGCACTTTCGCAACCACGCGGGCTGGCGGCTCATCGACGAATGGCTCCAGTCGCAGGGCCTCGGGCGCGTTGACGAGTAGGCGCAAATAGAAGGGATGCCGGGCCGAGTAGGACGGCATCGGCACCAAAGGCTCATCGAGCACAGGAGGTTTAGCTAAGTCATTTGTGCTTTGACCGTGCTAAACTTCCTGTAGCTTCTCATCGCTTTTGAACTAGTTTGCCATTGCCGCTAGAGGCGGAACTACTTCCGCGACTCTCACTCCTGATAAGGAGGCCCGCATGGCGCAATCGCCAGAATCCGTTCAGATTCAAGCAACCGTTGGAAATGTTGCCGCCGGCGCCCAGCTCGCCTTCGGCACTAAGATCGTCCAGATTGGCCACGTCTCAGGCGGCATAGTAAACATTCTCAACGAAGCTCCTCCTCCACCGCGCTTGAAACCTCAACCCGTTTCGCTTCGTCCGAAACCTTTTCGCGATCTGTTGGACCGCGTAACTGAAACGACTGACATCGG
This sequence comes from Pyrinomonadaceae bacterium, assembly GCA_036279935.1. Classification (GTDB taxonomy): domain Bacteria; phylum Acidobacteriota; class Blastocatellia; order Pyrinomonadales; family Pyrinomonadaceae; genus PSRF01. The sequence continues at coordinate 18,736 of DASURS010000089.1, forward strand.
CAACGCGCTCGAGTCGCAAGAGTCAGTGGAATGCATTGGTGAGTCAGGCTACGGCAAGACGAGTCTGTTGCGCCATCTGGCCCATCAAACGCAGCTTTCCACCTTCGCTGCCGGCGTCGTTTATTTTCAAGTCAACCAGCAGTCTGACGCTGATCTGTTGAAGTCGCTGTTCGACGCTTTCTACACGTGCGACTTTCCGATCAAGCCAACCGAAACTGAGATTCGATCTTATCTCCAGTCTGTGAATGCGCTGATTCTGCTCGACGACGTCGGCATCGGCGCGGAGCAGATTAAGACGCTTATAAACAATGCGCCCAACTGCACGTTTATCGTCGCCAACAAGGAACGCAGTCTTTTCGGCGAAACTCGCGAGGTAACTCTAAAAGGTTTGCCGGTAGCCGATGCAGTGCGCTTGTTCCGACGAGAGTTGGGTCGAGAGTTGTCAGCCGAAGAAGAAAAGCAGGCTCAGTTACTTTGCGAGTCCGTGGATTGTGTTCCGCTGCCGATCTTGCGAGCGGCGCATAAGGTCCGTGAGGAAAAGCGTTCGCTGGCAGCCGTGGTCGAGGAGCCGCAGGCTGTACTCGCCGCGGCGGAGATCGAACCATGCACGCAAGACGAGAAGAAAGTTTTGGCGGCGCTGGCCGTGTTTCGAGGCGCGCCAGTCGCGGCAGTGCACATCGCTTCGATTGCAGAAGTGCCGGCCGCACAACAAGCCCTCGACGATCTCGAACAACGCGGATTGGTCCAATCGCACGAGCAGCTCTACACGCTGGCGAGCGACGTCACGGCGAATATGCTGGGCGACCCGACGCCATGGTTCAAACGCGCGCTCGCACATTTTGTAAGTTGGACCGAACAAAAGCGCTCCAAACCTGAACTCATTGCGGGATCAGCGCAGGCAATCCTGCTGGTCCTGCAATGGGCCGTAACCAACCATTCGTGGTCCGAAGTTAATCAATTGGGCCACGCGAGCGAAGAAGCGTTGGCGTTGAGTGGCAAGTGGGACATGTGGGCCACGGTGCTCGAAAGCGTCGAAGCGGCTGCCGCCGCACAGAAAGATCTCGCCGAGACGGCCTGGTCATTGCACCAACTCGGCACACGCGCATTACTTCTCGATAACCGCTCAACGGCCAGGGCTTCGTTGCGTCAAGCACTCGCGATCAGAGAGCAACTGAACGATCAGACGGGAGCCGCAATCACTCGTCACAATTTGAACCTTCTGCTCGGCCCGGCTCCGCCGTCGAAACCTGATTCTGAAAATGGCGACGCCGGACCGACGCCTGGAGCAAAGCCGTTCTGGCTGAAAGTTGGGGCAATCGGTCTGGTGGGACTGGCGGCGCTCATCGCACTCGTGGTTTGGCTTTTCAAACCTTCGAACGGTCCAGTCATTTTGCCGAGGGTATTGAGTTTCAGCGTCACGCCGGATCTGGTTCCGGCAAACGGCGAAGCGCAACTCTGTTACGAAGTGGCGAATGCCGAGCGCGTTGTAATCGAACCCAATATCGGCGAAAGAAGACCGGCGACGAAGGAGTGTCTGCCCATCACGGCAGGTGAAACAACTACGTACACGCTCACAGTTTTTGGGCCAAACGGAAGCACCACCAGTCAGAACGTTGTCCTCAACGTTGAGCCGCCGGCGCCGAAGGCCGAGATAGTTCGCTTTGAAGTTCTGCGAAACAATGGCCCAGGCGGAGGAGCTGATGTGCAGTTTCAACTCTGTTATGACGTGCGCAACGCAGCGCATGCAGAAATAGACAACGAGGTCGGCGCTATAGTTCTCGGACAGGATCGTTGCCAGCAAATCAAACCTCAGCAGACAACGACGTACACGTTGACGGCTACCGGCAACGATGGTCGTAGCGTCACGCGGCAGGCAACGGTCGATGCAACGAAGCCGCCGGCGCCGCTGCCAGAGATTCTGAGTTTCGACGCGCCCGAGACGATCAAGAGCAACGAAAGCGCCGAGTTGTGTTTTCAAGTCAAGGACGCGACGACCGCGCAGATCGATCCGGGTGTTCGCCAGGTATCGATCACTTCCAACCGTCAGTGCGTCAAAGTGAGACCATCGCAGACCACGAAGTACACTTTGACCGCATTCAATGCCGAAGGTAAGGAAGCAAGCAAAGACAAAACAATCACTGTGGTTTATCCGCCCACGATCGTGTCCTTCAAGACAGACACGAATGATGTTCGGCCGGGAGACACAATCAAAATGTGTTATCAGGTCGAGAACGCGCGGCGCCTGCAAGTCGACAATGGGGTGGGCGAGGTGAAGCCGGCAGATGAAGGATGTTTTGAAACCACCATCGGAGCGAGGGCCAACGTTACTGTCGACGAGGTAAAGTCGTTCACGCTGACCGCTATTGGACCAGACGGACAGACTTCGACAGGTGACCTCAAGATCAGACTCTTGCAACAAGCTGTTGAGATAACCGAGTTCACGGTTAATCCTCAAAGGATCACGCGAGGTGATTCAGTTTCGTTGTGTTATCGAACGGAGAACGCGAGCGTGATTAGCATCGAGCCCCGAGCGGTGAGACAACGAGCGCAAAACGGACGACTCGTCTGTATTCAGCATAAGCCAGCCGCGACGACTACTTATACCCTCACAGCGCTGAATTCCCTCGGTGTCACTGCTCCAACTCGTCAGGCGACGGTGACCGTCGACGAGCCCAAGCCAAAACATGTCAGGATAGCTTCTTTCAGCGCTTTACCGCCGCAGATCAAACCCGGCCAATCGGTGCAGTTGTGCTATGGAGTTGCGGATGCCAGAAGCATCACTATCTCACCTTTTGCAAAAGAGTTTTTCAACTCGGATAAAAACTGTTTCGACCATTCGCCCAGACGATCGCTTACGTACGTCTTGAAAGCAACCGGAGAAGACGGGCAGACAGAAACGCGTGAGGCGAGAGTCGAGGTAGAGCGCGTGATTACACCACCCGTGAGGATCTTGCGTTTTGCAATCCTTCGGTCTGAAGCTAATTTCCCAGCGGCGGTTATAATGCGACTGTGTTACACGGTGGAGAATGCTCAAAGCGCTCGCATCGATCCGGACGTTGGTGAGTTAACCAAACTGCCAACCGATTGCCTCGCACTCAACTCGCTCAAGCCGGAGTACACGCTGACCGCCACGGGCGCAGATGGAAGCACCGTTCACGCAACTGCTACATACCCTCCTTCCGACCGCAGATTGGTTCCGCGAACAAGACCCCGTCCGCGGCCGTCGCCCGGAAATTTGTTACGATGAACGCACATCGAGTTCAAGGAGATGATATGAACGACGAAAAGAATTCAGGCGACACCATCAGCGCTTCGATCGGCGACGTTGGCGAAGGCAGCCAGTTGGCAATTGGCAAGGGCATCACGCAAACGCAAATTCATCATGCGCCGCCGGTGATCACCCAGGAAGACCTGGCCCAGTTGCAGCAGATGTTTGACGAGCTGAAGGCGAAGGTCGCGAAAGACGCGCCGCCGGCCGAGAAGGAAAAAGCCCTCGAGCGGGTCGACGAACTACAAGCCGCCGTCACCGCAAAAGAACCCGACTTGACGACGATGGAGTATGTCAAAAACTGGTTTGGAAAAAATCTTCCGTCAATTGCAGGTTCGGTCGTAAGTCTGATCGTTCACCCGTTGGTGGGAAAGCTGGTGGAAGTTAGCGGAGAAGCGCTGGCTTCGACGTTTCGAAAGAAGTTTGGCGTTGAAAAATAACTACGCTTCTCTCTGCGCTACTCTGCGACTCGGCGGTGGACTTTTTGCAACGATTTTCACCGCAGAGCCACAAAGGCCGCCGAGGTAGCGCAGAGACACGTTACCAAGGGGTTTTTCAGCAGCTAGTACGAACTAGGTCAGTCATATTCAGAATCGGCATCTTGCAAGCTTCCAGGTCCAGGTCACCACAGCTTTGTCCGGAAGGGTTATTGTCTTGCTGCCCTGTAGAACGTCGCCCTCCGGATTGACAAATCTTTCTGCCCAACGGCCTTCCGGCAGCGTCACGGTGTAGCCCCAATACGAGTCCTCCATCTTGGACCAGCCGCCCTCGAGAGGACAGTTCGATTCAAGCACCTCACCGAATTTGCGCACCTTTACAGGGATCATGTCGAGTTGAAACAGAAGCATCAGCGTGTAGTCGCGTTGACTTCCGCGGAAGGTGACTGGCGACGACATAGTGAGGTTGTTTTTCTCGTATTTAAACTCCTCGCCTCGGCGAAGTTTCGTATGGAAGATGCCTTCTTCCTTTCCGCAGCACGGATCGCCGGCGCGGATGAATTCGCCGATACTCGAGTGCACGCCGCGGACCGAGACCGACGCGGGTTTTTCTGGTGCACCGCTTGCGACCTCTGCCGGCGTTCGCGGATTCAGCACGATTTCGGCGTCATCTAACTCTGAAACTCGGAGCAAGCCGGTGCCGGACGTGTTGCCGTTCAGCTCGATCTTCCGTAGTTCTGACACAGTCTTGTGAACCTCGCGATGAACGGTGATTGTTCCTCCCCAATCCTCGGAGCACGGCTGCCAGTCGCGGACGGGAACGCTGACGCGAAACGATCTGAGCGCCATCTTGCCCATGATCTCCGGCGCGATCTCAATGATTGCGGCAGGGCCGAATTTTCCGCCGAGGCCAAATGAGAAGATCTTGGGTATGTCCTTGCTCGCGTCCATCTTTTCCGTTGCGACGCTGACGCGAAGATCCGCCTTCGTTGCAAGCGGCACGACCGGCTCCTGCTCAAGGTTCCTCGCCTGCGGCTTGCCGGTGAGTTTGATCTTGTTCTCGCCTAGCTCATTCGTTCTCTGCCGGCTTGTATCGCCACGAGTCTTATCGACTGCGTCAACAATGACGGGATATCCCGCGTGGCGTGAGTAACGCTCGCCCTCGACAAGCATTTCCCAGATCACCGGAACGTCCTTGAGTGGGCCATCGTCGGGTACCTCGACCTCGAGGCCGGTCATCAGCTTTGCCGCTTTGGCCGTGCAATTGATCTCCTCGGAACCCGCAAACTCGATGCTGAATGTTGCGGTCACGATCCGTTCCTGGCCGGTGTTGCGGTTGTGCTTTGTGCGGATGAGGGGCATCGGGTCTTCGACCTGAAGATCGGCCTTGATGCTCATATTCGCGGCGACGAGCTTTACGTAAGACATCACGATGTTGAACTTTTCAAAACCGTCAGCGACCTTCTTGAACCTCTCCTCGAACATCTTCTTGAATTGATTCGCTTCGGGAATCTTTTTGAGGATGCCTCCGGGAACGTCGTCCGTATATTCGCCGGTGGCAAGCGTATTCATCACGCGATCGAAGGCCTTAACGACTTTTCTGCCTTTGCTCTCGTATCCCTGCATCTTGTCGATCGTTTCGATGGCTTTGCACGGATCCTGAAACGGCCGCGACCAGGAGGCATTCACGAAACGGACTTGGTCGCGTCTGTCGAACATCGACCTTTGCGGAATGAAGGGCGGGATGAAGAAGGCTTGAGGCGATTGAAGCTCGGAATAGGTCGCGGCAAGATCGGCGAGGAAACGCCGTTCGATGATCGAGGCCTGGATCAAATTTATCTTCGAACTTGTCGTCGTCAATCCGCCGGTTTGAGCTCCGAGCTCCAGCACAAGGGCCGCAAGGAAGGTCTTTTGCTGTGTGGACGACATCTCATCTCTCGGCAGCTTTTCAATATGCTCGCGCGACAACGTGCTTGCTGCCCGCAGGTCAGACAAGAAAAGCGATGCGAGCCGCAGATTCTTCAGCTGCGGATCGTCGCCAGTGAGCATCCCTGCGATTTTGTCGAGCGTCGTGACCGCCCCGAACTGTGAGGCGCGCAGCATTCCCGCGACTTCGTAGTCAAAGAATGCGGCGCCGTTCGCAAGACCGGTGGGCTGAAAGAGTATCTTCTGGTTCTTGTCGATGATATGAAACCCGGCCTTTTGCAGTCCGCCGATGAGCGAGGGAAGCGAATTCTCGTCGTTTTTCAGGATCGCGGCCGCCGCTTTTTTTGCTAATTCGGGCGAAGCCGCGTCACCAAAGAGATACGCCTCCGGCAGCCCTTTAGTAGGGAAGTCGGCAAGCGGATCGGGCTCAGCGCCTGCATCGACCTTCTCGGGTGGATATCCGGTCCTGGCCGTTGGCGATGTGCGTCGCGGCTGTCCGAACAAAGAAAACGACAATGAAAGAATGATGATGAGCGATGTTGAGAGGTGTTTCATAATTTATTTGATCTTCGCGAGCAGCGGCACAATTGCTTTGTCTATCGCGGCCTTCGCAGCATCATTGCTCGTGCCTTTGATCTTTGCGGACGCGGGCGAGCTTGCGACCACCGTCTTGCCGTCGCTGCCGTAGACATTCATCACGATCTCGACTTCCGATTCGCCGAGCTTCGCCGCATCGTCAGCACCCGTGACCTTTCCAAACAGGCCGCCGATCTTACTGGCGCCGGACTCCTTGACCTTGACAAGCTGGACCCCGATCACGCTGCTGAAATTGCCGCTGGTGATGTCGGCCTGGCCGCTTACTTTGACGCCGTTCATTCCGGCCCCGCTGAGTTTCTCTGAGATATAGCCGCGCAGCATGTCCTGATCGATCTTCGACACATTCCCGGAGAAGAAGTCGATCGCAACTGTTTTGCCCGCGCCTTTTTTGCCGGTGTTGTAACCGGTGCCGCCGTCAGAGTTCCATCCGATCCGGTCGACTGTGCCGGCCGTGGTGTTGACGTCGCCCGCCGCGGTCAACTGATAAAGAGATTCAACCTCGGTATAGGCTGCAGGCGCCTCGAACAGCGCCTGATCGAGCGACGCCTTGGAAACGTCGAGAGTCTCGTATTTAAAAGTTCCCTGAAGCTTGTTGTTTTCGAACATCTTTGAAGTGCCTTCGAGAAAGAAACCGGGATCCTGCATTGGGCCAATGATGAGTTTGGGACGGCAGCCGCCTTTGGAATCGGGAGTCAGCGGCATCCGGCAGGTTTCGCGGTCGAGCTGAAGATCGACGAACCAGCCTTCCTGCTCGGTGCGAAGACTCGCTTTGCCATCACACGAATCGGCGGAATTTTCGATCGCCGTGACGTGTTTAAGCCAACGCGCCGTCAGCCCGAACATCTGCTGCCGGCGGCCCGAATCTGTGACCGTTGAAGACACGTTCATCGTGCCTTTGATCACCATCTTTGTGTTCGGAACGCGCTTCTTCTGTTCGGGCGTGAGGTTGGCCCAATCGTAATAATCGATAAAGTATGCGCGTTTCTGGTCGTTGATCGTGATGTTCTGTTTGAGGTCGCACTGATAGATCTCGACAGAGTTCATGCCCGGCATCATCTGCGCCATCATCCCGGCGAGTGCAGGGTCGTCCATCTCCATCTTTGTTTCGCGCCGTACGCGCACGCCCTTTGCGTAGACCGTAACAGTGGAGCCGACACCTTCAACGGTCGTCTTCTGCGTGATCTTGTAATCAGCGAATGCCGTTAGCGAGGTGATGAGAATGATCAATAGCGATATCAATGTTCGTTTCATAATTCCTCTTTTTTGCTTTAGAGCTCAGGTCGGAAATCTCCCGGTACACTACGCGAGAGAACTCGCGACATCGGCTCAAAATCGGGTTTGTGTGATTTTGAGAACTAGACCGGACGGCGACGTTTCGTCGTTAATGCGTGTGTTAGAATGAGTTAGCCGATGCCGACCGAAGTCACCCTCTTGCTTAACAAGCTGAACGAGAAGGGAAGGGCGACCGACCGAGAGACGCTCGACCGCCTTTTGCCGCTTGTTTACAACGAGCTGCGAAGGCTTGCCGGAAGTTTTCTGAATCGCGAGCACGCCGTTTCAATCCAGACGACCGAACTCGTCCACGAAGCGTATTTCAGGCTAACCGATCAACGTTCAGTGGATTGGGAAAACCGCGGGCAGTTTTTTGCCATCGCGGCGCAGGCGATGCGGAGGATATTGATCGATGCCGCACGAGCACGCGGAACCCACAAGCGCGACGTCGAAAAGATCTCGCTTGATCATGCCCCGGAAATATCTGCTGAAACAGACGCTTCACTGCTCCAACTGGATGCGGCGCTGAAAGAGCTTGCTTCGCTTGATCCCGATCAGGCCCGCGTCGTGGAACTCAGGTATTTTGGCGGATTGACGATCGAAGAGACCGGCGAGGTTTTGAAGATATCGCCCGCGACAGTGAAGCGTGAATGGTCCACCGCCAGAGCCTGGCTTTATGACCGGATCAATGGCTGACGTCAAAACAAAACTGTTCGCCTTGAACCGAAACTCTATATTTCCTCGCGTAGCGGATTGAATATGGAGCCTGCCAATTGGAAGCAAATCAAAGCGGCGCTTGCTGATGCAATGGAACTCGCTTCCGAGGAGAGGGAAGAGTTCGTTTCATCGCTCGATCCGGAGATCGGCGCTCAGGTTCGCCGATACCTGAGAGCAGTGACAGACGCGCGCGATTTTATGAACACTCCCGCCTTGATCGATCGCGGCCTTGTCGATCAACACACCGACCACCCTGTGCAGGTTGATGACTTCCGGATATTGCAACCGATCGGTTCGGGTGGCATGGGTACGGTTTACCTTGCGGAACACGCCGGCGACGGTTTCAAGCAGTTGGTGGCGATCAAGCTCATCAAACGCGGAATGGATACGTCGGCCGTCCTCAAGAGGTTTTTGATGGAGCGGCGAATTCTCGCTGAGCTCGATCATCCCAACATCGCCCGTATGCTCGATGGCGGATCGACCGACGACGGTTTGCCGTATTTCGTGATGGAATACGTCGAGGGCGACGAAATTCGCAAGTATGCGAATGCGAACAATCTCGGACTCGAAGAACGCCTCGAACTTTTCCGAACGGTCTGCTCGGCCGTCTCGAGCGCTCATCAAAGGCTTGTCATTCACCGCGATATAAAGCCGACCAACATCTTGGTTACAAAAGACGGTGAGCCGAAACTGCTCGATTTCGGTATTGCAAAACTGATTTCACGGGATTGGAACAGCGATGAGGCGACACTTACCCAATTTCGCGCACTGACACCTGAATATGCATCGCCGGAGCAGATGGACGGCAGCACTGTATCGACGGCGACTGACGTTTACAGCCTTGGCGTGGTCCTTTACGAATTGCTCACCGGCTGCCGGCCTTTTTCCTTCAGAGAAAAAGACGGACAGGCTGTTGCCGATAGCGCACTCACGACCGAGCCGCCGAGACCTTCCGTGATCGCGGCCCGAAGCGCTCAGCCGAACAATCGCACAAAACAGCGGCTGGTCGATAAGCCTTTATTTCGTCCAGCCCGTGTCACAGTCGCAGCGATCGAACCGAGCCGCCTTCGCGGTGATCTCGACAACATAATCCTCAAGGCCATCCGGCATGAGCCGGAGAGGCGTTATCAGTCAGTTCAGGAATTTTCCGATGACATCCGCCGCTGGCTCGACGGATTGCCGGTCAATGCCACCTCGGATTCGCGGATGTACCGCTTTGGGAAATTCTTCAAACGTCACCGCACGTCCGTGCTCGCTTCGGGCGCAGCGGCGATACTTTTAATCACCGCCTCCGCCGTCACCGGCTGGCAGTATTCCGTTGCCCGTGACCAGCAAGCGAAAGCAGAAGCGCGCTTTCAAAGCATCAGGCTCGTGGCCAGATCGCTTTTGAACGAGACCAGCAGGGAACTCGAAAACCTGCCGCAATCGGCAGAGATCCGGGATTCCGTTGTGGAGCGCGCGATTGCCCTGCTTAACAGTCTGTCTGTTGATGAAAACACGGATCCGGAATTTTTGGATGAGGTCGCGGATGCCTACGAGCAGCTTGCGCAAATTCGAAACTGGAAGTTTCGTAAGACGTCGGAAGCTATTGCCGATTATCGAAAGGCCTTAGCGCTACGTGAACGCGTTATCCGTGAGGCCCCGGAGAACTTCAAGGCCAGGGAGAAACTATCGAGTACTTTGTCAGGTTTGAGTGAAGTTTACGACCTGATCGGGGACAGTGAGGAAACCGGCCGTCTGAGATCTCGAATCGTTGAGAATCACCGATCGATGCTTCTGATCCAACCCGGCAACCCGAAAATAATTTACTCCCTCGCCGCCGGACTGGAAGACCTTGCGGTAAGGATCGAGGCATCTTCTCCCGAACAAGCTGCGGCTTACAGGTCGGAGTCACTTACGATCCTGCTGGACGCCCTGAGGTATCTGCCGTCCGGAGGACTCTCGGCCCAGGACACAGAGCTTTATGTCTCAATTAAAATGCTCCAGGGATTCCTCCTGGACAAAGCGGGAAAGGCCGATGAGGCATTGGCGATATTTCAGGAAGGACTCGAGACAGCAAAAAGCGCATATCTCGGTGACGAGTCGCAACTATTCTTGTTCAACCACACCGCCCGGCTGAGCAGGATGATCGCGGATATCCATATATCGCGGAACGACTGGGCCAAGGCACTGGAAAACTATGAGTTCAGTCTTGCATGGATAAGAGATCACAGAGGCAATCCCAAGCTCTCTCCACGCACGCTTCGATCGGGAGAAGCGATCTATACGGTCCGGATTGGCCGGGCACTTCACAAGTTGGGACGGAAAAAAGAAGCGCTGACGCAGATCGCGGAGGGTTTGAACTTACATTTTGACTACGCCGCCGCTTACGCAAATGATGCTTCGATCCTTATCTACTCTCCGGAGATATTGAGCACTGCTTCATCGTATTTTGCTGAAAGCGGAAACATTGAGCCGGGGCGAGCGATGTGGCAGAAATTTGCCGGCAAGGTGTCAGTTTTTCTTGAGCGAAACCCGAACGATGCCCAGATGTCCGGCCTGCTGGCTTTCGCCCGTGAGAGCGAGGGAGATCTCATATCCGGATATTCGTCGCAGTCTAATCAGATCTCGACGCATGATCGCGCAGCGTTGACGGCTGCAGTAAGGTCCTATACCGCCGCCCTCGAGATTCACCAGCGCCTGTCGGGCAAGCACTCCGCCGATGCGGCCGCCAGACTCGATCACAAGCTCGCGCTCTGCCGGTCATTCCTGCCTGCGAGCCAAGCCGCCGCCCGAACTATTGAAACGAAAAAGCGAGTCTGGTATACAGTTGTGTGTAGGTCCTAAAGGTGATCGCTAATCTGCGACTCCTCGCATAACGTCGCAGCCGTAGATCAATGCTCAACCTTGCCGGTATGCACCGTCATACGGCTTTTCTAACCTCCAAAGGAACACACATATGTCCATCAGAATCGCTAAGAGAATTCTCCACCCAGCCATTCTGGCTTCTTTACTGCTAGGCGGTGTGGTTGGGATGAATGTTGGATCGGTCCGCGCTGAAGAAGAAGGAGGAAAATGGATTTGTCCAATTGAGTCGTTCACCAACGGCAATTGTGGATGCTCGAACGCCGGCTGCAAGAAAACCGCCCCTGAAGGCGGATATGTTTGTAGTTTTCAAGTTATCGGAGGCAGTGGTTGCAGTTGTCCTCCGCTTGAAGCCTGTGATGCAGCTCCGTTAATCGATTAACTGAACCAACAGATCATTCGCCGCCACACACACATGAGTCACGTTAAATGCCTGAGTCTCTCAATCATTGCGCTTCTCGCGTGGCAACAAGTTTCCGCTCAAAAAAGTGAAATGAAGGCGGTCTGGCTTAACCGTGCGCACCAGGTGACAAACGAACTAATCAGCGATGTCCCTCGGTTAAGTAAACCAGAAAGGGCATTGACATTGGCTCGTTTAGCTGATGTGTGGTGGCGAGACGATCAAGAACGCGCACGCACCTGGTACAAACGCGCGGTTGATTTGGTCGAGCCGATTGCTGGCGAGAGTGCTTCAGAGACTCGGTGTCGTCTCGCCATAGCGCGAACAGTTCTGTCTATTTTGTCGCGTCGAGATCTCGAACTGAACAAGCGTTTACTCAGCCTCATTTCGGATACCAGGCACAATCAAGACCCGAAGGATCGTTCGGAAAATGCGGATGCATTAGTGTCAGCCGCTTTGGCGATTGTTACCGCTGATCCAAACACCGCTGAGGCATTGGCTGAATCGGCGCTGAAACTTGCTGCATCGATTCGCATGGGCCAACTTCTCTGGCGCTTGCACTCAGCCAGTCCAGCGGCGGGAGATAAGCTTTTTCTGAAGATCGAAGAAGTTGCTTTGCAGACGTCAGACGTAAATCTCTTCAGCCTGCTTCTTGCGGCGGTTACCCGCGGGCCCTTCACCGCAAGCCGGTACAAGACTAAAGTGTTGGCGGCTGTCAGTGAGCTTCTGGCTCGAATTCGTCAACCCGCAGAAGTTCCACCGTGTGACATCATTCTTCTCGTTTCGCCATTGTTTGCTTCTACTGAGACTTTGCTTCCCACGCACGCGCAAAGACTTCAGGAAGCTTACGCTCTGTGCAGCAAGTCGATTAAGCCGGCGGACTCATTAGGTTCCGATGAAAAGCTTAAGGGTGGAACGATCGACGAGCTGCTGAAAGCCGCTGATAGAGCCGAGAATTCTGCTGAGCGAACGCGGTATTTGACGAGAGCTGTTGAGATTGCGGCGGAAGCAAAAGACTTCGATAAAGCGATATCGATTCTCGATTCAATGCCTGATGAAAGCAGGAAGATCCTGGGAGACAGTTGGTCAAGCTGGCGCTGGGATTATGCGGCCTCAGCAGCCTGCGCATCGAGGAAGTTTGATAACTTACAGGGAACCCAAAGAGTAATTGACGACACTCCTTCGTCCCTGCGCGCACCTGTTCGTATAGCGTTGGTGCTGAACTGCGATTCGTTCACATCTTCAGAGGTGATTCAATTCCTGAGTGCGGCGAGGTCCGAGCTGCAAAAGACGCAGGCGTCGGAACAATTTCGCTGGTCTTTAAGTTTGGTTCGTCTCTACGGCAAGCACGTGCCTGAATCGGCCCCGGCTGTTTTGCTGGAAGCCGTGAATTATTTGAATCGCGGTTCAAAGGATACTAGTGACTTCTGTGGTAGCCCAGTCAATCGACCCACAATCCTAACAAGTCAACTTCTGCTTAATCAGTACAAGTTGCCGGCAAGCCTGTGGGATCTTGATGAAGCTGGAATGCTCAATGCGGTCGGTTTGGTGGAAAGATCGGAAGAGAAGGCAGCACTCCGATTGAATCTGATAACGGTAGCGCTTACCGAGCAGCGCAAACTGCAGGTATCCAATACAAAAAGCGGGCTGGAAGAATGATGCGTATCATCGTCGCCTGGTTAAAAGATCATCGGGCCCTGGTCGCGCAATGTTTATTGGTATTCGCTTTGACGGCGATTGCCACTGCGTTTTTAGTTCGTTGGAAAGTCAAACCTTCGGCGGCCAACATCGTTTACGATTTCAATTCTTCTATAACCGCTCCGGGTTCCGGGCCGGTAATTGGCGATCGAATTAGTACTGAGCTTTTGAGGTCTCTTACCGGTAAGACTCTAACTGACGAAATTAAGGCGCACCCGCTAACGATCGCGGTCTTAGTCGATCCCAATTGTGGCGCTTGTGCCGCCGCCAGCGATCAGATTTTGCTGGTGCGCGCGGCTATCGAACAGTCCGCCATCTCTTATTGCGTGATCATGTTGCCAAATGGTGTTCCGACAAATGAATACCTGGAGTTTGCCGCTTCGTTAGGCATCAAGGATCACGCATTCTTTTCTTCCGCTAAAGAGAAATCCAATTACGCTTTGGCAACCATGGTCGTACCCTCACACTTGCTGATAGACGCAAGCGGAACGATCGTTCAAAAATGGGAGGGCACGAATCGCAATAGAGATATTCGTGAAGGAATGGCGAAACAAATTGTGTCAGACGCACGAAAGCAGTTGTCGGCAGTTGAGTCGTTTGGTAATCATTGATCGCGCCAGACGCGGGCTATAGAAGATGAGTTGGAGGGAGCAGGCGAGCAGGTGCGGCGCCGCCTTCCGGCTAACTTTGCGGCAGTTGCGATCAACGGACTTTTCTTTCCGACGGCTGGTCGCATCCTTGGAGCGGGTCTGCTGCTAACCTGGTTCGTCAGCGACCTGACGCCGTCAGCTACTCTCGTTGCTACAATCATTCCCATTCAGGATGGGCTCGCACTCATCGCACAGCCCCTCTTCGCCGAATGGCTTTCCGTCAGACGGCAGCGCGTCTGGTACTACACGGCGCAATCGCTATTGCGCGCCGCCCTCTGGTGTGCGTTGGGCATAACCTCGTACATCATTAGTGACCGCCATCCTTTATTGCTGCTATCGATCCTTTTTGCGGTCATCATTCTTGATGCCACCGCCGCCGGCTTAGGCATGCGGATGAGGTAAGTAACCGTTGGGCCATCTTCGGCGCCGCGCTGTTCGGGTTGATTGCGCCCGCCTTAGGCATCTTCCTATATCTGGGTAGCGAGGGGACAGGTCGTTGGGCTTTCAGTCTCTTCGTCTGCATCGTGCTTGCGATCGGCATAGCATCAACTGGCATTGATCTCGCGACTAAGAATCAAGTGCTTGACCTCGCGCCGGATGAGGCAGTTCGCCCGATGTACATCGGCGTCAACGATACGCTAGTCGGGTTGCCGACGATGCTCCTCGTTTCCACAGGGTTCATCATCGACGTCTTTGGATTCCTGCCAGTGTTCGTGGGCATTGCCGCGCTGACGGTAGCGGGAGCTGTGGGCGCGAGCCGGCTGCGTTCTCCGTGAGGCGTCATTTATGAACTACCACATTTTTGTTGACATTGAAAAAAACGGAGAGTAATTTGCGCCTCACGTAAAGAAATTCCCCCACCATTCACGTGCGACTTCCCATCGAGTTTCACGTAACAAGCCCTGAATCGTAACTTGATTGTCCTCCCTGTCCGCGGCAATTAACCGTTTGATCTTCAGCGAGTCTTTGCCTCGCGTTCGCTGGCGTGATCGGAGCGGAAGCGTGTCTCCTGCAAGGCACACGCGACAGCAACCATGAACAACTACCATCACCAAGGAGTAACAAATGAGAAGGGTTACAGAAATGCTAGCGCTGGTAGCGCTTATCACAATAATCAGCTCTCAAGCAGTGGGCCAGGTATGCACGACAAATCGCCACTTTCCAAATTACCTGGCCTCAGTCGATGGATATGCGCCCGCTGACTACGATGGTGACGGCCTTGCCGATTGGTCTATTAAAGACTTCAGCGGAGCCTGGACCATTGACTATTCCTCGAACGGCTTCAATGGGTATGACCAAACGTTCTTCGGCTACGGTGGCCAGACTAATCTGCCGGTGCCGGCCGATTACGACGGCGACGGCCTCGCCGATCTGGCAGTGAAGTCACATTCTCAAGGATCCTGGAATATCGACTACGCCGCAAATGGCTTCGGCTCCTGGGACGCCTCGTATTTTGGCTACGGCGGCTCGCAGAATTGGCCGGTACCAGCGGATTACGACGGAGATGGGCGGGCTGATCTGTCGGTCAAGTCAAGCACTCAAGGAACGTGGAGTATTGACTATGCCGCAAACGGCTTCGGTGCCTGGGACGCAACGTATTTCGGCTACGGCGGTGCAGACAATATTCCAGTCCCCGCCCAGTACGACAATTTCGATGTAAAGGCGGATCTGGCCGTTTGGACTGCGAGCGGAGGATCGCAAGGAAACTTCAACATTGACTGGTCATTTAACGGCTCCGGTTCCTGGGATGTGTCTCACAATGGAATACTCCCGCAGGCTGGTCGGCCAGCCGCGGGTGACTTCAACGGAGACGGATACGTGGACTTCAGCGTCAAAGGGGACGATGGAGTTTGGCGCATCATTCTTAACCAATCCGTTTAGCAGTCTCCTTGTAGCGCTGTGACTTTTCAGGCCTTCAGCACTCAGTCTTTCGCTGGTTATGGTGACAGCCTTCATCGCCCGGTGCCGCACCATTACTCGACTTTTTTCCCCGTCGGTGCTATTGGTGCTAACACAAACACCGATCTCGCAGTCAGGAAGGAATCGGCGCCGACGAGCGTCGCGTTCGATTTTCTTCAAAACGGATTTGGTGTTTGGGACTTTGTGTATAGTCCGTGATGACTGCCTTTTCAGTTAGAAAACAATTCAGGGCGGGGATAAAGGTATCCTCGCCCGATTAATTAAGCGACAGAGAACTAATTACAACCATGACGACAATACACCTCGCGTTGGTTGATGATTGGGAATTGAGTGGCAACGGTTCTGGCGATCTTCGTCAATTGCAGTTTGAGCCGATGCGCCGTCTTGTAAGTATTTACAACCGTCTCGGCATCCGCGGCTCATTCAATGCTGAAGTAATGCAGCAAATTGCTTTCAGGCGATGTCAGAGTGAGCATCCGGAGTTACGGACGCTGGCGGATGAATGGGACAATATCGTGCGGGAAACCTTTCGGCAGGGCCATGACATACAGTTGCACGTTCACCCGCAATGGCAGGGTGCCGAATACAAGGACGGAGGCTGGAAACTAACCGCGGACTGGTCCATATTGAACTACCCACGCGAAACAGCACTTCATCTGTTGCGAAGCGGAAAAGAGTATCTCGAGAGTTTACTTAAAGACATTGATCCGGATTATCGTTGCGTGTCGTTTCGCTCGGGAGCGTGGTGCATAGCTCCGTCGCCGCACATGCTCGACTTGCTGGTCGATCTCGGCATCGTTTTCGATATGAGTATCGTCGCAGGAGTCAAATACGACACGCGGAACATAAAACTGGATTACACCGACTGTGAGGAAGGCTTTTTACCTTACTATCCAGTGATGACGGATGCTCGTAGGGTCTCGGACAAGGTTGAGTCGATCATTTGCGTGCCCACCAACTGCTTTTATGCTTCTCGCAGACAGGTGCTGCAACATCATTTAGACAAGGCTCTTAGTAAGATCAGAAGCAAAATTGCCGGCCCAGTCACTGTAAACAATAATGGCCGCAGCGTGGAAGTCTATGGTGAAGAGTGGGCACAAATCGATGGCAGCTTAACACGAATTTACCGGAAGGGAATCGCTCCATACATCAAAGGCAAGCATACGATTTCAGATCTTGCTCAACTAGACTACCCGCTGATGATGGAAATGCTGGGATCCATCCGCAAACGAGCGAGAGCAAGCGGTTTGACTGACGTTCCCGTCGTGCTCGAAAACCACACCAAAGACCTGCAAAACTTTTCCGATCTTGAACGCTTCTTAGAAAAAGCGGTTGAAAGCTCAGACGTAAAATTTATAACCCTCACCGAGCTGGCCACGAACTTAAAAACGAAATTTAAAATTAAGATCCGAAGCTTAATTGAGCACGCGGCAACAAATAATCGTTAATGCGCTTCGCGAGCGGTACGTTGAGGTGTGCCGAAACGCGTCTCAACTGGCTCCAGATGCTTTCGGCGACATGGCATACTTCGTTGTACGGTTACGCCGGCAATTGGTTACTGCCGTCGAGGGCCAACAGTTCAGCAAGTGGGCAGCCCCCAAAAGCTGGTTCGCAAGCAGGTGTGATTCGTTAACCGCAATTCGCACGCTGGCTGCGGACGACCCGCTCGACTGCATTGAAGCTTCCTTACCTGACAGACCGCATTTTTTCGATGAGTTGAAGGCGGCCACCCGAGAGCCGCAGCGACGCTTTGAGCTGCTCGCGGCTCGCTATCTTCATCCGCTCAATTTAGCCGCATTGTCGGAACAAAGAGTTAGAGAACACCTGCTTGAACGACTTATGGTTGGGGATCGATCGCGCATCGAGCAGCATTCATTACAGGTCTTGAATGCCGACGATCTTCTCTTGAGATTAAACTTGATAGCTATCTATGCCTCGCTCACGACTGATCTCAGATATCTCGACGCGCTCAACTATTATTATGAATTGATGCCTTCGGCCTGGCACCCGGAATCTCTTCATAATTGGTTGCGGGTGTCTTTCCTGAGCTTCTATCTAAGAGCGCTGGCGGTCCATTCCACTCACCTTGATTAAATGCGTACCGGCATACTCGCACATTCGTTTTCGTCCGCCTTTGCAATCTATAAAGCCGTCGCAGATATGCCTGACCAGGAAGTCTTCATCATTCTAAGCCCTTCGCCGCATCGATCGGCATTAACCAGCCGGCTAACCAACCTCGCTCGATTGATCCTTGTCTCACTTAGCGGTTTCAACTTCAAACCGCTAAGACTCTTCGCCACCGGAAGAGTGATCTTTCTCCGCGGTCCTTTTCACGACCAGGCGTCTGTAGACACACTCAAGAGACTGAGGTTCGATGTTGGATTGCATAAAGCTGGCGTTATTTATCGCGACGTTACGATTAATGCGTTTCGTCTTGGGATCTTGAATCATCACATCGGAATTTTGCCTGCTTACCGCGGCCGAAGTGTTTTGGAATGGTCCCTTCTGCAAGGCGACACCGTGGGCATTACTGTGTTCTTCATCGACACCGGCATCGATACCGGCACTCGAATTCTGATAAAAGAACCCGTCGATATCTCTGGTTACAAATCTGTTGAGAAAGCGAAGGAATATTTGTTTAGTCTCGATCAGATATCTTTCCCGAAGGCACTGGCGCTACTCACCGACAGGGAACCCACGTTTCAGCTCAATGATGGAACAGGACCACGCTATTTTGTTATGTCGAAACTCTTTCAGGGCGTAGTTGAGCGATTGTTGCAAGCGACGAGGTGAAACCAGACTTAAAACTAAATGACGTGTGAAATAATACTTCTCTTTCGATTTGCTCCCTCAACCCTTACGGCAAGCCGGCAGAATTGTAAGCCTCCGAGATGACACCAGCGCGCGATAAATGCGGTAGACGTGTTTTCGGAGGCCTTTCACCTCAAGACGGACGGACAGCATCCCGACGGGCGCTCAACTCACGGTTCAAGAGGCTTTCCCACTTACAACTTTGCATGACTCCCAGGTTGTCGCGAGTCTTCAGGTTATGGTCTGTGCGGATAAACTTCTCGCCGTAAACCACGTGTACTCGCCGGCCCTTTCTCCACTTATCGCCTTTCTTGTTTTTGAAGATGGTAACGAAGGTTTTGTTTCGCTCAATGGCTGACACCACTTTGCTTATGGGCCATTCCTCACCTTCGCCAATACGTTCGCCCGGGTTCTCGTGAACAAATACCCTGTCGATGTGTGTGTGCTCGTTGTTGTAGCACACTCCGGAGATTCCGTAATCAGCCCAATTAGACATATATCACCTCCTTTATTGTCCATCTCGCTTCGTTGCATCCCTGACGACCGCCTGCGGTCGCCTAGCTTGTAATCGAACAGCCAATGGACAGGGGGGCAAGGCGGCGGGTTCCGGCTTGCAGAGTGCTTGATGTTCCCGGTCAAGCACCGCCACACGGTACATTGGCGTGCGACTACAGGATCTCTTTACCTCATCACGCAGCAACTGATATGCCCTTGTGATCGTCGCGTTCTGCAATCGGAATGCGGCTAACTTCCCCCAAAAACACTCGCGAGCAATGGTAAATTCTGCGCATCCTTGCGTAACCATCCGCTGTCATCACCGCAACAGGAACCATTTCGACTGTGATTCTTGCGTGGAGCACCGCACGGCGCAATAAAAAAGAACAAGAACTCAAAATTGCTTTATTAGAACAGGAATTAGAGGCTGCAAGGAAAACTCATTCGAAATAAAGCCGAACTGTACGGGCAAAGCCCACGACGACACGACATTCCATTCAAGATCAACTCCGGTCACTGACTTCGACAAAGTAAATTTGGCCAGCGGTTGCGGAGTCGGACGCTAACCGCGCAGATCAATGAAGCACTCTGCAAGGTTCTGTGCCACAACCTTTGTTGTGTGATTCAGTCAGTGCATGAGTTGGGAATTGAAAGCAGTTTTGCGACGGAGTCGGCAGCCTAAATTCTGCTGACTCCAACATTACCACGGGAAACTGTGTTCGCTGACATACACGCAGCTGACTCTGATCTGTACAGGTGGAGTTTTGACAGATAAAGCTCGTAGATATTTATACGCTGCCGTCGGAGTCGGTGATGGGGACTGGGATGGCGACAGAGACGGCGATGGTTTGGGAGACGGTCTTGGGGAGAGTGACGGAGTTGGCGAAAGCGCTGGACTGGGTACGACGGATGGCTGTGGTATTTGCTCAACCGTCTCTTCTTGCGTCACAAGCATTGGAAACCACGGTTTGTCGCCTTTTTCCTGTAATACCTTCAACCCCGAAAACACGCTGATTATCACTACAAGCACAAGGGCGATCACTCGAATCAGTCGTTTCAGAATGGCTAACGCTGCCCCCGTTCCGATCACCAGAAACAAGGCCACTAGCAACATTGCCACGCCGTACTCGCTTCGGTCTATCATCGTCCAACCCCAAGCGAGTAGGGCGAAACCGAAACCAAGGAACCCGACAGGCACAAGAACGTGCCAAGCTGGACGGGCCTCTTTGTAATCGTGCCACGCGGAGCGTAAACGCCCCGCAGGGTGTCTGCTTTGTGGCGGCACAAGTTCGTTACCCTAAATCAGACAGGAGGAAAGGCCCACCTTCGACTGGGATAGAGGATCAGGTAGTGGGAGACTACCACCATCGCTCCGAGTTTGCCCATCAATCAAATTGATTTTAAAGGCAGGATTGAGGGTTTCCATTTTAATCACCTAAAAAAAGCAAAGCCCAGAACAACAGAACAACATAATATGTATTATCAGACGCGGCGCATCATGGGTTTTCTGTGCCCTGTTGGTCCTGCGTGATGGTGGTTAGCGGGAGCGGGTGTGGTGGCGTAGGAGAGATAGGAAAGTTGTGGCGGCTGGCGAGAGATGGGCGCCTCGGCGGTGGGCGGCCCAGAGGGTCCGGTTGTGACTCAAGCCCCGGACCGGGACGCTCACCAGTGCGCCGCGCTCCAGTTCCTCACGAACACACATGCGCGGGACAAAGCCCAGCCCCACACGCTGCTGCACGAAGCGCTTAATCGTCTCGATCGTGTCCAGCTCCAACGTAATATTCAGCGCCGTGTGTTGCGTCGCAAATGCCTCTATCACCTTAAAACGCGAACTCGAATTCACGTTATGCGCAACAAACGGCTCACTCCCGAGGTCCTTGATCTTTACCGACGTCCGCCCAGCCAGCCGATGCTTAGGACTCATTATTAGGACTAATTCATCCTTAAGCACCGGAAACGCTTCCAGCTCCCGGTCCGCCGGCTCGAACGCCATCAGCGCGACGTCGATATTGCGTTCCAAAAGCTCCCGCGTCAGCCGGTTCGACGCGTGACGAAATATTTCAACCTTTACATCAGGGTGCTGCTGCCTGTACGCCAGAATCAGCTCCGGCAGCAGATACAGCGACATACTCTCGTTCGCCCCAACCCGCACCCTCCCAGATTTCAGACTCTGTAGTTCCCTGATCGCCTGGCCGACCTCATCACGAAGTCCCAGAATTCGTCGCGCATAGTCGTAGACGACCTGACCTGCCTCCGTGAGCAACGGCACTTTCTGGTTCCTCTCAAGAAGCGGCAGCCCGATCTCTTCTTCCAGCCGTCGAATCGCGATACTGACCGCCGGCTGCGTCCTAAACACCCGCGCGGCCGCTTTAGAAAAACTCTTCTCCTGCACCACCCGCATGAAATACTCCAGCTGCGCCATCTCCATGTCGACACTATTTACCACGTTTATCATCTGCTTAAAAGAATAAATTTTACAGGTACCCGGTAAGAACGCTACATTCGCCACCCCAACGCGGAGTGAGGTGAACCAATGATTCCCCAACCACTGATCAACGACATCGTGACAAGCCACCCACTGATCGCGCCTCCATTCGAGACCGCGACAGGCGCAGAGATCCTCGTGGACGCGCTCGTCAGCGAAGGAGTCGATACGATCTTTGGCTATCCGGGAGGCGCTGTACTGCACATCTACGACGAACTGTGGCGCGCCCGAGAACGAATCACCCATTACCTCGTCCGCCACGAACAAGGCGCTGTCCACATGGCGGAGGGATACGCGCGCGCGTCGGGCCGCGTCGGCGTCGTGCTCGTCACTTCAGGTCCGGGCGCAACCAATGCCGTCACCGGCATCGCCAACGCCTACATGGATTCGACGCCTATCGTCGTGATCACCGGCCAGGTCCCGAAACATCTCATCGGAACCGACGCGTTTCAGGAAGTCGATACAGTCGGGATTACCCGGCCGTGCGTGAAACACAACTATCTCGTTCGCGAAGCAAGCGACATCGCCGGCGTTGTTCGTGAAGCGTTTCATCTGGCTCGCTCCGGACGTCCTGGTCCAGTCGTCATCGACATTCCGAAAGACGTGAGCGCCGCCAGCTCTTCCTACTCCCGACTCGACCACGTCGGGTTTCCCTTCTCTACTGCGTCGTCGCGCTTGAATGGACACTCAGTGGCGCGGGCGTTGGATGCGGTTCTGAATGCGAAGCGGCCGGTGTTGTACGTCGGCGGCGGAATCGTGAACGCCGGCGCTGATGAACTCCTCCGCACGTTCGCTGAGCGCTTCCATTTGCCGGTCGCACCGACGTTGATGGGACTCGGCGGATTTCCGTCTGCGCATCCACTCTGCCTCGGCATGCTCGGCATGCACGGAACCTACGCTGCGAACATGGCCGTCGCCGAGAGCGATTTGCTGATCGCGGTCGGCGTCAGGTTCGACGATCGCGTTACAGGCAAGCTGGCGACCTTCGCGCCGCACGCACGCGTGATCCATATCGATATCGATCCCGCAAACATCGGAAAGAACGTAGCTCCGAGTCTCTCGATCGCCGCCGACGCGCGACAAGCACTGTGGGAGCTGCTGTCGCTCAGCCGCCAGCACGACGAAGACAGTCTGCGAGACTCCGTGAACGCAAGAGAACATTGGTGGGAGCAGATACGGCGTTGGCAACGATCGCAGCCGCTTCGCTTCACCGGCTCACTCAATCAGATCAAACCGCAGTTGGTAATTCGGGAATTACATCGCCTGACAGGCGGCGAAGCGATCATTGCCACTGACGTGGGCCAACATCAGATGTGGGTGGCGCAGTTCTATCCGTTCAATCGACCAAGACAACTGCTTACCAGCGGCGGTCTGGGAACGATGGGGTTCGGACTGCCGGCAGCGGTCGGCGCACAACTCGCTTTTCCGGAGCAACTGGTCGTCGCAGTCGTGGGCGACGGTGGATTTCAAATGACGAGCCAGGAGCTGGCGACCGCGGTCCAATATGATCTGCCGGTAAAGATCCTGATCATGAACAACGGCTATCTCGGAATGGTGCGCCAGTGGCAGGAAATGTTCTACGACCGCACCTACTCGGAAGTCGACATCTCAATCGCGCCCGATTTTGTAAAACTCGCGGAAGCGTTCGGCGCCGTCGGCTTACGCGCCGAGAGGCCGGACGAGCTTCACGACGTACTCGCCGCAGCACTCAGTCACAAAGGCGTCGTCGTGGTGGACGTCGTCGTTTCGAAAGAAGAGAACGTTTTTCCGATAGTGCCGGCCGGCGCCACCTCGAACGAAATGATCCTTCAAACCGAAGGTGTGTAGAAATACCATGCGTCACACACTCTCAATCATCGTTGCCGATCAGCCGGGCGAGCTCTCGCGCATAGTTGGGCTCTTCAGTGCGCGCGGATTCAACATCGAAACGATCTCCGTCGGCGAGACGCTGGATCCATACTGGTCACGCATCACGATCGTTACCCGCGGCGACGATCGCACGATCCACCAGATCGTCAAACAGTGCGAACGCCTGGCGCGGGTGCGCGAAGTACACGACGTCACTACTCGACCACACATCGAGCGAGAGATGGCGCTGATCACGGTCGAGGCTTCGGCAGGTCCCGCACGACAGGAGGTCCTGAGCCTCGTCAGCGTGTTCCGCGCGAAGGTGGTCGACATTTCGCACACGCACCTGATCGTCGAGGCGTCGGGTAACAAAGAAAAGGTCGACACGTTTGTCGAGCTGCTGCGGCCAATCGGAATCACGGACATCACACGGACAGGCCACATTGCCATCAACCGGCTCGCGGCCGGCGAAGAAAGGAACGAGGATGAATATCTACTACGACAAGGATGCGAAGCCTGAACTGCTGCGCGATAAGCAGATCGCGATTATCGGCTACGGCAGCCAGGGATTTGCGCAGGCAAACAACCTTAACGACTCCGGCTGCAACGTGGTCGTCGGCCTGCGCGTGAACAGCGCGTCCTGGGAAAAGGCTGAAAAGGCGGGCTTAAGAGTGTTGCCGGTGGCCCAGGCTGCCGCCGAGTCAGACGTCGTGATGATGCTCGTCCCGGATGAACTGGCGCCCGAGGTCTACGCGCGTGAAGTCGCCGAGTCGATGGCGCCCGGCAAGTATCTCGCCTTCTCCCACGGGTTCTCAATTCACTACAAATTCATCGAGGCGCCTGCCGACGCAAACGTTTTCATGGTCGCGCCGAAGGGCCCGGGCCATCTGGTGCGCAGTGAGTACAAGCGCGGCGCGGGAGTTCCCTGCCTCCTCGCCGTCAATCAGGATCCCACCGGCGATACACGGCAGATCGGATTGGCTTACGCTTCCGCGATCGGAGGCGGACGCGCCGGCGTTATCGAAACGAGTTTTCGCGAAGAAACAGAGACGGATCTGTTCGGCGAGCAGGCTGTGTTGTGCGGCGGTCTCACCTCGTTGATCAAAGCAGGCTTTGAGACGTTGACAGAAGCCGGATATTCGCCTGAAATGGCATACTTCGAATGCCTGCACGAGATGAAACTGATCGTGGATCTGCTTTACGAAGGCGGCATCTCGGAGATGCGTTACTCGATTTCCAACACGGCGCAGTTTGGCGACATGACGCGCGGTCCCGTCGTTGTCAACGACGAAACGAAACGTCGCATGCAGAACCTGCTGGCCGACATTCAGTCAGGCGCGTTCGCGAACGACTGGATGAAGGAAGCACGAAACGGACGTCCGCTGTTTCAACAACTCGACGACGAAGCTCGTGAACATCCAATCGAACGGGTCGGCGCGCGATTGCGCGAGATGATGCCGTGGTTGGCCCACAGCCGTCTCGTCGACAAAACGACTAATTAGGCCTCCCGCAAAGGCGCAAAGTCGCCAAGAGAAGACGACGAAATCGCTGTTTCTTTGCGGCTTTGCGCCTTTGCGGGAAACATCTTTTTAAACTGATCCACTACTAGCTGAGAAACGAATCTTGAACGTTCCCTCGCAAAAGAGCCCAAGCGCTCGCAGTCATGCGATCACTCGTGGCGTGGAGCGCTCACCGAATCGAGCGATGCTCCGCGCCGTCGGCTTCGAAGACGCCGATTTCCAGAAACCAATCATCGGCGTCGCCAACGGCTACAGCACGATCACACCCTGCAACGCCGGCTTGAACGATCTGACGGCGCGCGCCCTCGAAACACTTCGCCAGTCGCAGACGATGCCACAGGTGTTCGGGACGATCACGGTGAGTGACGGCATCTCGCAGGGTACGGAAGGCATGAAGTACTCGCTCGTCTCGCGCGAGGTGATCGCGGATTCGATCGAGACCGTATGCCAGGCGCAGGCTGTCGATGGACTGCTGGCGATCGGCGGCTGCGACAAGAACATGCCGGGCGCGATGATTGCCATCGCACGTCTCAACATTCCTTCGATCTTCGTTTACGGCGGCACCATTCAGGCAGGTCATTTCAAGGGCGAGGACCTGACCGTCGTCAGCACTTTCGAAGCAGTGGGCCAGTATTGCGCGGGCCATCTCAGTGAAGGCGATCTCGTCGAAATCGAGCGTCGTGCGTGTCCCGGAATCGGATCGTGTGGCGGGATGTTCACCGCGAACACGATGTCTTCGGCGATTGAGGCGATGGGGATGAGCTTGCCGCATTCGTCGACAATGGCGGCTGTCGATGCGGAGACGGTGGACAACGCCGCTGCGTCCGCGCGCGCGCTCGCGCACGCGGTGCAGGAGCAGATTCTTCCTCGCGACCTTCTGACACGCAAAGCCTTTGAAAACGCGATTGCGGTCGTGATGGCCGTCGGCGGGTCGACGAACGCGGTTCTGCACCTGCTGGCCATCGCGCACGCCGCGAAAGTGAAACTGTCCCTCGACGACTTCGAGGAGATCCGGAAGCGCGTCCCGGTCATTTGCGATCTGAAACCGTCAGGCAGGTACGTCGCGACGAATCTGCACAAGGCCGGCGGCATTCCGCAGGTCATGAAGATGTTGCTCACGCACGGTCTGCTTCATGGTAACGCGTTGACAATAACCGGCAAAACTATCGCGGAGGCGCTGGTGGAAGTGCCTGAGACTCCACGAGAAGATCAGAACGTAATCCGGCAGTGGGACGACGCGATCTATCCCGAAGGACATTTGGCGATCCTGCGCGGCAACCTGGCCCAGGAAGGCGCGGTCGCGAAGGTTTCCGGAGTGAAGAAGAAGTCGATCACCGGTCCGGCGCGAGTCTTCGACTCCGAAGAGTTGTGTTTGCAGGCGATACTCTCGTCACAGATCAAACCGGGAGACGTCGTCGTTATCCGTTATGAAGGACCAAAGGGTGGACCGGGCATGCGCGAGATGCTTGCGCCTACGTCGGCCATCATCGGCGCCGGTCTCGGCGACTCCGTCGGCTTGATCACCGACGGCCGTTTTTCCGGTGCGACGCACGGAATGGTTGTGGGCCATGTAGCGCCCGAAGCTGCCGTTGGCGGCAACCTCGCGCTCATTCATGAAGGTGATTCGATCACGATCGACGCCGGAGGAGGTCTGCTGCAACTTAACGTGTCGAATGAGGAGTTGAGCCGCAGAGCTGAAGGTTGGAAACCACCGACGCCGCGTTACACAAGCGGTGTGCTGGCGAAGTATTCGAAACTCGTTTCCAGCGCCAGTCTCGGCGCGGTCACTGATCTCTAGCAGCCTGCTGAAAAACGGTCTGGTAACAATGACTCTCACTCTCTGCGCCAACTCTGCGGGCTCTGCGTCTCCGCGGTGAGCCTTGTTTTTGTGAGGACTTTCACCGCTGACGCAGAGATCGCCGAGGTGGCGCAGAGAAAATGTTAGTTCTAACAAACGAGAATACTTTTTCAGCAGCCTGCTAGAGCTGCGCCAGTTCCATGTGCGTCGCGAGGATACGGTTTTCGTGCTGTTGATAGTACTGGCAGTTCTCTTTTTTCTGCACCTCGCGCATTTGCATCTGGTTGCGAGGACAGCCGCCCAGGCACGATGGCAGAAATTCGCAGCCGCGACAGACGGGGTTCGCGAGCGGCGTCCACTCCTTCCACTTAACCGCATTCGCGTGGTCGGCGTCGAGCTCCTGGCCCAACATTCCAATCGCCTCAGTCGAATCGTCAACTGCGAGCCCGCACTTATGTATCTCACCGTTCGGATTGAAGATGAACCCGTTGTTTCCGATCGCGCCGCAGTTGTATAGCTTCGGCTCCGGAAACTGATACAAAGCCTGGAATGCGACCGGCACGCCATACTCGTGCAAACGCTTCATCCAGCGAGTATTCGTCTCCTGAAACTCGTCAACCGAACACACTTCGGTCGCGACCGACGCGCAGGCGTCCGTGAACGGCGAGATCCGCGCCAGGTAAGGATAGAAGGGAATATCCGCGCCGAGCCATTTCTGTTCCGCGAAGAAGTCGAGCAGACGCCATGCTTCGGGAAGATTGTGCTTGTCGACGTTGATTCGCAGGCGAATGACAAACTTGCCGACCACCTTCCCTAACCCGAGTATCGTTTGTTCGAACGACGAGATGACGCGCAGCTTGCTGGGCCGTCGCAGATCGTGTATCTCGCGCAGCCCGTCGAGCGTGATCTGTAGACGATCGACGCCCGCGTTTGTCATCACGTCCACGGCCTTGTCGGACATCATCGTGCCGTTGGTGATCACCTGTGCGCTGTAAGGCGTGTCGTAACGCGAACACAAATCGAGAAACGCGGCGGACAAGTATTCGATCGCAGGCAGAGCCAGCAGCGGCTCGCCGCCGAACCAGTCGACGGCCATCTTCGGAAACTTCTGCGTCTCAAAGCGTTTGGTGACGAACTCGATAATCTGGTCCTGGCGCTCACGATCCATTGCGCCTTTCTTCTTGCCGACGAAGCAGTAGTCGCACCCGAGGTTGCAGCCAAAGGTCGGCAGGATTGTGAGCAGAAATTGTGAACGGCTGCGCTCGCGGTTGTACTGGTCCTCGATGAACGCGAGCTCGTCGAAATCCTCTTCAACGACGAAGCTGCCCGCGACGAGATGCGCAAACAGATCGTCGCGTTCCACGGAAGAGTTGAGCGGTTTCCCATGCGGACTGCTCGACAGCAGCGTTTCGCAACGCGCGAAAGCTCCCGGCGACAACTTAACGAGTGCCCCGCTACGACCGTTGTAGACTACGCCGTCTCCACTCGTCAGCGGAATGAGATGGGTATAGTGCGACGCCTTCCAAGCCATGAGCGTGGCCTCCAGTCTTATTGGCAGGTTTTGATTCTCGAGCGCGCGCGCGCCGAGACTAGACGATGCAGGTGTCGCCGCCGAAGCACGGATCAGCGCGGCGCGAAAGACCTGCTTTGTCGAGCGCTGCCTGTAAATCGGCTTGTACGACAATGCCGACGTCGGCACGCATCGAGGTTGCCGCGATGCAGGTGTCGCCGCCAAAGCAGATGTCGTCTCCTCCCTTGATACCGAGTTTCTGCAATTCGGCAACGCTCATCGCGCGTGGCAGGCGAAGCCACATCACGACTTCCTCGGAACCGGCGGATGCTGTTCCTGTCTTCCGAGACTTCCTGGTGGATTTGGTGGATTTCTTGCTGGACTTTCGAGTCGGCATGCGAAGAGACTCCTTTCAAGCCGATGCGCACTTACACGCGCGTGAGTTAAAGATTACTTATTTGCGAGTATGTCGCACAAAGTAAACCTGTGCGATGGATCTGTCAATACTAAGATTTGACAAACAGTGGTCTAAAATGGCTCACTGCTGCACACACAACCTTATTCATCACTTATAGGAAGCGATTATTGTGGCGATACGCATTGAGAACCAGTACGAAGGGAAACTGCCGAAGGGCTCTTTAGAACAGATTGAGGAGGCGTTTGATAGTTTGCCTCGCGAACACACGCGCGGTATTGAACGCATTCGGCTCGTGCCGTACATCAGCGATCCGAGGATCAAAGGGCCGTTTCAGGCGACGGAGTTGCCGGGGCTTTATCATCCGCGGCAGGGGCCGAAGGGGGCCTGGCTGGAGCTTGCGGTCAACGTTTTGTTGCCGGGGGACAAACCGTTTCATAAACGGATCGTTCCGCGGTTGTCGTTCAAGAGCAATCTCGTTGCGCTGGTGTTCTCACTGGTCGGACAGCACTATCACCTGACGCTCCGCCACTCGCTGAAGAAGACGCAACTCGAGCCGGCGATTCGGATGTACACGGAGAAGCAGTTAAAGACGTGGAACGAGAGGAAGCACAGCTTCCGCGCGCGGTTGTTCAAGCCGTTGCAGCCGACGTTTGAACGTTGGGCGAAGTCGTTGCAGAAACGCGCAGCGGCTGAGAAGAAAAAGAGTCTGGCGAAGTAGGTTGGATATTAAAGATCCACCAACTGCCGTTGGTGGGATTTAGTTCGGGTGGTCGCGGGGAGTAGGTTGGAGTGAATGAACCACGCACTGCCGTGCATGGTATTCCAGAACACCTGATTCCCGATTTAACAACTATTGACGAGGCTCAAGTCGTTGTCGCAGGTTCGTCGTCGATCTCGTCCGCGACGGCGCGCAGGATCAAGGCGACTTCGGCGTCACTCACCTGCGTCGCTTTGAAGCGAACTTCAACGTTGAAATCGCCTTCCGGCGAAGCGTACTTGAAAGTGTAAGGCTTCGAATCCGGCACTACGCGCGGGCCCATCTCCTGACGTCGCGCTTCCCTTGCGTCATTCCGATTCATACCACGCGACGCGATCTGCTTCGCAAATCGCCGCATCGACTCATCATCCGGCTGCCGCACAATCTGAAGCAGCGAAGATTTGGCAGTGATATCACCCGAGCGGCACACCTCGCGAACGTCATCAGGAATCTTCGCGATCGCCAGCGCTTCCGTCACAGTCGACCGGCTCTTCCCGACTTTGCGCGCCACGTCGTCGTGCGTGTAACCAAAACGGTCGCAGAGCGCCAGCAGCCCGTCAGCCTCTTCCCAAACGGTCAGATCCTTGCGCTGCATGTTCTCGATCAGCGCGATCTCCGCGACCGTCCCGTCGTCGACTTCCATCTCGACGCACGGCACTTCCTTCAGCCCCGCCTTCTGCGCCGAACGCCAACGACGCTCGCCCGCGATGATCATCCACCGCCCGGTCAAACGGTTCGGCTTGACCAGCAACGGCTCGAGCACGCCCTTCTCCGCGATAGACGCCGTCAACTCCGTCAGGTCGCCAAACTCGACGCGCGGCTGCTCGGGGTTCGGGTCCAACTTATCGACAGGAATCATGCGGCCTACCTGCGCGGGCCGATGCTGCGAAAGTTCCTCGACATAATGCGCATCGTGGCGCATCTGCAGTCCTGTTGGCAGTCCCCTTTTAGACACGGCTGATTACCTCTTCACAAAGTTTTCCGTATTCAACTGCTCCGGACGAATTGGGTGCAAAACTAAAGATCGACTCCTTGTACGCGGGCGATTCCTCGAGCCTGACGCTCTTCGTGATTACTGTGTCAAACAACTTCGGACCAAACACGTTGCGAATCTGTTCGTGAACCTCGCGCGCCAGCGTCGTGCGTTTGTCGTGCAACGTGACGAGCACGCCGAGCAGTTCAAGGCCAGGGTTCGGCCGCGCTTTGACCTTCTCGATCGTCTCGAGCAGATCGTCCGTGCCTTCGAGCGCAAAGTACGACGACTGGATCGGAATCAACACGTGCGACGCCGCGACGAGCGCGTTGACGGTGATCAATCCCAGCGTCGGCGGCGTGTCGATGACGATGACGTCATAGTGCTGCCGGAACGGTTCGAGCCTGTCTTTCAGGCGAAATGGCGCGTCAAAGTCGCCCACGAGTTTCGACTCCATCTTGGCCAGGTTGATCCGCGCGGGAACTAGGTGAAGGTTCTCGACGGGAGTCGCATAAACCGACTCCTCAACAGGCGCCTGTCCGTCCATCATGAGCTCGTAGACGGAGCGATCGACTTTCACGGGATCGAGAAAAGATATTGAGCTGTTGGCCTGGGGATCGAGGTCGAGAAGTAGGACACGTTTTCCCTTGCGGGCGAAGGCGGCGGCTAGATTGATGGCGGTAGTGGTCTTCCCTACCCCACCTTTTTGATTGGCGATGGCGATTACCATTCGCTGCACAGTGGCAAACTCGCGCTCCAGTTGTTCATAAAGCTACATGCCCGAATTACATTAGCCAAGACTACATCGGCAGGTCGCCGGCTTCGCCGATGACGTCCGGCCACTCCTCTTCGGACTGGGAAAGCTCACTTTCTTCAGTTTCTTCAGCCGGCAGCGTGTTGCGCGACGCTTTGATGACTTCCATGTCGACGTAGATCGGGCAGTCGGCGCGCAGCGCCAGCGCGATAGCGTCTGACGGACGCGAGTCGAGCACCATGCGATTGCCTTCGCTGTTGCGCATCTCGATGACGGCGAAAAACGTGTTGTCGCGCAGACTCGTCACCACCACGCGTTCGACTTGCACACCGAGCTGGACGATCAGGTTTCGCAGCAGGTCGTGGGTCATCGGTCTCGGCGGCGCAATCTTCTCGATCTCCAGTGCGATGGCGTTCGCTTCGTAAGCTCCCACCCAGATCGGCAGCATCGTATCACTCTGAACGTCCTTCAGAATGATAATCGGAGTTCCGCTGTTCGGATCCATCATCAAGGCTCGGATCTTTACTTCGATTTCCATACCGTACCCCTTTACACCGCCGCTGTCCGACCCACCAAGGCGCCGTAAAGGCTGTTAGTCTTGGCTCCAGTCACTAACACGTCCACGATTTCACCTTCCAAACCTCGGTCGCCGGCGAAATTGACGACCTTGTGACAGGTGGAATGTCCGGAGAGATCGCTCTCCGAGCGCGAGCTCTGTTTCTCAGCGAGCACGCTCAATGTGCGCCCAACGTACGAACGGTAAATGTTCTCCTGTACTCTTCGCTGCACCTTTTCGAGTTCAAGGAATCTGGCTGTTTTTTCCTTTTCCGATATGTTGTCGTCGAAGTTGGCGGCGGGCGTGCCGGCGCGTTTCGAGTACTTGAAAATGTAAATGCTGTCGTACTCGCAGTGCTCGACGAGCTCGAGAGTCTGTCGAAAATCGTCGTCAGTTTCGCCGGGAAAGCCGACGATGATGTCGCTCGTCAGCGCTAAACGGCGGCTGGAGCTCTTGATGCGCTGGATTCGTTCGACGTAGTCGGTACGTTTATGACCACGGCGCATCAATTTCAGAACGCGATCGCTGCCTGATTGCACCGGCAGGTGAATCCAGTCGCACAGGTTCGGATTCTCTTCGATCGCGGAAACGATGTCCGGGTGGAAGTCACGCGGAAACGACGTGGTGAACTTGATGCGCGGCATGCCGGTCGCGGCAACGGCCCGCAACAGACGGCAGAACGGCGTCGCGCCGGGGAAATCTTCGAGTCCGTCTTCGACGCGCGGCCGATAGCTGTTGACGTTCTGTCCGATCAGATGGATTTCTTTGTAGCCAAGCGATTGGAGCTTCTTTGTTTCGGCGACGATCTCACCGGCCGGACGGCTGCGCTCGCGTCCTCGTGAGTACGGCACGATACAGAACGAGCAGAACTTGTTGCAGCCTTCGATGATGGGAATGAAAGCGACGTGCGGCGAGTGTCGTTCGACTGGAGAAACGTCCCAGGAATCGTGTTCGCCGCGTTCGTTGAGATCGATGACTTTTCGTTCGCCTTCGCGGGCGCGTTCAATCAGAGATGAGATGCGATCGGTGGCGCGAGTGCCGATCACCATGTTGACCGACGGCGCGTGTTCGAAAATCGACTCGCCTTCGAGTTGGGCCACGCAGCCCATCACGCCGACGAGTGGAGCTGATTTGCCTTCGTGCTGCGAACGAATCTCGCCGAGGCGTGTGAAAACCTTCCGTTCGGCTTTTTCGCGTACTGAACAGGTGTTGAGCAGGACGACGTCGGCGTCATCGGCTGACTCGCAGAGATCGTAACCGGAGGCGCGCAAGCCGGTGGCCGCGCGTTCGGTATCGGCCACGTTCATCTGGCAGCCAAAAGTTTCGATGTAAACCCGCGGCTTCATTCCGTTCGATTCCGATCTGCAGTGTCGACAGTCTACCAGAAATCATTTGCCAAACGCGATTCCCTTTAAGATGAGGCTCCGGCAAGCGGGAGACACATGATTAGAAACCTTCCGATAAAACTAAAACTAACCCTCGCTTGACCGCTTTTCGCTTGACGAGTAGTATCGCCGCGTTAGTAATCTCCCGAAAAAAAAGAAAGGTTCCTCATGTCCTTTAACCGAATAATTCTCGTGGGCAATCTCGGGCGCGACCCGGAGTTGCGTTACACAACTCAAGGTACTCCAGTTTGTACTTTCAGCCTGGCCACGAATGAACGCCGTAAAGATCGAAACGGCGAAATGCAGGATCAAACGACCTGGTTCCGCGTCACGTTGTGGAACCGCCAGGCGGAAACTGCCTCACAGTATCTGGCCAAGGGTCGACAGGTCTACATCGAAGGGCGCTTGCGCGTTGAAGAGTACGTCGATCGCGACGGCAAACCACGGCAGTCGCTCGAAGTCACCGCCACCGACATGCAGTTCATCGGCGGAAGAGCCGATGAGAACTACTCGGAACGCGCGGCATCAGCAAGCGCTGGCGGAGGTCCCTCCGAGCCACCAGGCGGCGATCTATCCGACGACGATATTCCGTTTTAGGCGCGACCCCTCGACACAAACCCGGAAGAGTTGTGCGGCTCTAAATCTTGGTAAAAACGAGTGACCGGAACGGTGTAACCAATGCCCTGAAACTAACCTTCATTGCTCTTTTTGGTTTTCCGTTTTCCGTAAATTAATCGTTGTGTCTTTCTTGTAACTGAGGTACCATTTGGTCCTGTCGCTCATACTTTAGAAAACTCGAAAACTCAACTCAAACAAACACTATCGTTTCCTTAACCTCGGAGGGAGCGTCCAGGATGTCAGAAAGACGAGTCACAAATGTGAACAATCCGAGCAAGAGGAAATCCTTTCTTGCAAGCGGGGAAAGCCAGGAAGAGGCGCGCCTCAGGGCCAATTGCAGGCCCGCTTTCTGGCAGTAGTCGTTAGCGACTACTGGCGCAAAACTCACAATCACGAGCCAGGGCTGTTTTCACGGAAGTTTATTGTGCTTTCATCTGATTGGTAAACCCAGCTGCCACCTCCCGGGCACAGTCAAACCTCAACAACCAACAATCATTTCCTTAACCCTTCGAAAGGAGTTTGTCGACATGTCTGAAAAAGACCAAACAACCCCAATTGGACCAAACAATCCTGAAACCGAAGCCTCGCTAGATGAGAAAATGCCGTCGTCAGGCCGACGACAATTCATGACCGGCGTCGCCTCAGCCATCGGAGCAGGCGTTGTTCTCAACGCGGCTGCGAGTAATGCAGCCGCCGCGCCGAGTGCGCCGGCAGTCCAAGGGCAGATCATTTCCTTCAAACTTAGCAAGGCCGATTTGGCAAGTATTGGCGAGGTGGTAACGAGATTACAGGTAACATCGTCAGGCGTCGACCCGACGCAGCCAGGTGCTTTTACGATACGGAACCACAGCTTCAATCCCGATCAGCCTGGTGCCTTCACGATTCGAAATCACAACTTCAATGCCGCAAGTCCCGGGGCTTACACCATCCGAAACTATCAGTTTTCGGCTGTGTAAAAGTTAGTTTCAGCCAAGTTGTGAGCTTTGTCGGGCAAGGGCCTCTTAACTCTTGCCCGACGGAGGCTTCGTCACACTCTGCTGAGATGAATCCGGCTTTTGTTGGTCCAGAGCGCTTTCGAGCGTAATGGAATTCATGATCGGGTACACAGCTTCTTAGTAAGAATTGAGGTGCGATATGCAAACGTTAGCTAACATTGTCATTGAGAACCTTCGTGCTATTGGTCTCCCACAACATCCAGTCTATGAAAAAATCTTAACTCATGCTGTCGTTTCGGCGCCTCCACCGTTCGCGGAGAATTGGTTCGGCCGCCGGTACTTCGAACTAGCCAGAAAGGCGGAATGGTTTGCAAACTCGTTAGTCGCCAATGCAGCTCTCGAAGGATATGGCGCGACGCAGATTTGGAAATTCTCTAACAAGGTGGATAACGAATCCTATGCCTCAGCCGTCAGGAAACATGCTCTTGACGAATCGCGGCACTCAACCATCTTTGTCACCATGTTGAAGTTGGTGTTTCCAGAAGCCCACATCGACACTGCTTCAGCCAAGGCGATAGACGAACTCCAGCCGCACTACTCGGCAAAGAGCCATCCACCTATAGAAAAATCACCCGACCGTGAGTTGTATTCCGGCGAGAGATTGCTGCATGAATTAATCCAGGTCCATATCACCGAAATTCGTGCGTTGGTGTTGCAGCACCTTCTACGACCAACGCTCCTGGCATATAGTCCTTCGTCTTCTCGCAACCGACTGGATGCCTTAAGCCGGTCACTCATACGTGACGAGTCACGACACATCGAGTATACAGCGGAGATATTTGAGGGCGCCGCTGAAGACGGTCACAAAGACTTTATTTACGAGAGCTTCGAATCGTGCCTGCGCGAATTCAATGATTTAACGATGATTGAGTTAGAGCGCGAAAAAGTTACGATTTAGCCGGACCCGTAGTTCATCCCGAAAATAGACATGAGCTTAGATATCTTGATCGCCCCTCACAGCCGAGAATCCTTCTTCGAAGGGGTGTGGGAAAAGCGCGCGTTGCACGTTGCCCGAAACGATCCGGATTACTTTGGATTCCTTCGCGAGGACATAACCCTGGAGCAGGTAATTTGGCAAACCTGTCATAGTTGGGGTGACGTGAGCATTGCACGCGCGCACACGAATTATGAAGCGGCGCCTTATGCGGCGCTGTCACCCAGCGTTTCGACGATACGAAAAGCATTGGCTGAGGACTACACAGTCGTCATCAACAATCTTGAAAGAAAGAGCATCCGCGTTGCGGAGTTTTGTCGTAATGTCGAAAAGACCTTGTATTTCAATGCCATCGTCAATCTTTACTTCACGAAGGCAAACACTCAAGGCTTAAACTATCACTACGACACAGAGGATGTGTTCATTCTTCAGCTTGAAGGAAAGAAAGCGTGGAGAGTCTACGATGTGCGCGCGGACCTGCCGCTGACGGATGGTTCATACCAACAACCTGACTGCGATTCGAGTTCTTTTCAGACGTTTCAAATGTGTGCGGGAGACGTTCTGTATCTACCTCGAGGTTTTGTTCATGAAGCTCATGCCCAGGAGCATGATTCACTGCATCTTACGTTGACGGTTTCAGTCGTGAGATGGGCATCGGTATTGCACAATCTTATTGACATGGCCTCACGACACGACGTCGAATTCAGGAAAGCTGTGGACATCGATACATTGCGGACCAGCGAAGTGGCGTCGGCTCACTCTATCGTTTACACGCTCTTAAAAAGAATTAGCGCTCAAGAATATTTATCCCTGACTGTATCGGAGATTCAAAATCGCCTACTGGCCGACAAAGCGCGTCTGCCGACTGTACGTCCGTTGAATGGGACCGTGGACGATGATGCACAAGTGGGATCAGTGGTGGGTGTGGCGCCAGATCAAGTGTATTTGCTTAGTAGATCGCGCGATGGCACGCTTCTTTTGAAGTTCATCGGAGCCTCCATTGAAGTATCGGATGACTTGGAGGAGGTTGTCCGGTTCGTATGTCAACGAAAAACCTTCATCGTAGAAGAGTTACCAGGAGCATTGACTGCCTCAGAGAAAGTTGGTCTGATAAAACGACTGGTGGATTGCGGTTTCCTAACCGTGTATCCACCCGTAATCCCGTTTTAGTAACGCAGGCTTTAAGGATTTGTATTTTCAGCAGTTCCCCAGCGACCGAAGTGCCGGAGCTTGCTGTAACGGCGACTCAGCCTGTCCTCTTGCGAACAACTGACCGCTTCCGCCAGCCGTTCACTCAACGCTGAATCCAGATAACGCGCGGTTTGATCGAAGTCGTTGTGCGCGCCGCCTTCAGGCTCAGGAATGATCTTGTCGATGATTCCCTCTGAATGAAGATGTTGCGCCGTCAGGCAGAGACCTTCCGCCGCCTGATCCGCTTTCGAAGAGTCTTTCCAGAGAATCGCCGCGCAACCTTCCGGACTGATCACCGAGTAGATCGAGTTCTCCAGCATCAGCACCTGATCGCCAACCCCGATCGCCAACGCTCCACCCGATCCGCCTTCGCCGATCACGGTGACGATGATGGGCACCTTGATCTTCGCCATCTCGCGCAGATTGTACGCGATTGCCTCGGCCTGCCCGCGTTCCTCGGCGTCGATGCCGGGATACGCGCCGGGCGTGTCGATAAAAGTGAAGATCGGCCGGCCGAACTTCTCGCCGAGCTTCATCGCGCGCAACGCTTTTCGATAACCCTCGGGTTTCGGCATTCCGAAGTTTCGATAACTTCGCTGTTTCGTGTCGCGTCCCTTTTGATGGCCCACGATGACGACGGGCAGACCATGAAACCGAGCGAGGCCACAGACGATCGCCGGATCTTCCGCGAAACGCTTGTCGCCGTGCAGCTCGACGAAGTCTTCGAAGAGCCGCTCGATCAGATCCAGCGTGTACGGACGATCGGCGTGGCGCGCAAGCCGCACACGATCGAACGCAGTGGGCGTTTCTTCGGGTTTCTCCGGCTCCGGTTCTTCTTTTTTATTTTTTCTCATGTCGGGACGTTATCTGAAGCTCCTGGTCGTCTGCGCTTCCTTTTCAAAACTGACGCCACAACCGATCTTCTTCAAAGCCTGTTCGAGCTCGTTGCTGCGTTTCACGCGGAGCTGGGTGTTCGCCTGGATGCGAACAACGAGCCCGTCGCGGGTTTGTGCTTCGATCCTGACGTCGCAGTCGCCGGGATTCGTGCTCAACACGCTCAGGATCGAATCGTATAACGTCGAGACGTCTTCCTCCTGCGGCGTGCGCAGTACCATGAACTCGCTCTGTTGTTCAGACGCTTCGATGCTCCGCACCTGATCGACGATGATCGTCGGCGGATTGTCTTCGCTCAACTCCAGCCTCCCGACGATGATCGCCGGCAACTCGTTCTGAAGGACAGTCGCATGCTTGCGGTAGACTTCGGGCCACAACACGCACTTGGTGCCGCCGGCCTCGTCCTCCAGCCGCAACAGGGCAAACTTGTCGCCCTTCTTCGTCGTGCGCAGATTGAGGTCCGAGATGATCCCCCCGCATGTCACACGGGTTCCAGTCGGCACGTTCGGCAGCTCCGTCGACGAGATCGCCTTCATGTTCTGCAACGTCTCGAGGTATCGCTCGAGCGGATGGCCAGTGATGTAGAAACCGAGCGCCGCCTTTTCCGCCGCCAGCATCTCGATCTGCGTCCAGCCCTTGAGCGACGGCGATAGCTCGTTGTCGTACTTGACCTCTTCCTGCATCGCGCCGAAGAGACCGGTGCTGGCCCGGAGGCGATCGCGCTTGGCACCCTCCGCCCGTGCGAAGGCCGCGTCGATCGAACTGTGCAGACCGCCACGCCAGGCGTGAATCGGTCGGCCGTCGTTCAGCGAGTCAAAGGCCCCGGCGCTTATCAGACTCTCAAGGACGCGCTTGTTCAAGGTAGCAGAGTCAACGCGCTCGGCGAAGTCGAAGAACGACCGGAATGGGCCGGATTCCCGAGCGTTGCAAATCGCGTTAACCGCCGACTGGCCGAGTCCCTTAATGGCGGTCAGGCCGTAACGGATGGCGCCGCTTAAGGGTGTGAAGCCGGAATAGCTTTCGTTGACGTCCGGCGGGAGCAGCGCGACTTTCTGCGCCCTCAACTCCTTCGAGTACTTAAACACCTTCGCGGCGTCCTGGGCTTCGTTCGAGAGCACCGCGGCGTAGAAATGTTCCGGGTAATGGGCCTTCAGATATGCCGTTTGGAACGCGAGATAGGCGTACGCGACGCTGTGGCTGCGGTTGAACCCGTAATCCGAAAACTGCGCCATCAGGGAGAAGATCTTCGCGGCCTTTTCCTGCTTGATACCGCGCTCGACAGCGCCCGAGATGAACTTCTCTTCATGGACCGCCATCTCCTCGCGCTTCTTCTTGCCCATCGCGCGACGCATGAGGTCGGCTTCGCTAAGTGTATAGCCCGCAAGCTTCTGCGCGAGCTGCATGATCTGCTCTTGATAGACGATGATGCCGTAGGTGTTGTTAAGGATCTCCTTCATCTCGGGCACCAGGTAGCTGACTCGCTTCTTACCGTGGTGCCGCTGAATGAATTCGTCAACCATGCCGCCGTCGAGCGGGCCGGGACGATAGAGGGCGTTCAGCGCGGCGAGATCCTCAAGGCCCTTCGGCTTCAGCTTCCGGCAGATCTCCTGCATGCCCGACGACTCAAACTGGAAGACGGCCTCCGTCCTTCCCTCCGCAAAAACTGCTAAAGCTTTAGCGTCGTTAAGCGCTATATCCGACCACTTAATCTCTTCCCCAAGCATCTGTTTAATGCTCGTTAAGCAGTCATTTATAACAGTTAAAGCGGTAAGCGCTAAAAAATCCATCTTAAGCATGCCGGTCTTTTCCAGGTCCGACATGACGTACTGCGTGGTGAGTTCTTCCTTGCCTGAAACGGCGATCGGGATTAGTTCCTGAAGCGGCAACGGCGAGATGACGACGCCCGCTGCGTGGACCGACGAGTGCCGCGCGCAGCCTTCGAGCCGCTGCGCGATCTGAAGTATCTCTTTAACCTGCGGGTTGGTCTCCATCTCCTTCCGCAGCTCAGGTACTTGTTCAAGCGCCTGGCTGATGCTGACGTTGCGGCCGCGGACCGGCGGCGGGATCAGCTTAGCGATCCGCTCGACGTCCGCATAAGGCACTTCGAGCGCCCGCCCGACGTCCTTGATCGCGGCCTTCGAGGCGAGCGTTCCGAAAGTGATGATCTGGCAGACTGAGTCCCGGCCGTAGAGATCCGCGACGTGATTGATTACGTCGCCGCGACCGCGGACGCAGAAGTCGATATCGATGTCAGGGAGCGAGACGCGGCCGGGGTTAAGGAAGCGCTCGAACAGCAGGTCGTACTGGAGCGGATCGACGTCCGTGATCTCGAGACAGTAGGCCACGAGCGACCCGGCTGCCGACCCGCGGCCGGGACCTACGGGAATCGCGTGCTCTTTCGCGTAGCGAACGAAGTCCCAGACGATGAGGAAGTAGCCGGGAAACCCCATCTGCTTAATCATCTGGATCTCGCTCGACAGCCGCGTCTGATAATTCGTGAGCGGTTCTTTCAGTTCTCCGCGCGCGG
This sequence comes from Pyrinomonadaceae bacterium, assembly GCA_036279935.1. Taxonomy (GTDB): domain Bacteria; phylum Acidobacteriota; class Blastocatellia; order Pyrinomonadales; family Pyrinomonadaceae; genus PSRF01. Next base: position 58,934 of record DASURS010000089.1, read on the forward strand.
CCAGCGGATCCCACACGCGCTGCCGGCGTCGTTCAAACCCCTGGCGCACGACCTTCTCGAAATAATCGTCGACCGAGAGCCCTTCTTCCGACTGCGGAATCGGGTACTGCGGAAGGTAGTTGACGTTCTGCGGCAGCTTGATGTCGCAGCGCTCGGCGATGTCGACGGTCCGCGTCAGCACTTCCGGAAGCTCGTCGCCGAAGATGCGCCACATCTCCTCGGCGGAGCGGACGTAAAAATTCGGGCTCTGGTATCGCAGACGATTCGTGTCGTTAACCGTCTTGCCCGAGCCGATGCAGAGGAGAACGTCGTGAGCGCGCGCGTCTTCCGGCATCAGGTAGTGCGCGTCATTGGTTGCGACGAGCGGCACGCCGGTGCGTTTGGAAAGTTCGACGAGCGGTTTGCGGATGCGCTGCTGAGGCTCGAGCCCGTGCTCCTGGATCTCGAGGAAGTAGTTCCCTTTGCCGAAGATCTCCTCAAACTCGATCGCCGCTTTCGCCGCCTCGTCGCACTTGTCCGCGGCCAGCATCGCCGACGGCCAGCCGGACATGCACGCCGAGAGACCGATCAGTCCCTTGCTGTGCTCGGCGAGCAGGTCTTTGTCGATGCGCGGCTTGTAGTAGAAGCCTTCGGTATACGCCTTGGACGTCAGCCGGACGAGGTTCTGATAACCCTCGTAGTTCTGGGCCAACAGGATCAGATGGAAGTTTGCTTTCTCCCCGGGCGCGCTGGCCGCTTTCTCTTTGCGATTGCCGCGCGTGATGTAGGTCTCGCAACCGATGATGGGCTTCACGCCCTTGTACTTCATCGCGTTGTAGAACGAGATCGCGCCAAACATGTTGCCATGGTCGGTCATGGCGCACGCGTTCATGCCCAATTCCTCAAGGCGGTTGGAGAGCGGCTTTATTTGAATAGCGCCGTCAAGAAGACTGTAATCAGTATGAAGATGAAGGTGTACGAAGTTTTTATCGTTCATTTATCCGTGGAGGTGTTATTCCCACTCAATCGTTGAAGGCGGCTTGGAACTGATATCGTAGACAACTCGATTAACGCCTCGTATCTCGGAAACCATCCGGGCGGAAACTCGCGCAAGCAGATCGTGCGGCAGACGCGCCCAGTCGGCAGTCATGCCGTCGATGCTGGTGACGGCGCGGATCGCGACCACGCGTTCATACGTTCGCTCGTCGCCCATCACACCGACAGTCGACACCGGCAAGAGAACCGGAAAAGCCTGCCACACTGAGTTGTACAACTCAGCGAGCCTCAACTCTTCGTCAAGAATTCGGTCCGCGGCCTGCACGAGACGAATCTTCTCTTCAGTGATGTCGCCGAGAATGCGCACCGCCAAACCGGGGCCCGGAAACGGATGTCTTCCCAAAATCTCTTCCGGAACGCCGAGCTCTCGTCCGATCAGCCGCACTTCATCCTTGAACAACTCGCGCAGCGGCTCGATCAATTTCAACTTCATCTTCTCAGGAAGCCCGCCGACGTTGTGATGACTCTTAATCACCGCCGACGGACCGCGCACCGAGACTGATTCGATCACGTCCGGGTACAGCGTTCCCTGGACCAGGAAACCGACGTCGCCGAGACGTTTCGCTTCCTCTTCGAAGACGTCGATAAACACTTTTCCGATACGCTTTCGTTTCTCTTCGGGATCAGTAACGCCGCGCAATGCTTCGAGGAACAAATGGCCGGCGCGAACGCCGTTGATGTTCAA